>DASUWS010000327.1:0-38486 GCA_036378295.1 Ktedonobacterales bacterium
GTCAGCAGGTCTTTGCTCGACCCATGCGGAATGGCGGGCACGGCGCACGCTGGGCAAATGATCACGTCGAAGGGGCCGCCATCGTCGCTATCGAGCGCTTCCAGAAAGCGGCGCTGATAGGCCATCTGCTCCTCCACCAGCCGCCAGTAGTCCGCTGTGCGTCGCCGGCCAAAGTTCCGCGCGACCTCTAGCGTGCGCCGCTGGCCGGTGGCGCGCAGTAGCCCGCGAACCGAGGCAAGCATAGGCGTTGGCGCACTGGCGAGCATGAGCAACTGGGCGATACGCGGGTCTTTCTGGCTGGCACGCAAGACGCCTCCCAGCGTCGCACCGCCATCCGAGCTGAGCAGGCCATAGAAGATATCTACCGCGTGCAAGACATCGGGCGGGCGCCATTCCAGCACCTGCGCGCCCCGGCCCGCGAGCATGCCCGCTGCCTCGACTACCGCCCGGCGCACAGCGGGCGCGACGGTCAGCGTGCCGTCATCGGTGTAGTAGGCAACGCGCAGCTTCGAGACATCTACCGCATCTATGTCACCGAGCGGCATTGGCGGCTCGACCTGCGGCGAACGCCCGCCATTGAGCACTTCGATAGCCAGCGCCACATCACCCACTGTGCGTGCCAATGCTCCCACCTGGCTGACAACCGCGCGCTGGCCCAGGGGAATGCTGTAGCGCCCTGGATCAGGCAGGCGACCGCTCGTCGGCTTGAGTGAAGCGATGCCGTTGAACGTCGCGGGCACCCGCAGGCTGCCGCCAATATCGGTTCCGATGCCGAGAGGCGAGCCGCCCGCCGCGATGATCGCGCCCTCTCCACCGCTGCTGCCGCCACTGCTGCGCGCCTGATTCCAGGGATTGTTCGTGCGGCCATAGACAGGATTATCGCTCTCGATGTAGAGCAGCGCCTGCGCGACATTGGTCTTGCCCAGGATGATCGCGCCTGCCTGGCGCATCCGCGTGACGTAGATGACATCGTCGGAGACGTTGGTCTGTGCCAGCGTGTGGATGCCAAACGTCGAGGGCGTTCCAGCGAGATCGAGCGCATCCTTCACAGTGATAGGCACACCATGCAACGGCGGCAGCGGCTCGCCGCGGGCGCGGCGCTCATCGGCGGCGCGTGCCTCGGCGCGGGCGGCGGTGTAGCGTTTGACGACGACGGCATTCAACGCTCCGTTCACCTGCTCGATTCGCGCAATATGGGCCTCGACGGCATCCACCGCGGAAATCTCGCCCTGCACGATATGCGCCGCCAGCTCAGTTGCCGAAAGCTGTGTGAGTGTGAGTGTCTCGCTGCCCATCCAATCGCCTCTTTCGTTGGTTGTATCGCCCTACAGTGTAGCATGCGAGTACAATCCAGCCCCAGCTTTCCCCCACAAGCGACATCCATGCTGGTCTATACGATACAATGCAACGGTGAGCGACCATACACAGGAGGTTTTACAGCCAATGGCATCTGGTACAAGCGAAACCGCCAGCCAGCCCGAAGCCCGCCACGCGCTCGCCTATCCCGCGATGGTGGGCATTCTTGGCGGCGGACAGCTTGCGCGTATGACTGCTGAGGCGGCGTCGGCGCTCGGCGTCGAGGTGGCGATTCTGGAACACGAAGGCAACAGCCCGGCGGGTCGCATCGCCGTGCGTGAGGTCACAGGCGCATGGACAGATGAGCAGGCGCTCGCCGCTCTCGCGGAGGATGTGCTGGCGGTCACGCTCGAAAACGAGTTCGTTGAGGTGTCGGCGCTGGAGTGGCTCGCGGCGCGGGGCGTCCCGGTCTTCCCAACGGCGCGGACACTTGCCACGGTGCAGGATAAGCTGCTACAGAAGCAACACATGCGGGCGGCGGAAGTGCCTGTGCCCTCCTTCGCGGAGGTCACGCGCCCAGAGGATATCATCGCGGCGAGCGAGCGGTGGGGCTGGCCGCTGGTGCTGAAGGCGCGGCGTAACGGCTACGATGGCTATGGCAATGCCACAGTACGCGGTCCGGACGACATCGCCGGAGCCTGCGCGCGGCTCGGCTGGCCAGAGCGGTCGTTGCTGGTGGAGGCATGGGCGCCGTTCGTGCGTGAGTTGGCGGTGATGGTCGTTCGCGGACGAGAAGGCACCTGTGTGGTCTATCCCGTGGTCGAGACAGTGCAGAAGAATCACATCTGCCATGTCGTACGCGCGCCCGCTGACGGTGATCCGGCGATGCTGGCGCGGGCGGCGGAGATTGCGCAACAGGCGGTTGAGTCGATCGATGGAATTGGCGCCTTTGGCATCGAGCTCTTCGAGATGGCCGATGGCTCCATCCTCTACAACGAAATCGCACCTCGCCCGCACAATTCCGGCCACTACAGCATCGAGGGCTGCGTCACGTCGCAGTTCGAGAATCACCTGCGCGCCGTGCTGGGCCTGCCGCTGGGCAGCGCGGCGATGGTCGCGCAAGCCGCTGTCATGGTGAATCTGCTGGGCACGCGCACGGGTCCCGCACGCGCCGACGGTCTGGCCAACGCACTGGCGATGCCCGGCGTGCATGTCCATATCTACGGTAAGCTCGCCTCGCGTGTCGGGCGGAAGATGGGCCATGTCACCGCGCTCGGGGCCACCGTCGCAGACGCCGAAGCGCGAGCGCGCGCCGCTGCCGATGCCATCCAGTTGTAGATTGAGCGGCGCGCGGCTGGCTGCCTGGCTGCTCTTCACCCCAGCGGCAATCGCTAGCGAGACCCATCCCTGGCACGCCTCGCCAGAGGCGAGAGCCTCATATGTGCCCTGCCTCTGATATGCAGCCTGTGCCGTGCCTATGGTGTGCTTATGCGATTAGTCGGTGTTTGGGTCGCGCAGCCACGCGGGAAGTTGTGCGTCGTCCAATGGTGCTCCTGGGTCTAGAGACCAGGGGTTGGCGGATCCAGCCTCCGCAGAGGGCTCAGGTGCTGGGGGGGCGCCGTACCCGCCCGCCATATCGGGCCCGCCTCGCTCATCAGGTGCTGCTGGCGCTTGCCACGCCCGCGATTGCGGCATCTGGCCCAGAGGTGGTTCGTACGGCGGTTCCTGGGCGTGCTGCTGATCAGGCATCAGGGCGCGCATCCAATCGGGCGCTGCTGGCTGGCCAGCAGGGGGCAGGCCACCTGGCGGATTGCCGGGATAAGCAGGAAAAGCCGACGACGGTGGGTTCGGTGACGTGGGCACACGGCTGCCGGGATCAACGTAGTTGGGATTTGGACCTTGCCCATAACCTGGACCCGGGTGTCCGCCGGGAGCAGGTGGCAGGTGGAGTCCTTGTGGCCCGCCCACGCCTGCCGGACCGCCAGGGGCACCGCGATGGCTCAGGACGGTGCGCAGCGTATCAACGAGGGCCGCGAGCGGCGTGCCAGCCGCATTGGGCCAGATCGGAGTCCGCCCGCTGTTGACCGCATAGAGGGCTTCGACGAGGCGATTGGTCTCTTCCTGGGTGCGGCGTACGACAAAGTCAGACTGAGCCAGGCGTCCCAGGCGCGCGACCAGATTGTTCAGACTGCTGCCAATCTGCCAGAGCAGTTGATTGCGGATCGTTGGCACCTTGACGTTAAAGTCGCCGTTCGCCAGATGGACGTGCACCGCCAGCAATTGGCGCACGCCTTCCTCCAACTCGCGAGTGCGCTCCAGCTCGCGGCGCTCCAACTCAGCGAGTTCCTCGCCGCGATCAGCACGCCGAATCTCGCGATCCATAAACCGCGTGATCAGGTGGAACAGCACCGCGGTAAGGAGAATGGCGATGACTGGACGGCCAATCAGTGGATAGATCCCGTTTTGTGCCACGAAGGCTTCCAGAACCGCAGAGCGTTTCTGTGTGAACATATCCGCGACGACCAAGGCTATGGAAGCCAGCGCCGCGCCCCACATAATGGGGCGGGGGAGCACCAGGGCCGCTACGCCCACGACGATGCTCAGCAGGTCAAATGCTGGCAAATAGATCCAGTCGAGGATCGGCGCGCCCATAACCGAGCCGCCAATGGCAAACAGCAACGTTGCTACTAAAATCAGGCCGGCACTGGTCACGTGCCCGAATCGGTTGAGCAGAGCGGCAATAAGCACCGCGACGAACAGGATTCCAACAGCGCCGAGCGTCGCACGGGTTGGGTCCTGGAGGCCGAGCGGCAAGGCCAATAGCGCCAGAAGCAGCATGCCGAACATGACCGCTGAGGCGAGCCGTGCCCGGCGCAATGTGTTGCGCTCCTCAAGGGTGAATTGTGGCGCGTTGTCTCCTGGTCCTGTCAGCACTGCCCAGAAATGTACAGGTCCAGAACCCGGTTGTTCGGCAAGACTTCCAGGAGATTGGGCTCCTTGCCAACCTTCTCTCGGAAGGCGTGGCCGCTGCGACGGCTGGTTCATCACCATGGTGCTCTATCCCTCTTGTGACACTGACGACGCATGAGCGCCTGTTGTGACTGCGTGTGCGATTGCTGTTCGCGTAAACGTGTCAGCCAGACCATTACGTTCCCTGCTCTTCGCAGTGTCCGTTCATCCGCTGTTCTTCTTATTTTATCTCTATTGGCAAGCCAGGGATGGTACGTACTTCTGCTGGTGTTGACCGTGAAGTAGAATTGACCGCCGCCACTGCCAGCGGCGCGGTCTCGTGATCAGCACCGTTCCTCCCTGGACCTCCGCCTCTGTTCTGTCCTCCTGAATCCCAGCCCAGCGGAACCTCCCGCGATCACCTCAGATCGTCTCAGGTCGTCTCAGGTCGTCTCAGAGCCTTGCAAGCGCTCACTTGCCTGGAGCCTTGATAGCATGCGTGAAGAATAACGGCACCGCAGCGAAGAATTTGCCCTGGGCATCGGCGGCTTGCACCGCGTCCAGCCAGGATGTGACCTCCGCGGCCTTCTCGATATCATCCTCGCCCTGGATCGCTGCCGCAACTTGCGACAGTTTGAGGACCGCATCCAGCATAGACCAGTTGGTAAACGGGTACAATTGTGTGACGACTCGCATGTCAGACCATGCGGATGAGCCCTGGTCCCGAAGCAGCGCGTGGAGCTGTCGCCCTATCAAGGGATGGGCGAGATGCTGGCGGCACCAGGTGAGGGTATACTGGAATGCTCGATCATCGTTGCCACCCGCTGCGCTCCCTGGGTAGAGCGCAATCGCGGGCCAATCTGGCTCAATGATGGTGAGGATACCTCCCGGCTTGAGGACACGCCGCATCTCGGCAAGCGCACGCTCGGGATGGTGCATATGCTGGACCGCACGATCCGCCCGTACCCGATCAAATTCCCCCACAGCGAACGTGAGTCGCTCGGCGTCTCCTTCATAGACCCAGGCATTGCCCACGCCCCTCTCCGCGAGCGTCTTCCGGCAGGTGGCGACTAACGACGTGTCGCGGTCGATGCCGATAACAGCACCCGTATTGCCCGTAATGCGCGCAAGCTCGGGCAGATCGACGCCTGCCCCACAGCCAACGTCAAGGATACGCATACCCTGCTGGACCTCCAGCAGGTGATAGGAGAGGTGTTTATAGGCTTGCGCTGGTGACCCGCCTTCGGCGACGACCGAGCGCAGGTAGTCTGCCTCGCGCTCGCGGCCTCCCGTAAATGGCAGGAAGTTGTGAGCCTCAGTTGCCGAGGGAAGGGCATTGCTCATGGTGCTATCTGGCTGGTGTTCCGCGTCATGCTGCGCTTGTGCTACAGCGGATCCGTCTGCTGGTTGGTCGGGTTGGTCGAGTTGGTCGAGTTGATCGAGTTGGTCGGGTTCGTGGAGATGGTGATCGGATGGCGTGGATGGCACGACAATGACCTCCTGGTATGACCCACGCTGGCGCTCCTGCGCGATCTCGTGCATGATGTCTCGTTGTGCGTGCACCATGGCACGCGTCAGTTGTCCCTCGAGTGCCTGGCTCTGTTCGTGGCGACGGGCAACGAGCACCTGGCGCGCGGCGAGATTGGCCGCGAACTCGGCTGTGGCGATCTGGAAGATATCAGGATATCGTCCCAGCCCGCGAAGTTCAAGAGCACGAAAACGAGCGAGTTCTTCGCTCTCCTCATTCCAGCCAGCAACATCCGGACACCAACGAAACTGATAGGGAGGGAGCAGGTCTGTGATCGTTGCCCGCATGAGGCTCATGAAGCCGTTGCGCGGAAAGAGCAGGAAGGTGTTTAGCCCGTAGTGCGCGGCAAGACGGAGCACAACCGCGACCACCGCATCGATCGTATCCAACAAGGTCGCCCGGTCGAGAGAGGGCAGCGTGGCGAATCCGCCGATCTCGGCGACGGTGCCCTGTGCGAATGCCTGGGCGGTCGCAGACTCTGGTTTCAGGCGGATCATGTGCTCGATCAGCGTGGCTCCCGCGAGCTCAACGCGTGCGGTGCCAATCATTTCAGCGCCCTGCGCGCGGCGCCCCGAGATGCTCGCCATGCGATAGACGGCGATGGGGATGGTGCGTTGTGGGGCGTAATCGGTTGCCTCGACGTAGGAAGGCCTGTCGTTGGCTGCCGGTGCCGCGTGCGCACCCTGGACCTGAGCGAAGCGTTGAGCCTGCAAGTGCCGTGCAGCGTCGTGAGCCGCGGATCCGATAGCAACAGTGCAGGCGTAGATGTGGGGAGGGACTTCTACCGTAATCTGATCGTGTGGTATGGCGATGCCGGGCTCTCCACGGGCGTCGGGGTGTTCCGCATCGCGAATTCGTGTCGTTGCTGGTGCCGTTGGTTCCGCTGAATCTGACTGTGCCTTGTTCGGTCGTTGCGAGGACTTCCACCATCGTAGCGCCATTCCCTTAACCTTTTCCTTCGCTGAAACGCGTTCCTCGGCCGTCGCTTCAGTGCGATGACGATCCCCTGGTATTCTTGATGCTAGTCTATCACGGCTGGCTAGATACCTCTGCAATAATTCGACGATTGGGTAAGAGGCTCCTGACCCTCTTGCTAGGCCCGCCACCCCCCATAATTCCTCCGCTCAGTCGTCGCGGCCCTGCACAGGCGGGCTTTGCGGATGAGCCCGAGCGCGCGTCGATGCTCCAGCAACTGGCGCACTCTCTCTTTCCCGCTTTGTGCAACGTTTCACATTCGCCGGATGCTTCGTGACGCTTGTGGTAACGCACCCGTAACCGGCGTCGGCTACGCTGACTATTGGATGAGGGATCGGCGCAAACGACGACACGTAGCTACCTGCGCCGGGCGCGCTTGCCACGTGCCATCCTGCCTCATCGTTCCAAGGGGGAGATTCGTATGAATACCATTCAGCTGTGCCGCGAAGGCGCGGTCGCACGCATCGTGATCGACAATCTGCCGCATAATTACCTGACAACCGCGATGTTCGAACAGCTCGGTCAGCATGTGCGGGATTTTGAAAACGACCCGGATCTGCGGGTTGCCGTCATACAGGGGAATGGCGAGAGACTCTACACCGTCGGCGCTGATATTCGCGAGATGGAGCCGCACACGCACCTGGAGGACCGCCACGAGGTGACGGCGCGCTGGCTCAGCCAGGTTCATGCCGTCCTGGATCGTATCGAGCAGTCGTCGAAGGTCTTCATCTGCGCGATGAAAGGCATCTCTTATGGCGGCGGTCTGGAGATCGCGGGCGCGTGTGATATTCGGGTCGCGGCAGAGGATGCGCGTTTCGCGATGCCTGAAGTCAAGCTGGGGATTATCCCGGGCTACGGTGGTACACAGCGCCTGCGACGGCTGATTGGGATGGGGCATACCCTGACGCTCGTGCTAGGCGCCCAGGCAATCGATGCGCAGACTGCATACCTTTGGGGACTCGTGGATATCGTGACGCCACGTGGCGAGGCGGAATCGGCCGCGCTCATGCTGGCGCAACGCATCGCGGGATATGCTCCCCTGGCTCTAGGCGCGGCCAAGCGAGCGATACGTGATGGGCAGGATGTGGCGCTGCCGGAGGGATTGGCGCAGGAACAGGCACATTTCATGGACTGCACGGCATCATCCGACTTCGTCGAAGGCGTGCGCGCCTTTCTGGAGAAGCGGGAGCCCGCATTTCGTGGGGTATAGTGCTCCCTCCGCCTGCGCAGGCGTGCGCGTCATGAGCGCACCTACAGCGGGATGATCTCGGCGGATGGCTCGCCATTGGCGATCGTCAGTCGGGCGATGGTGCAGCGCGGCTGGCGGCGGCGATCCATCGCGCTGCCTGGATTAAGTAGCAGCAGCCCGTTGGCATCCTCCAGCCAGGGGATGTGCGAGTGGCCGAAGATGACGACGCGTGCGGTGGAAAATTCGCGGCGAGCGTTGCGGGCGTAGTCCTTGCGCTCGCCGAGGATATGCACTATCCCAATCTCGCAACCGCCAACTACCAGCGTCCGCTTGATTGGCAGCTTCATCACCACCTCCTGCTGCTCGACGTTTCCCTGCACCGCGTCTACTGGCGCGTAGGCGCTCAATTGGTCCAGCACCGCCAGCGTCGAGAGGTCGCCCGCGTGCAAAATCAGCTCGACATCCTCGAAGTGGCGCAGCACGGCATCGGGCAGCCGCGCGCCTCGCTGCGGAATATGGGTATCCGAGAGAACACCGATGCGATGGATAGCGCTCATAGCTGCTCCCTGATGATCCGCGAAGTATACACAGCCATATCCCCTCTGGAGCGGATTATATTGGTTTCACGTGGCATGTTGTCCCGTAGCGAGCGCGCTGCAATATGAATGCCCCGGCGAATCTGCCCCATTCACCGCGGTGTTCATGCCGCGAATAGCAGCCACATTGTCCCAACAGCGAAGACGCTATCTATGTGGGTAAGCAGTGCTGTGTTGCGGGGGTGGTTCTGCCCTCTCCCCCAGCCCCTCCCCTCAAAGGGAGGGGAGCCAGAACGCGTCAGAGGATGCGCGCCAGACCCGGGGGCCACCGCGGTCGCCGCAGTGCCCCTCCCCTCGCAGGGGAGGGGGCAGGGAGAGAGGGTCGCCTCCCGCGCAAGACGTCATTGGCTGCCCACATACCTACATAGGATTATGCGTGCGTGCCTGCCCGCTCGCGCTCGATCAGAACCCGGCGCAGGATCTTTCCCGACGCGGTTTTTGGCACCGCCTCGATGAATTCGAGGCGGCGAATCTTCTTGTGCGGGGCTACGCGCTCCGCCACATAGGCCATCAACGCATCCGGGGTCACATCACGCCGGCGCACCACGAAGGCTTTTGGCACCTCGCCAGCCTCCTCATCAGGGCTGGGAATCACCGCGGCATCGGCCACATCCGGATGCGAGAGCAGTATCGCCTCCAATTCCGCTGGCGCTACCTGCATGGCCTTATACTTGATCATCTCTTTCAGACGATCCACGATATAGAAGTGCCCGTCCTCATCGGCGTACCCGATATCCCCGGTGCGCAGCCAGCCTTCCCCGTCAATCGTCGCCGCCGTGGCGTCCGGACGGTTGAGATAGCCCTTCATGATCTGCGGCCCGCGCAGCCAGAGCTCGCCCTGCTGGTGTGTGCCCAACTCTTCACCCGATGCGGGGTCTATGATCTTGCATTCGGTATTTGGCAGACATGTGCCGACCGAGCCGAGCTTCAGCTTCTGCGCGTCTTCCGGGTTCACAATCGCCAATGGGCTCGTCTCCGACAGGCCGTACGCCTGTTGCACGAGGCAGCCGACTCGTTCGGCGCACATCCGCGCGACATTCTCGCCCAGGGGCGCCGCGCCAACCAGCAGCGCGGTGAATTGCGAGAGATCATAGTTGTCTACTATCGGCTGCTTCGCCAGCGCCAGCAGAATCGGCGGCACCACCAGCGTTCGTGTCACACCATAGTTCTGGAGCGCCGCGAGAAAGCGCTCAAGGTCGAAACGGGCCTGAATCACGACGGTGCCGCCGTTGTAGAGTCCCAGGTGGAAGAGCACCACCCAGGCGGCGATATGGAAGAACGGCAGCGAAGCAATGAGCGTATCCTGGTCGCTGGCATGCGTTATGGCTTGCGTCTGACAGATGTTGGCGACGACGTTATAATGCGTGAGCATCACACCTTTGGGGAGACCCGTCGTGCCGCTGGAGTAGAGCAGCACCGCCACATCTTCACGCGGATCGATCGTTACCTCTGGCGGCTCGGCGGCCTCTGTCATAAGCGGCTCGAAGGGGATAGCGCCCGGTGCCTCGCCGAATGTGTAGATCGTCTCGACCGTTGGCCCCGAAGCCTCACGCACTCGTTCTACGAGCTCCGGCACCGTCAGCACGTAGCGCGCGCCAGCATCCTGTAATTGATCGCCCATCTCTCGCGCGGTGTAGAGGGGATTGATCGTCAGGCTGCGGCCTCCCAACGACCAGACTGCCAGCAGCGTGATCGCATACTCTGCCGAATTCGGCGCGCAAATCGCGAAGATGTCGCCCTTCTGGGATCCACGTCGCGCCAGATTTCCCGCGAGCCGCCGCACGGTTGCCGCAAGCTCGCCATAGGTATACGTGCGCCCGGCTGTGTCGTCAATCAATGCGGGCTTTTCCGCCAGCCGCCCGGCGTGTCGCAGGAGAAAGGGAGTGAGTGCTGTCTCTGGAATCGTGACGTCGGCATACGGACTGTGAAAGATCATCTGCCTCTGCCTTTCTGGTACCTTACGCTGGCGTGCCGCATGACGCAGCACCTTCGTACCTTGTCCGCCCGCTGCGAAAGCTCTGCGCTTGCGATACCGATACGATCTATGACCCTGCACGCTCTGCTCGCCGCCGCGCCTGCTCCTCGCGGTACGTCTTCATCACCGCCGCGTGCTCTGGCGAGCGCAGGCACTCCTCCTGGGCTGCGACCATCTCCGCGTGTAACGTGGATACGTCTCCATCAAATGCCCGGTTGATTTGTCGCTTCGTATGCAGCAGCGCCGTGAAAGGAATTGCCAGCAGCTCGTCCGCGAGCTCCAGTGCCCGCGACTCCAGCGCGGATGGCTCGACCACCTCGTCCACGATGCCCAGGTCCATACCCTCCTCTGGCGAGAAGCGATGTCCCAGCAGGCAGAGCCGCTTCGCCCGTGACGCGCCGATCTGGCGAGCCAGGCGCATCGGTCCCAGCGCCGCCACTACCCCTTCGCGCACGGCGGGAATACTCAGCACCGCGTCGGTTGCCGCGACCCGGAGATCACAGGCGAGCACAACCTGCAAGCCGCCGCCGAGGCAGTATCCCTGAATGGCGGCGATGGTGATGGCGTCGAGCCGCTCCAGATTGATCACGCCGCGCTCCCAGGTATCGAACCACTCAGGGGCCAGGTTGCCCTCCGCCAGCTCCTTCACATCCAGCCCACTACAGAATGCCCGCCCCTCGCCGCTGACGATCACGACATGGGCTTC
This sequence comes from Ktedonobacterales bacterium, assembly GCA_036378295.1. Taxonomy (GTDB): domain Bacteria; phylum Chloroflexota; class Ktedonobacteria; order Ktedonobacterales; family JADMIN01; genus DAHUXT01. The sequence goes on from DASUWS010000327.1 coordinate 11,215, forward strand.
GCTGTGGTCGGCTAGATACTCCGTCGCGGTGACGAGGTCCCGCACCCACTGCCGGTTCGCCGCGTTCAACGCCTGTGGGCGATTCAGCCGCAGCCGCCCCAGCGCTCCCTCCACCTCACAGCGCATCGTCTCCAATTCGAGTGTTGGCATGATCCGCACTCCTTTGTGCACCTGTGCTACTGTGTTTCGTTCTGTCGGGGATGATGTAGATGTAGATGTAGCTGATACAACTATACCCAACTTCCGCTTCGTACACTTGGCGTACTTGCCGAGCCTCGTGGAGTGACGTGATGTGGAACTATCGCAGGGGAAAATACGATGCCCGTAGCCGCGTGTGCATCTTGCTTGAGGCTGGGCTACGGGCGGATGTCGCGCCGCTGGTCGCTAAGCTCGTTGCTCTTGTTGCTTCAGTTACCGCCGAGAGCGGACTTGTTCGCCATGCGCTTGGCCATGCGGTTGAGGATGACCACGACGACCACGGCGATGATCGTGACGATCACGGCGTAGATGGCTTCCACCTGGCCTGGCGTGAGTGTAATACCAAAGATTCTGTTCTTATTCTTCCCGTCGAGGCCAAACAGTTCATTGAGGATCTGCTGGATGGCAGTGTTCCAGGCGAGGGCGGCGACGAAGCTGAACGCCGAGGTGATGAGGCTGACGATGGTCGCGAGCACCACGGTCGTCGCGGCCTGCGCCTGCGTGCGTGCCGCCACCTGCGCGCGAATCATCCGCTCGACGGCGGTCGGGTCGATGGCCTTGCGGGGATCTATAGCCTCCGCCAGCCGGCGGTGTGGCGTAGATGTAGATGTAGATGACTGGGAACCAGTGGGCTGCGCGTAAGCCGCCTGGGGGTCGGCGTACTGGAATTCATCAGACATTTGCGAACAATACCTCGCCTGCTACTCGCTGCGTTCTTCATGATGCCGTGTGCTGGTATACGCACCGTATCGTTGATGGTCCCGGCTAACTGTGCCTGAGCCGAGTGTACTCCATGTGGTCAAGCGTGCATAGAGCTACTCGACATCGCCCCAGGTGATTGTCTGCCGCGTGCCATCATCCGCCGCGAGGATCAGTGCCCCCGATTCGTCCACATCCCGCGCCGTGCCGGAAATCGCTCGCCCCACCTGCTGGATGGTCACGTGCTGCCCAAGCGTCACCAGCCGCCCCCGCCAGGACTCCCGCAACTGCCCCTGCGCCTGCTCGCCGCCGTTCTTGAGGGCCAAGTAGAGCCCGTCCAGTCGCCGCACCAGCTCGATAAATAGCGGCTCCCGTGCGATGGGGCGGCCCAGCACATCCGCCAGCGTGGTCGCGCGCGCCGCCAGCTCGGGGCTGCCCGCCAGCGAGCCATTGACGTTGAGGCCGATACCCAGCACCGCAATCGTCTCGCTCGTCTCGATGAGAATGCCGCAGACCTTATGGCCATCGATCAGCACGTCATTGGGCCACTTGATTCCCGGCCGTATCCCGGTGGTGGCCTCGATGGTCTCGGCGACAGCCAGCGCGCTTGCCATGACCAGGTAGTGTGGGGGGAAGGTTGGATGCAGTACGATAGAGAGCGCCAGTTGCTCGTTCGGCAGCGAGAGCCACACGCGCCCCAGGCGTCCGCGCCCGGCTGTCTGCTCGTCGGTCGTGACGACAGTACCCTCGGCGGCACCCTGGCGTGCCAGCGCCATCGCCGTCGTGTTCGTCGATGTGATGGCGGGGTGATAGATGAGGGGGTGGCCGAGCGTCAGGGGGGCAAGGGCTGCTTCGAGCGCCGCCACATCCAGCGGGTGAGCGGTCTCTCCGGTGGAATCAACCATGGTCACGCTCCCTTCAGCCAACAAAATCAGGCAACAAAAAAGCCGGGGAGTCAGCCATACTGGCCAATTCTCCCCGGCCGCCGCGCAGGCAGACATCTCCGCCGCCCGTTAGGCGAATATTACTGCTACGTTAGCAGTTTAACTCTCCCATGGAATCGGTGTGGAGAGCATTCGCGCTGCCTGCGCAGCTAATACGTTCACCCATTACACACCACCTCCTTTCGTCTGGGTCAGCATACCATGCCTGTAAGACGGAGTCAAGCGACCAACTGGTCGTCCGGTCAAATTCGCATGCGGTGGGCGCGAATCCGTGCTATCATCGCAGGTAACGTCCCTGTGACAGGCGGTGTTTGTGGGGCGACCACCAGACCCAGAGACTCGAACAGATGAAGGTAGCGGATAGTATGGGCAAAGCAGGAGCGGCGCGTGATCCTCAGGCAGAGGGCAGGACGGTAGACGAGACGCGCGTGGTGATGTCGCGCATCATGCAGCCACCAGATGCCAATTCGTGGGGGAATGTTCATGGCGGAGCCATCATGCACATGGTGGATGAGGCGGGTGGCGCGGCAGCCATCCGCCACTCGCGCCGCCAGTGCGTCACGGTCGCCATGGATCGTATGACCTTCAAGCAACCCGTACACATTGGCGACCTGCTGACCATTCGCGCCTGCCTGACCTTCACTGGCAGCACCTCCATGGAGGTGGAGGCGGTGATCGAGGCTGAGGATATGCGCGCTGGTGAAGTGCGCTACGCGGGGACGTGCTATCTCGTCTATGTGGCGCTGGACGACCTGGGCCACCCAGCTCCCGTGCCGCCGCTGATCGTGCGCACTGAGGAGGAGCGTGCCCGCTGGCGCGCCGCCGAGCGACGCCGTGCCCTGCGCGCCACACACGAGGAAGGAGCGTCCGCGTGAGTGATGCCCGCCGCGATGCCCGCCCGCAATCCCCAACGGGCGTGAACAATCCGAGTGCCATCTCGCGGCTGCTGGAGCATGCCGAGTCGCTCAATATTCGCTTTCTCAATCTTGAGTTTACCGATGTCGTCGGGTTGGCCAAGTGTGTGACGATCCCGGTTGAGCAACTGGCCGATTGCCTGGCGAACGGCAAATGGTTCGACGGCTCCGCCATCGAGGGGTTCGCGCGGGTGGCGGAGACCGATATGTTTCTCCGGCCTGACCCAGAGACCTTTGCGGTGGTTCCATGGCGAGCGAACACGCCATCCGATGACGGAGCGAGTGGCGATACGGCGCGGATGATCTGTGACGTGCTGATGCCGACTGGTGAGCGCTTCGAGGGCGATCCGCGCGCTGTGCTGCATGCCGCGCTCCAGGAAGCCGCCGCGCTCGGCTATCGCTATATTGTCTCGCCGGAGCTGGAATTCTTCGTGCTCCACGAGAACAGCAACGGGATGCCTGAGCCGCTGTTGTACGACCGTGGCGGTTATTTCGACCTCTCAACCGATCCCGCTGCCGACGTGCGGCGCGAGATTTGCGCGGAGCTGGCGCGCATGGGCATTGGCATCGAGAGCAGCCACCACGAGGTGGCCGCTGGTCAGCATGAGATCGACTTCATCCCCGATGATGCGCTGCGCATTGCCGATGCGGTCACAACGGCGCGCTATACCATCAAGGCGATTGCGCAACGTCACGGATTGATGGCGACCTTCCTGCCCAAGCCGTTCTATGGCATCAATGGCTCCGGTATGCATACCCATCAGATGCTCGTGCGGCAGAGCGATGGGTCGAACGCCTTTGCCGATTCCGCCAATACTGGATACGGTCTCTCGACGCTCGGCCAGAAATTCATCGCGGGACAACTCAATCACGCGCCGGGGATGTGCGCTGTCGTCGCGCCGCTGGTTAATTCCTACAAGCGGCTCGTGCCCGGTTATGAGGCGCCCGTGATGATTAGCTGGGGACGGGTCAACCGCGAGGCGCTCGTGCGGGTGCCCCGGGCGACGCCGGACCATCCCGAAACGCTGCGGGTGGAGCTGCGCAGCCCCGACCCAAGCTGTAACCCCTATCTGGCCTTCGCGGTGATGCTGCGTGCCGGGCTGGATGGCATCGCCCGCGATCTGCCGCTGGCTCCGCCCGTCGAGGAGGGGTTGTATACCCTGGAGGAGTCGGCGCGGCTGCGCAAGGGCATCTCCGTGCTCCCCGCCACACTTGGGGAAGCGCTGGCGGCGCTGGCCGAAGACGAGGTGGTGCGCGAGGCGCTTGGCCCACTCGTGGCCGCCTGGTTCGACGAAGCCAAATCGCAGGAATGGCAGGAGTACCGCCGCCAGGTCCACCCGTGGGAGGTGGAGCGCTATCTCCCACTGTTCTAACGGCACGGCTGGTCCCTTGCGGCATGCGTGTTGCCACATGTGCTGGCATGTTGTCGCGTGGAGTGCGCCGGGGCCTTCTAGCCCCGGAGAATCGCATGCGCCGGAATATTCGGCGGAGCGCTCGCGCTTCGCCTAGCAGTGCGAGACAACACCATCTCAAGAATGCATTCGGTTGGGGCGCGCGGCTTTTCGGCCGCTCGCACTGAGACTGCTATGCTGCCTCCCCGATGTCTTCTTCCAAGAAATTGACGCAAGTGCTGCAAGTTACGTCGCCTTCTGCCCCCAGATCCGCTGAGTGATGTTAGCTGGACTTGCTGAATACGTTATACTCGATGATACCGCAGCCCACTCTGCGCACCTGCTTTGGGTATCTGCTCGGGGGTCTGCGTAAGCGTCCGGCAGCCTCGCTACGTCGTCGTCATTCCCGTTGTTGTGTGGTTGTTGAGTAGAGATTTGGGGGGATTCATGCGACGCAAGCCTATGTTCCTCGCCGCATCATTCTTGGCGATGGTGGCTCTTCTCGTCAGTGGATCGCTTTTCCTGACACACCGTGCGCAGGCAAACAGCAGCCCAACGTATGACATCAACACGCTAGCTGGCAAAGTTGCTTCGGTCAATGGCACGGCGGGCCTGCAAATTCGCTTCTCGGCATTCATCGAGGAGGAAGCCAACGTTGATGCCTACGTTCCCGGTGGCCCTTCGACGCCCATTTCCCCAACGTCGGTGCTGTCGAGTCCTCTCGATGGCGATACGATTGCCGCCCCGAACGTAACCGTCAACCAGGATACCGCGGGCGCGCCGCAGAATGAGACGGCCATCGCGGTCGACCCAAGCAACCCGAACCGGGTGGTTGCCGCAGCCAACGACTACGTCACCCGCACCTGGACCTGCAACATCAACGGTACGCCGTGTAGTGCCCTGGGCGATGGCTATTCGGGCACGTATTACTCCAATGACGGCGGCAAGACCTGGTGCTGCGCTTCGAGTCCCGACGGATCGAGCCAGGGAACCTTAATTCCTGGCGTCACCCATCTCTCTGGCGGCCCCTATGACGCAGGCGGCGATCCAGCGTTGGCATTCGACAGCCGTGGCAATGTCTACTATGCTGGTCTCGGTTTCAACCGCACCTCCGCGCCGAACACCGTCGCCGTGAACAAAGGCACGTTCGATGGAAGCGGCCATCTCACCTGGGGCGCGCCGACATTCATCAACCAGACGACATCTCCAGCGGTCTTGAACGACAAGGAGTGGATCGCGGCAGATCACTACACGACCAGCCCCTATCGTGACCGCGTGTACGTGAGCTGGACCCGTTTCCTGTTCAACCCAAACAATGGCAGGTATACGCAGTCACCGATCTTCCTGGCCTACTCGACCGATGGCGGCCACACGTTCAGCGCGCCACAGAACATCTCTGGGAACGTCCTCTATGACCAGGGGTCGCGCCCGGTCGTCGGACCGGATGGCACGGTCTATGTCTTCTTTGAAGGCTCGACCCGCCTTGCGACGCTAGATAGCACCTACGTCGTCAAGTCTACGGATGGCGGCGTCACTTTCGGCAAGCCCGTGGCTATCAGCACCCTCCACGACATCGACTCGCCGGCAGATACCGTCTTCCGCGTGAATAGCTTCCCGGCTGCCGATGTCAACCCGGTGAATGGTGATCTCTATGCTGCCTGGTCCACCCAGGAAGACGACGCGTATGGCGCACATACCGCGGCGGTCTATAGCGTCTCGCATGATGGCGGCGTCTCCTGGAGCGTGCCCGCCGCGATCTTCCCCGATCTGAATAGCTCGACTCGCACCCCGGTCGGCTACGAGGGCATTTCACTTACCCCATCCACCCATATCGTCGATACGTTGTGGCCGGGCGTGGCGGTCTCCCCATCGGGTCGAGTCTATCTCTCAGCCTACGCATCTGATGTCGTTTCGCCCTGGCAGACATGCCAGAAGCCAGCCACGCCGACGGCGGTCGGGCGCATTGACTGCCTGAAGCTTGGCTCGTACGTCAACAATGCGCGGCTGGACTACGCGGTACGCGATCTGACGACGGACACGTCGAACATCGTCTCGACGCATCCAATCAATACGCGCCTCCAGTTCGGTGGTGGGTTCATTGGGGACTATACCGCCCTTGCGGTGGGGTCGGATAATGTCTTCCATGCCTGCTGGACGGACGGCAACAACAAGCAGACGGTCGTCTGGTTCTATGGGTATGAATTCGTGCCAACGCCCATCAACCAGCAGGATGTAGCGGTGGCGAACGACAATTTCTAGCGAGTCTCTCCGGATGGGATGGAAGGCTATCGCTTCGCTGACCGTCCTATCCGGCATCTGCCTCGCGCCGGACGCATAGAAACAGACAGGGCAGCCTTCAGGGGCCGCCCTGTTCTTGTGTCATGTGTGTGTCATATGTGTGTAACGATGATCGTGAGAGTGACGCTACCGCCGGGCGTTCTGGGCTGCCTGCAGGATAGCCCGTTGCGCCAGCACCCGCACGAGATGCGCGCGATAGTCCGACGAGGCGTAGCTATCGCCGATCAGATCAACGCCATCCGCTGCGTTCGCACAGGCCGCCGCGACCGATTGCGCGTCGAGCGGTTTGCCAGCGAGCGCCTGCTCGGTAGTGGTTGCGCGTGTGGCATGCGAGCCAGCGCCCGTGACGCCGATACGTGCCGACTGGCAGGAGCCGTCCGCGTTCAGCGTCACGACCGCCGCGATGCCCACAACCGCGTAGCCGCTGGCGGGATGGCGGTGCTTGATGTAGGCGGTTCCAGTGCCGGGCGAGTCTGTCGCGGGGAAGCTCACCGAACTCAGCACTTCATCCGGCGCCAGCGCCGTCGTCAGCACATCCTGGAAGAAGCTGCCCGCGTCATAGGTGCGCGTGCCGTTCGGGCCGGTCGCGGTCAACTGGGCGTCCAGCGCCACCGCCACCGCCGGCAGATCACCCGCCGGGTCGGCATGGGCCAGGCTGCCGCCCACCGTCCCGCGCGAGCGTACCTGCGGATCGCCCACCTGGCGGATCGCCTGGATCAGCAGTGGGCAGCGCTGCTGGACGTCGGCGGAATCCAGCACCTGATAATAGGGAGTCATCGCGCCAATGACGAGAGTATTGCCATCCACGCGAATCCCGCGCAGCTCCTGCACGCGCCCCAGGTCGATGAGCGTCTGTGGCTCGGCCAGCCGCAGCTTGAGCATCGGAAGCAGGCTCTGGCCGCCCGCCAGCAGCTTGCCGTCGTCACCAGCAGCCTGGAGTTGACTGAGCACGTCGGCGAGCGACGTCGGCGCGGCATAGGCAAAGTTACTGGGATACATCGCATCTTCCTCCCGCGCTATTGACCCGGCTGAGCGGGCTGACTGCCGTCCGAGCCGCCAGAGCCAGCAGAGCTACCCGCACTCTTGGCGGCCTCAATCGCCCGCCACACGCGTTCAGGCGTCAGCGGCATGTCGATGTGCTTGATGCCCAGCGGCGAGAGCGCATCCACGACCGCGTTGACGACTGCCTGGCTGGCGGCGATAGTGCCTGTCTCACCAACACCCTTGATGCCCGTCAGGTTATGCGGGCAGGGCGTCTCGGTGCGCTCTGTCTCGATGGTGGGAATCTGGCTAGCGTTGGGCACGGTATAGTCCACCATGCTGCCAGTGATCAACTGGCCGCTCTCATCGTAGATGGCATGCTCGTAGAGTGCCTGGCCGATGCCCTGCGCGACGCCGCCATGCACCTGGCCATCCACGATCATCGGATTGACGACCACGCCCACGTCATCCACCGCGACATAGCGCAGAATCTTCACCTCGCCCGTATCAGGGTCCACCTCGACGGTGCAAACATGCGCGCCGAAGGGATAGGTGAAGTTTGTTGGGTCGTGGAAGCTGCTTTCTTCGAGTCCCGGCTCCACACCCTCAGGCATATTCCACGCCAGGTTCGCCATCAGGGCGACCTCCTGGATGGTCTTGGATTTGTCGGGGCTGCCCTGCACATGGAACTTGCCCGAATCGAAGACGATGTCCTCGGGCGAGGCTTCGAGCAGATGCGCCGCGATCTTCTTCGCCTTCTCGATCACCTTCTGTGTAGCTTTGTAGATGGCGGTGCCGCCGACGGCAGTGGAACGGCTGCCGTAGGTGCCCCAGCCCATCGGGATAGCGCCCGTGTCGCCATGCACCACATCAACGTCTTCGACCGCGACGCCCAGTTGATCCGCGACCATTTGCGCGAAGGTGGTTTCTTCGCCCTGACCGTGTGGATTCGTCCCCGTCAGCACCACGACCTTGCCCGTCGCCAGCACGCGCACCGTCGCTGGCTCCCACAGGCCGCCCTGGAAGCCCATCGCGCCCGCGGCGGGTGAGGGTGCCAGGCCGCAGACCTCGACGTAGGTCGATAGGCCGATGCCCTGGTAGCGGCCCTGCTGGCGCGTCTGCTGCTGTTGCTGGCGGAAGCCGGTATAGTCCGCCATCTCCAGCGCCTTCGCCAGGGTCTGCTGGTAGTTGCCGCTATCGTAGGTGAGCGTTCCAGCACTCGTGTAGGGGAAGGCTTCGGCGGGGATGAAGTTCTTGCGGCGCACCTCCGCCGGGTCCATGCCCAACTCGCCCGCCAGCAGGTCGACCATCCGCTCCATCAGGTACGACGCTTCCGGGCGTCCCGCGCCACGATAGGCGTCGGTTGGCGTCGTGTTGGTAAACGCTCCCCAGACATCACAGGCGTAGTTCTGGATGGTGTAGCATCCGGGCACGATCAGCGCGAAGAGCCACGTTGGCACGCCGGGCGCGGCGGTCGAGAGATACGCGCCCATGTTGCTGTGTGCCTTCACCCGCAGGCCGGTCATCGTGCCGTCGCGCCTGGCCGCAAGCTCCACATCGGTGATCTGGTCGCGCCCGTGGATGGTCGCCAGGAAGTTTTCGCGCCGGTCCTCGATCCACTTGACGGGCCGCCCGGTCAGTTGCGAGGCGAAGATAGTAAGCGCGTCACCGGGGTAGAAGGGAATCTTGCTGCCGAAGCCGCCGCCAACATCACGCGCTAACACGCGAATCTTGTTCTCAGGAATGTTGTTCGTGACGGACATCAGGAAGCGCGCGACGTGCGGGTTCTGGGTGGTGTTATAGACGGTCAACTCATCCGCGCCGGAATTCCAGTTGGCCACCGTGCCGCGCGGCTCCATCGCGTTGGGGATGAGCCGCTGCTGCACGAAGCGATGGCGGACGACCACCTCGGCGTTATTGAACGCGCCATCGGGATCGCCGTTGGAGAATGACCAGTGGAATGCCTGGTTGTTGGGCGCGTCAGCATGGAGTTGTGGCGCGCCGGGCGCCAGTGCCTTCTCGGTCTCGGTGACGGTCGGAAGTGGCTCGTAGCTGACGTCGATCAGGTCGCGCGCATCGCGGGCAATAGCAGGCGTCTCAGCGATGACAGCGGCTACGCCATCACCTGTGAAGCGCGCGCGGTCGGTGGCGAGCGCGAGATATGGCGGCGTCTTGAGGTCAGAGTTTGGGATGAGCCAGGCGCACGGTACCGGGTTGACCTTGCCTTCCAGATCTTTGCCTGTGATGACGGCGTGGACGCCGGGCACCTGTTTCGCCTTGCTCACGTCAATATTGGTAATGCGGGCATGGGCGTAGGGGCTGCGCAGGATGGCCATGTGCAGCATGCCGGGCAGCTTGAAATCGTCGGTATACATGCCCTTGCCCGTGATGAGCCGGGGGTCTTCGCGGCGCTTGACGGTCGCGCCAAAGAGTCGGGAGACTGCCATGTGTGAACCCTCCCCTTACTCGCCGGCTGTTCCAGCGGTCGCTGGCTGGGCGGCGCTGGCGCGCATCTGCTCGGCGGCTGCGCGGACGGCGGCGACGATATTCTGATAGCCTGTGCAGCGGCAAAGATTGCCCTCAAGCTGCTCGCGGATCTCCTCATCAGTGGGATTGGGATTCCGCTGGAGCACTCCAACGGCGGCCATCATCATACCGGGCGTGCAGAAACCGCATTGTAACCCGTGCTTCTCCCAGAACGCGGCTTGAATTGGGTGGTACTCTCCTCCCTGCTCCAATCCTTCCACTGTCTGCACTTGCGCGCCGTCCGCCTGAACCGCCAGCACCATACAGCTCTTCACCGGCTGACCATTCATCAACACGGTGCATGCGCCGCATTGGCCGGTATCGCAACCGACATGGGTGCCGGTGAGATTGAGTACGTCGCGCAGATAATGCACCAGCAGTGTGCGGGGTTCGACGGTACTCTGCTGCTCGACTCCATTCACCGTTACGCGAATGTCTTGTTCCACGTCTCCGGTCCTCCCTTGCGCGTCACCACCCCTTCGCCCTGAAACGGCTTCCGGGGCACGAGTGACGCGAGCCGTTGAGCGATGGGCGCCATCGCCACATCGCCGCTGCTCCACGGGCCGCACTACTAGTCCGCACTACGATGTGCCGTCTACCGCATGGTTGAAGGTTTTTCCTCTTCTTCAGGAGATACTCCGCCAGGATGCGCCAGGATGACCAGGTGTATGGATACGACAACCATGAACACGAGAGACGGGTGAGAAACGTGACAGAAACGGACATTCACCAGACATTGCTCGCGCCCGCTGACTGGCAGCTGGCTAGCGAATGCTCCCGACCACAAACCAAACGAGCGCTGCTACAACCAACACTGCGACGATAGCGATGACGATGCCGATCATGCGCGCCGATCTTCGCCCATTCTGGGCGGAGCCATTCGCCATCGCGCTGAGCCGGGCATGTGCTACATGCGGCTTGTCAGCGGTGACGGGTGATGCCTCAACTGCCACTGGCATGGCTATCGCTGCTGGCGCTTCTGGAGACCCCGTGAGTGTGGGCGGCGGCACGGAGTCTGGGACGTCTTCCAGCGCAGGCTCTGGCGTCGTGGCTGCATCTGTGCCTGTTGCCGTAGCTGCTGTCGAAGTGGCTTCGGGCACGCTGAGAGGCTGCTGCGGTGCGACAGCGGGTGTGGCGGGCAGCAGATGATCCAGGCGGTCGAAATACTGTTTGATCAGGATGTTGGCTGCGCCTCGAGCTACCTGCATGCCCATGCTGGCGAGTGCGCCGCCAGGCTGTGCCTGCCCGGAAAAATGGACAACCGTCGTATCGGCGTCTTTCGCCTCTAACCGCACGGTGCCGTCGCCGTGCAGGATACCGCGGTTGCCGCTGCCATCGACTACCAGGTGATACGATTCCGGCATGCGCACATCCAGCAGGCGTGCCGTGCCATTGTACAGACCCTTGATTCCGGCTACACCGACATGCAAGCGAACGATGTAGACGTTGTCGCCAGTTCGCTCCACTGACTCGCAGCCGGGGAGGGAGCGCTTGAGGGAATCGGGGTTGAGCAGTGCATCCCAGACCTGTTCGCGAGGCGCTTTCAGCGTGTACCTATCGGAGATATCCATACACCATCATCCCTCCATTCGTCTGTTTGCCAGCAACAGCGTTAAGGCCGAGAAGATGTTCATGTGTCGGGTCGCCGCCTGCGCCACACCACCAGCGAAGCGACACGCGAGTCGGGGAGATATGCGCAGTGTAGCACAAACATATATCATGCTGCCGCGAACCGCATGTTCGCGATGATTTTGTGAGGTCCATCTGGGATGGAAGGGGTGGGCGCGGAGGTATGCCGCAGGCAGGATGGCAGAGAAATACAAGGCCGACGCCTTACGAAGCACCTTTCGGCTGGTAGGGCGTCGGCTTCCTTAAATTGATCGACGAATGGAGCTAGAGCAGGCGATTGCGCCTCTGGCCGAGCAGCAGATACAGCAACGGACCAGCCACAGGCACCAGCCACACGAGCAGCAGCCAGAGCAGCTTCTCTGTGTTGCTCAGGTCATCGCCGATAATCAGCACGGTCAGAATGATGTGGCCGACCACTGGCACAAAGATACAAACCGCTACCAACAGGGCCGTGAGCAGGCAGCCCATATCGCTCGAGCTTGAACGTGAATTGGAATACGTTGACACGAGCCACGCCTCTTTCGCAAACTCCTCTTCTCGCCCACCCGCCACATGCCTCATCTGGCATGCCTGACACCTCGATGTGAGCAAGAACGCTTCGTGCGTCGTCTCACCATACTTACGCGCAACAACGCAACAGGTTGAACGGGCCATCTGAGATCGCGATTTTCCCATCTGCCCGCCTGAAGCCGTGGTGCTTGCTAATCCATTGGCAACGGTGTCGCGGGTTTCGCTCCTGGCGTGGCTGCTGGCGTCTCTGGCGTCGCGATGGTCGTGCGCAGCGGTATCTCTTTCAGCAGGAGGGTGGCTGCGAAGGCGGCAATCGCCATCACCAGTATGGCAAAGAACGCGGCACGTACGCCATCTAGCAGACCACTCTGCACCGCCGTGATGAACTGCTGGTAGATCGCCTCTCCGGTTTGCGGCCCCAGAAAAGCTTTGAAGCCTGCCTCGATCAGCGCTCCCTGCGGACCCACAAGCACCTGCGGATCGCTGGGGATCGTTCTCCCGCGGGCGGCGGCTGCCTCCAGCACGCGCTTGAGGGCGGGCGTTTGCGCGGCGGCGAAGCTCGTGGCGTAGACGTTGGCGACAATCGTGCCCAGCACCGAGACGCCGATCGTCGAGCCAATTGAGCGACTAAACTGGACCGATGAGGTGACGACGCCCAGCCGGTTGTACGGCAGCGCATTCTGCACGGCGACTGTATAGACCGGCAGGACGAAGCCAAGACCCAGACCGGTGATGATCATATTGCGCACCAGGGCGACGTTATCTGTATGGATTCCCATGCCAAGGATCAGGAGGATCCCAATCGTGCAGATCACCAGACCGGCGAGAGCGATGCGCTGGTAGTGGCCAGTGCGCGAGATGATCTGGCCGCCGATGATATTGGTCAGAACAGAGCTGAGGGTCAGTGGCGTAATGATCACGCCCGAATTCGTTGCCGACTGCCTCAGCACGCCCTGTACGAACAGCGGCAGATAGACGCTCAGCCCCAGCAGCATGGGTCCCACGAAAAAGCTGGCGAGGAACGCGGCGGTGAAAATCTGATTGCGGAACAGGTCGAGCGGCAGCAGCGGCTCCGCGACGCGCGACTCGATCACGGCGAATAGGGCGAACATGACCAGCGAAAACGCGAGCGACAGGATGACCTGTGGCGATCCCCAGGGATAGCTGGAGCCAGCCCAGGTCAGCGCGACGAGCAGTGGCACCACCCCAGCGATGATGGTGGCGACGCCAAACCAGTCGATCCGTCGCCCCGAGCGCCGGGCGTTGGCTGATGGAAAGCCGATCAGCAGGGTAATCAGGGCAACCGCGCCCACCGGCAGGTTGACATAGAAAACCCAGCGCCAGCCGAGGTTATCGGTGATCCAGCCGCCAGCAGTCGGGCCAAACACCGAGGCCAGCCCAAACGTTGCCGCGATGACGCCCTGCCAGCGTCCGCGCTCGGCGGGAGTGAAGAGATCACCAATGCTGGCAAACGCGCCAGACTGTAACGCGCCTGCGCCGATGCCCTGGAGTCCCCGGAAGATGATCAGCTCGTTCATGGTTTCGGAGCGGCCGCTGAGCGCCGAGCCAAGGACGAAGACGATCAGGCCAAAGATCAGAATGGGCTTGCGGCCATATTGGTCGGAGAGCTTCCCCGCGATGGGAATGACGCAGGTTGCCGTCAGCAGGTACGACGTGACCACCCAGGAGTAGCGGTCGAATCCGTTGAGGTCGGTAACGATACGCGGCAGCGCCGTGGCGACGATGGTCTGGTCAATCGCGGCCACCAGAATGCAGAGCAACACCCCCGCCAGCGCAAGTATCAGTTGCCTCCGGTCGAGCTGTGGCGGGGCGCCCGCGCCATTGGCTGATGCTATGCCCGCCGGAATATTCCCTGCTCTCTGTTCGCCCATCGAAGTGCTCCCCTTGCGATTCATTGGGTCATTGTCATACGCGCGTCTATGGACCATTCTGCTGAGGTGGTGCGGATGCATTGCGCAATACCGCATAGGCCATAGCTTACCGTAGGGAAGCATCGTGGGGCAATGGCCATCGGGACAGGTGAAAAATCCGCATGCGGCGCGCTTGCCCTACGCTGCGGGTCATGCTAGACTGACCGCTATGGGTATCGAGAATATGCCCTTCTCATATGCACTTCCACCGGGAGGAACGCATGCTCGCTCGTCTGGCATACCACACCAGCCATAGACGCACTCCACTTCCTGTCCCCGCCGCGTAAGCCCGGCGCTGTTGCTTGCGCGGCGGAACATGGCGCCGCCCGATGCTAATCCGCTCGCGGACAATGCGTATCTGCCGTGAGCTCGGGATGAGTGTCTGCATCTCGCGGGCCATATCCTCCACCGTTGACACCTCTCCACGACACCTGTCGTGCGTTGCGCCGGGCATCCCCTTACGCTCTCCTGTCCCGCACGACTGACGCATAGTGGGCTGCTGGCGCCTGTCGTGCTCCAATGGAAAGTGGATGCACATGGCAATGAACGAACAGGCTTTTCCGGAGACGATGCCCGCCGCGCGCCCTACACCGCTCTGGCGGAACCAGAATTATCTGCTGCTCTGGAGCGGCCAGGCGATCTCGGCGGTTGGCGGCGAGTCCTCACACCTGGCTTTCCCGCTGCTCATTCTCGGCGTGACCTACTCACCCGCCCAGGCTGGATTCGCCGGAGCGTTGCGCGCGCTGGCGTATCTGCTGCTGGGGCTGCCCGCCGGGGCGCTCATCGACCGCTGGGATCGGAAGCGCGCGATGATGATCTGTGACGCCGGGCGCGCGCTGGCTCTGGCCAGCATTCCGCTGGCGATGGCGCTGAATCACCTGACGATGGCGCAGATCTATCTGGTCTCGCTGGTCGAAGGGGCGCTCTACGTCTTCTTTGGTCTGGCGGAGTCCGCGGCGCTGCCACACGTGGTTGACAAGACGCAACTGCCCGCCGCGACAGCGCAAAATGAGGTAACAGGCGGCGTGGTGACGCTGATCGGCCCGTCGCTGGGCGGCGCACTTTACGGAATCTCTCGTTCGCTGCCTTTCCTGGTGGATGCCATCTCGTACGCCGCCTCGGTACTCTCGCTCTCCTGGATACGCCTGCCCTTCCAGGAAGAACGCCGCGCACGAGCGGGAAGCCTGCGTGCCGAGATACGGGAAGGGCTGGTCTGGCTCTGGCGCGAGCCGGTGATTCGCTCGCTGATGCTGCTGCATAGCGGGGTGGTCTTCTCGTACGCTGGCATGATGCTTCTGGTGCTGGTCATCGCCGAGCGCCAGGGCGCCGCCCCACTGGCCATCGGGCTGATGTTTGGCCTCAGTGGGCTGGGAGGTATCGCGGGCGCTTTGCTTGGTGGCGTGGCTCACAAGCGCCTGCGCCTTGGGCAGATCATCATGTTGGCCTTCTGGCTCTTCGCGCTGCTCTGGCCGCTCTACGCGCTCGCTCCCTCGCCGCTGGCCCTGGGCGCGATCATGGCGGCGTTCTGGGTGGTTGACGAGACGTACGATGTGGCGCAGATCAGCTACCGGATGGCGCTGATTCCGGATGGGCTGCGCGGACGGGTGAACGGCGCATTCCGCCTCATCGTGTTCGGATGCGACGCGCTTGGCACGGGGTTAACGGGATTGCTCCTACAACAGGCGGGCGTTCTGGCGACGATTACGCTCTTCGGTGTCATGCTGCTGCTGCTCGCGATAGCCGCGACACTGAATCGCCCGCTACGTCAGGCCCGCAACATTGCTGAGCTTTGAGCAGGGATACTGTTCTACGCCTGACGGGAACTTTTCGCAGCCTGCTGTCGTCCATCTTGTGGAATATCCTCTACGCCATTCCGCGTGGTATGTGGAGAGTGTTTGGAGAAAGAGGTGTGTACGTGCGTACCGGAGTGCTGAGACGTTCCGTGATGTTGAGAAGTGTCGTCCTCATGCTGACACTGGCGCTCGCGGGATTGGTCGCCGCGTGTGGCTCATCCGCGAACGAGAATGTAGGTGGCGGGCCGCCGCCGAAGGTGCAGTGCAGCCAGGCAAACACGGGGCATGGCGTGGATGTCGTGAATAAGAAGCTGACCTGCCAGGTCGCGAATGCCGCCAGCAGCGATACCTCATTCACGCTGCATTACGCCATCAAGAATGACAACGGCACGCCGCGCACATTCGACGCAACCTGTGAGGGCTCGCTCAAGAATGGCGCGGGAACCTGCACCCAGACTTACGCGCTGGTCGTTCCAGGAGATCTGGGAACGCCATCGGTCTCCGGCGAGTTCTTGCCGTCTCATCGGGCGATCGGACCTATCGCCCCCACTGGGGATCAGTAGTCGTTGTCTGGCGCGGCGCGCTTACCCGCCGAAGGCGAACGAGGCCAGCAGGGGCTGATAGACGAGGTTGTTGGTGGCGTTGTAACTGGCAAGCGGACTCACGCAGGTGATAGCGTACAACTGCCCACCATGCACCGTCACATAGAGAACCGTCTGCCGCGTGACGCCATCGGTGTCGGTATGCGCGCCGCTACGCACTTCCCACACCGTTCCTGCGTACTGTTGCGATGGCGCGGAGGTCAATTTCAGGCTCTTCGCCTGAGCATCGGCAGCGGCTTTCGCGTCTTCTCCAGATGGCGGCGTGCTGATCACCAGGGTCATGCTATTGATGCCGCCGCTATCGGTCAGCAGCGCACCATCAGATCGCGGCGTGAGATTCCAGAGCGCTGGCCGCGTCAAGTGGAAGCGATGAGCCGGATCGCGATAGACCTGGCTGCTCGCCACGGGTGGCGCTGCCGTCACCGCCCGCAACAGATAGGCGGCGCCGCCTCCCGCCGCCAGCGCGACCACCAGCGCCACCAGCACGATGGACCACCATCGCGGCCTGCGCGAAAGCGGTGGCGGGGGAATTGGCTGTGAGACAGCGGAAGCAGCCTGAATAGCCAGAGGAGTTGCGGCGCTTTCCGGTTCGTCCTCTGTGGGTGCCTCGCGTTTGGGCACGCGCGGCACCGCCACCGGCTGTGTCGGCGTCTTGGTCTCACCGATGGGCGCGCCGCACGTGAAGCAGACGGTGGCGTCATCTTCATAGGGTGTGCCACAACGCAGACAAACCTGTGCTGGCGTGGTCTGCTCTTCCTCACGCCCTCGTCGCGACATAGCACCTGCCCCACGGACATTGCGAACACATGACAAGCTACTTCAGAAGCACGCCGCTACACATTCCGCACCGGGCGGCTCATCCGCTCATAATCCTATCATACGCCAGCACGGGCCATAGGCTTCCTGCCCGATATTCCCTCTTGTGGGCTATTCGACGCCGTGCTCAGTCAGATAGGTGCGAAACGATGCTGGCTGGAAGTGAAAATACTTCTCGACGGCATCAAGCTCGGTTGTGTTCTCGAAGGTGAAGAGGCCCGTTGCCGCTTTGGTGATTGGCGGCTTGGGCAGCACCGCCTCCATCATCGCCGCGCCCAGCTTGACGAACGGCATCGGCCCAGGCACCTTGATGCGGCGCTTGTGCATCGTCTGCATCAGGAGGTCGAGTATCTGGGCGTACGTGAGATATTCGGGACCGCCCACGTCTATGACGTGCCCATCATAGGCTTCTGGCTCGCGCGCCATCTTTACGATGCAGGTAGCGACATCCTCGACCCAGATCGGCTGAAACTGGAGGTTGCCACTGCCCACCATCGGCACGATAAGGGGCGTCGTGCGGATGAGATCGGCCAGCCCATTGAAAAACGCCGACCCTTTGCCAAATTGCACCGATGGCCCCAGGATGGACCACGCCAGCCCGCTGTGCTTGACCGCCTCCTGCGCAAGATAGCGTCCCTGCATGTATGAGCCGGGTTTGGCGGCCCTGGTGCCCAGCCCGCTCAGCACGACGATGCGCCGCACGCCCGCTTTGCGCGCCGCCTCGACGAGATTGGCGGTTCCCAGCACGTTGGTCTCGTAATAGTTGACGCCCGGCCCCTGCTTGCGTTCTGCCGTGATGAAGGCGGTGTGGATGATCGTGTCAACGCCATCGACGGCGGCTCCCAGTGTTTCGGGTTGTGTCGTGTCGCCATCGGCAACCTCAACGCCCTCCTCTGGCAGTCTGCCTCGCGCTTTGGCTGGGTTGCGCACGAGCGCGCGCGTCGCGACGCCCTCCTTGAGGAGCCGTGAGACGATGCGGCTGCCAGCAAAGCCCGCTCCACCAGTGACCAGAATCATGCGCCTGCCCCTTCCTCTGAGCGAATGCCGAGTACTACGACCGAGAGACGCCACTGAAGACTATAGGGAAGCAGACATGCTCAAGGCAAAGCTGGGCTGCATCCTGGCAGCCGAGTGCTGTTATTGGTTGGATTCCGGGTCAGAGCCAGCCATACGGGCGACAACTTCGCCTTCAATAACCTCGCCGGTTTCGCGAAAGCCCAGGCTGAGATAGAGTTGGCGGGCTGTCTTGTTAGCCCCCTCGTAGCTGATGGCGATTCCACGGCAGTCTGGCAGCGCTTTCAGCCGCTCAAGCACCAGCCGCATCGCCGCCCGACCATAGCCACGTTGCTGATGGGCAGCATCCACCATCAGGCGCAAGATCCAGTGCTGCTGCTCCCTGGGTTCCAGTCCATACATCACGAACCCGACCATTTGCTCATCATCGAAGATGGCATACGGCTGCCATTCGGGTTCATAGCTCGCCTGTGCTAGCGACACCGCGTTGCTGGCGACGAACTCTTCCTGGCCAGGCGCAACACGCAACCTGACACACTGCAACCAATTGTCGCGGTTGATATCTCGTAGGGTGACGGTCATGAGGAGGTGACTCCTGGATCTGTGGCCAATTGGCCGCTGGATTATCAATACATCGAATAACAATAGCCCAGGCGTAAAGCAGCACGGATGGTATACTGGCGACGCATCCGGGTCGCGGCCCGACAGATATTATCGCCGTTGGCACGGCTCCTAGCAAAATGCGAGGCCAGTATGTATGACGAGTGAAGATCATCGAATCGTGGTGTATCCCGATCGCGGCAAGCTGCTGGGATACGTGCTCCTGTATCTAGCGACAATTGTACCCTGTGTGCTCGTGGGAATCTGGTGGTTGAGCGACGTGCTTCAGGCGAGCGTCCCGATGAACCCGGCGCAGGCGGTCTTAGCGATAGTGAATCTCAGCGTACTCGTCATCCTCGATGTTCTCGTATGGTTGATTGCACCATTGTTGGCAGTACTGCTGGTTTGTACAATCTACCGGGCGGCAATACGCAAACCCTCTGTGATCGTGAATGCGGAGGGCATCATTGACCACTGCTCGCTGATTGCTGGTGGACTGGGATTACTGCGCTGGGACGAGATCGAAGCACTCACGGTATATGCTTACAACAAGCGTATAAAATACATGTGCGTGATGACGCGCGACAGACGAGTGCCACACAATCCACTCGTGTGGCTGTTCCGACGCTCCATCACTCTCACGCTTCTTGAGGGAGCCAACTTGCCGCAATGGCTTCTTTCAATGCCTGTGAGCGAATTAGCGGCCCAGATCGAGCAACATTACCATGCCACCCTTGCCGCCAACGAGATTGGCATTCTCGACTGGCTGCGTGCATCCGAGACGTAGGTGCGGGTTTCACCGTTCATTATCTATCAGGATGGAGGAAGCGGGCGAGTATTTCGAGACTATCCACCAGCCGGGGGCCGGGGCGGCTGAAGTAAGCGGCGCCATCAACCACATGGACGCGATTGCCGCGCACGCAGGGCAGGTCGCCATATCCGGGCAGCGCTTCGAGGATGGGGAGGTCCTGGCGGGCGCGTTCTTCGCTGAAGCCGCAGCAGGAGATGACCATTACCTCCGGCTGGAACTCTACCACCTGCTCCCACTCGACGCGCTCGGAAGGCTCGCCCTCGCGCCCCAGGGGATCGTAGCCGCCTGCCAGCCGTACCAACTCAGGATTCCAGTGGCCGCCACAGAACAGCGGGTCCATCCATTCGAGAAAGGCGACTCGCGGCTGCTCATGGGCCCGTTCCGCTGTCTCACATACCTGCTGGATGCGCGCCTCAAGCGATGCCACGAGTGTGTGGCTGGCGCGCTGGTGACTCGTTACCTCGCCAACCATCTCGATATCGCCCAGCACATCGCTCAGCGACATCGGCTCCAGATTGATGACTTCCGGGATGTGAGGCAGGTCGCGGATGGCGTCGAGCACGTCTTCCATATCCACCGCGCAGACCGTGCACAGTTGTTGTGTGACAATCAGATCAGGTGCGAGATCAGCCAGGAGCTCGCGGTCGATGGTGTAGAGCGAATGAGCGTCGCTCGTGAGCTGTTCGCGCACGGCGGCATCTATCTCTTGGCTAGACATGCCTGGGGCAAGCCGAGAGCGCGTGATTTGTGGCTTGCCGAGCGCCACGGAGGGATAGTCACACTCGTGCGTCACGGCGACCAGCAGATCGGCCAGCCCCAGCGCACAGATAATTTCGGTGGCACTGGGCAGGAGCGAGATGATGCGCGGTGCGTGGAACATGGAACACCTCACAGATGCATTATCGAGTGTGCGATCCGCCGGGGGTGCCTGGATGGCCCGGTGAGTGGTCAGCGAGCAGTCAGCAAGCGATCAGTAAACAGTTAGTAAGCGGTCATGACTATCTGGCGTGCCCAGCGTAGCACGGCTCGCGCGCTCTCCAGCAATTGCTGCGCCTTATCCGGTCCTACGGCATCATCCGCCAATTCCGCGGGCAGGTCGTCGGTGAGGAAGTGCGCTGGATGGTAGGGCGTTAATATGTCCAGCAGGTCCAGCACGTCGGGCGGCGCGCTCACCAGCATGCCCAGGGCGCGCAGGTCGTGATCGTATGCCGCGCGAGAGTCATGGCTGAGCACGTAGACCGATTGCAGCGACTTCTCTGCCACCTGATTCGATAGGTCAGCACAGTTGTAATAGTTAGAGGCGGCGAGTGCCAGACCTGCGCTGGAGAGGTCCTGCGCCGCTTCCGCCCAGATGCCCAGCGCTTCGTCGAGACTCATGATATATATCCGTCTCCTTACTGGCATGTAGCTGCGCGCCATCGGCCAGCATCCGCCTGCGAGTTCCCGCGCCGTGGCCTCAAGCGCCCCGGCTAACCCTGACAGAGGATTGCTCGTGCAGGATTAGCCGTAGGTCTTCAGCCTGCGGCGCGCGGGATCAGCTTGCCAGGTCGGCAGCCAGAATCGCGGGCAGGTCGGCAATGGCGACGCGCCGCTGTGCCATCGTGTCGCGCTCGCGGATCGTCACCTGCTGGTCTTCCAGACTCTGGAAGTCTACGGTAACGCAGTAGGGCGTGCCGATCTCATCCTGCCGGCGATAACGCTTGCCGATGTTGCCGCCGGTCTCGTCGTACTGCGTCAGACCCAGCCCACGGATTGACTGATGCACCTGATGCGCCAGATGCACCAGCGGCTCCTTCTTGGAGAGCGGCATGACGGCGACCTTGACTGGCGCCAGCTTCTTGCTCAGCCGCAGCACGACGCGCTTCTCACCCTCGACCACATCCTCATCGTAGGCGTCGCAGAGGAAGGCGAGCGCGGTGCGATCGGCCCCAGCGGATGTCTCGATGATGAACGGCACATAGCGCCGCTGCGTGGCGTCGTCGAAGTAGCCCAGGTCTTTGCCGCTGAACTCGATGTGCCGCCGGAGGTCGAAGTCTGTCCGGTCGTGGATGCCCTCGATCTCATGCCAGCCAAATGGGAACTGGTAGTAGACATCAACCGCCGCGCGGGCGTAGTGCGCCAGCTCCTCGGGGCCGTGCGGGTGGAGGTCGAGGTGCTCGCGTTTCATGCCGAGGTCCAGATACCACTTGAACCGCTGCTCGCGCCAGTACTCGAACCACTGCGCCTCAGACTCCGGGTCGATGAAGTACTGCATCTCCATCTGCTCGAACTCGCGCATGCGATAGGTGAAGTTGCCGGGGCTGATCTCGTTGCGGAACGCCTTGCCAATCTGCGCGATGCCAAACGGCAGCTTCTTGCGCATGCTCTGTTGCACGTTCTCGAAGTTCACGTAGATGCCCTGTGCCGTCTCCGGCCGCAGATACACCAGCCCGGCGTCTTCTTCGACCGGCCCCATATACGTCTTGAACATCAGGTTGAACTGGCGTGGCTCGGTAAACGTGCCTCGCATGCCGCAGGTCGGGCAGACGTTGGGGTCGCCGCTCATCTCCTCTACCTGATCGGCGCGGAACCGGCCTTTACAATTGGTGCAATCCACCATGGGGTCGGTAAAGACCTCTTCATGCCCCGATGCCTGCCAGACACGGCGGGCCATCAGGATGCTGGCATCCAGCCCCACCACGTCGTCGCGCAGCCGGGTCATGGTGTTCCACCAGTTGCCCTTGACGTTATTCTTGAACTCGACGCCAAGTGGGCCGTAGTCAAAGACCGCGTTGATTCCGCCATAGATTTCGCTGCTGGGGAAAATATAACCGCGCCGCTTGCACAGCGAGATAATATCCTGCATCCGGTCGTTGCCTTCGCGCTTGTTCATAATTTCCTTCCCCTGCAACACTGCCACAATCTCTGACGGCCACGGCGTGACCAGTCCTCGCCAGAATCGGCCCGCGCGCACAGACTTTTGCGTGGCTGATGCGCAAAAAAAGGAAGGCGGGGGAACTCGCCCCTGCCTTCGCGGCGTCTACTCTGCACAGCGGCATATCCGGCTGGGCCGCACTTCATCGGCATTCTATCCCGTGTGTTGCGGGCTGTCAATGACTCGCTGCGGTGGCACGCATACTGTTGCATGAATGCGTAATACTGTATAATTCGCTCGGCACTACCCGATACACAGGATGTGGTTGCTGTCGCGTGAATGCAGGGAAAGTTCAGGTGAAGTAAAGGCTGGGGGTATGCGCGAAGGGACAGAAGAAAGCGATGGCATTGCGAACGCGGTCGATGCGCCAATAGCGGGTGATTCCCCGGCTGAGCCGTCTGGGGCTATGCAGACGGCTGGGGACGCGGAGCCGGTCTCAAGCGCGACGCCGCCACCGACGCTGCCAAAGCTCCAATATCTGCGCCAGCGGGCGTCAGGGCTTGCTCCCTGGGTCCTGGCGATTATTGGCCTCATCCTGGTGGGGATGGTGTCATTGCTGTTCGCCGATACCCACACCATCGACGCGGCGGTGCGGCCAACACCGACCGCGACCCCCTCGCCGACCGCGACGCCCATGCCGACCGCGACCCCGCAGCCAATCGACGGATTCCAGTTTTATCACGATCCCGCCGGACACTACATCGTTCAGTATCCGATGGGATGGATTGTCTCTTCGGACAGTGCCAGCCAGGGCATCGAGTTTTGCGACGATTGTGATAATCCTGGGTATATTGTTCAGGTGAATACGCCGAGCAATCTCGGTGATGTGGGGCCGCCAGCTAACCAGAGCAGCGCCGCGGACTGGGTCACCTATGCATTGAATGGACTTGCCTCGCGTCTGCAATCGGGCACGTTGAAGACTTTAGGTCCACAACAGCCCATCGTGATCGGTGGAGTCGTCTGGCAGAGCGGCGGCGCGCTGGTGACCGACAGCAGCGGCAGCGCCCGCTTCCGGGTGCAGGTCTATGCCACGGTCCATGAAGGCAAGCCCTACATACTGGTGCTCTCGACGACTGAAGACCGCTTCACCGCCGGAACCATTCAATTCTTTGGGCCGATGCTGCAAAGCTTCGAGTTTGTTCCACAGCAGACTCCGTGAGGCCGCGCTCGCTAGAGGAGCCAGAAACCGCATGGCACTTGTCCCACGCCGCCGCGCCGATACCACGCCCGGCGCATCACCTGCGTCTGCCAACGAATCTGGCGCCGCCGCGACAGCGCCAGCCAGGACCACTGATCGCACCGTCGCGATGCTGCCGCTCCGCATCCTCGTCTTCGTCGGCGGCATGATCTCGATGCTGCTGGAGATGTCGGCTTCGCGCTTGCTCGCGCCGTATTTCGGCACCTCGTTGTTCATCTGGGCCAATCTGATCGGCCTTGTGCTGATCTATCTGTCGGCGGGCTATTTTCTCGGCGGCAGGCTGGCAGACCGCTACCCCAGCATGCGATTGCTTTCCATCCTGACGACGATTGCCGCACTGGCGACCGGGCTGATTCCGTTCATCAGCAAGCCCGTGCTCGACTGGTCCGTCACAGGAATGAACGAGGTCAACGCCAGCGTCTTCTACAGCTCGCTGCTGGCCGTCATTTTGCTCTTCGGCGTGCCCGTGACGCTGCTGGGGATGGTCTCCCCGTTCGCCGTCCGTCTGAGCGCGCGCTCCGTCGGCAGCACTGGGCGCAGCGCTGGCGGCCTCTATGCCCTCTCGACCGTTGGCAGTATCATCGGCACTTTCCTGCCCGTGCTGGTGCTCATCCCTACGATTGGCGTCAAGCGCACGATTCTCGCCGGCTGTGTCGCGTTGCTGGCGGCCTCACTCTATGGGCTGCGCTTCTGGGAGCGTGTCAGCGGCGCCGTTCCGGCCATCCTGCTGCTCGTGCCGCTGTTCCTGCCGCAGCTTGCCCCGCTTGGCGCCCTCAAGACGACGCCTGGCATGATCTACGAGCGGGAGTCGTTTTATAACTACATCCAGGTGGTGCAGGCGCCCGACGGCACCCGCCAGCTTGTATTGAACGAGGGGCAGGCCATCCACTCTGTCTACAACCCGAACGAGATCCTGACGGGCTGGTACTGGGATTACTTCCTGGCGATGCCCTATTTCAACGCGGGCGAGAGCGCGGGCAAGGTCAAGAGTGTCGCCATCATCGGGCTGGCCGCGGGCACGATTGCCCGGCAGTTCACCGCCGCCTATGGCCCCGTGCCGATTGACGGCGTGGAGATCGATCCCACGATTGTCGATGTGGGGCGGCGCTACTTCGATATGACCGAGCCGAATCTGCAGGTACATATTGACGATGGCCGGACCTTTATGCGCACAACCCACAAGACCTACGATGTGGTCGCGATTGACGCCTTCCAGCAGCCCTACATCCCTTTCCAGCTGACGACCAAAGAGTTCTTCGAGGAAGTGCGCGCGCACCTCTCGCCGACGGGCGTCATCTGCCTGAATACCGGACACACCCGGACGGATAACCGGCTGGCGCAGGCGTTCGTCAATACGCTCAGCCAGGTATTTCCCAACGTCTACGCTTTCGACGTGCCCAACACCTTTAATACCGAGATCGTTGCGACAAATAGCCCTACCACTCTGACGACATTCCGTGATAACCTTACGCGGGTGCCCGCAAGCTCACTCGTTGGTCGTGTGGCGGCGGAAGTGTTGCCGGTGGCGCAAGTGGCGCGACCAGAGCGTGGTGGCATCGTCTTTACCGATGATCAGGCGCCCGTCGAACAGTTAACAGATCAGTTGATTCTGAACTATATCCAACAAGGCGGTTAGGAGCAGGCTGCGCATGAGCGTGATGGCGATTGTAGGCGCCCAGTGGGGCGATGAAGGTAAGGGCAAGATCATTGATGAGCTGGCCGACCGTGCGGCGTTCGTCGCGCGCTATCAGGGCGGTGGCAACGCGGGGCACCGGGTGATTCACGGTGAGAGGGAGTTTGCGTTCCATCTCGTCCCCGCGGGCATCCTGCATGATGGCACCTGCTGCATCATCGGCAATGGTGTGGTCGTTGATCCGCGTGGCCTGCTGCAAGAGATGGATAACCTGCGCCAGCTTGGTGTCGATCTTGGGCGCCTCTTCATCAGCGAGCGCGCCCATGTCGTCATGCCGTATCATTTCATGCTCGACCGTCTGGAGGAGGAGAGCCGCGGCACCGAGCGGATCGGCACAGTGCTACGCGGCATCGGTCCGGCCTACGTGGATAAGTTCGCGCGCAACGGCATTCGCATGGCTGACCTGCTGGACGTTGACCTGTTTCGCTCCAAGCTCTCCGCCGTTCTCGACCAGAAGAATCGCCTGATTACGAAGATTTACGGTCAGCCGCCGCTCTCGCTCGAAGAAATCCACACGGAGTATGTCGGCTACGCGCAGCAGCTTCGCCCGTATATCACCGATACGCAGGCGATGTTGCAGAGGGCGTATGAAGAGGGCAAGTCGATCCTGCTGGAGGGCGCGCAGGGCGCGCTCCTGGATGTGGACTTCGGCACCTATCCCTTCGTCACCTCATCCTCGACTATCGCGGGCAACGCCTCGACCGGCTCCGGACTCTCGCCCCGCTGCATCGAGCACGTCCTCGGCGTCTACAAGGCCTATATTACGCGGGTTGGCAGCGGGCCAATGCCCACTGAGCTTTTCGACGATGATGGCGACAAGCTGCGCGAGGCGGGGCACGAATTTGGGACGACGACGGGACGCCCGCGCCGCTGTGGCTGGTTCGACGCCGTGGCGGGCCGGTTCGTCGCCAAGCTCAACGGCTTCGATGGCATCGCGATCATGAAGCTGGACGTGCTCGACGATTTCGATACGATACGGATTGCCACGTCGTATCGCATGGGCGACCGCGAGCTGCACGCCCCGCCAGCCAACCTGAACGACCTCGCCGCCTGTGAGCCGGTCTATGAGGAGTGGCCGGGCTGGAAGACCTGCACATCTGGCGCGAAGTCGCTGGATGATCTGCCCGAAGCTGCCCGCCGCTATCTCCATCGCCTGGAAGAACTGCTCGATACGCCGCTGGCGCTCGTCTCGGTCGGGCCGGGCCGTGGCCAGACAATCCACCTCCGCGAGCTGCACGTGTAGGTGTTGTGAAGCGTAAGATCGCAGGGTACTTCTTCGAGTCCTTCCACGTCAGGGAGGTCCCTATGAGGGGTACGTGCGTTTCGCGTGCTTCACGCAACCGGGTTACATGCCACTCACACGCTATAATAACCGTGCAGCAGGTCTGTCTGCCTTCTTCCATCGTGATTCGCACGAGAATCGCGTGAGAAAGGAGCGGCTGTGATCCCCAACGCCTATTCTCCGTTATGGTTTCGCCTCTTTATGCCCTTACAGTCAGAGCAGGTGATCCAGGGAGCCGTTGACTTTCTCGCCCGCCAACTCCCGCTCCCGCGCTATTCGTGTCTGCTGGATCTCTGCTGCGGGTATGGCGATTACGCCGCCCAACTGGCCGAGCGAGGTTATGATGTAACTGGGCTGGACCGCGACAGCGAAGCCATCGCCGAGGCCGAACGCCGCGCGCGGGCCGCTCACCAGCAGGTGGCCTACATTATTGGCGATATGCGCGAAGTCGGAGCATTGCCCGGCACGTTCGACGCCGTAATCAACATCTGGCAGAGCCTCGCCTATTTCGATGAAGAGACGAATGCC
>DASUWS010000328.1:0-2448 GCA_036378295.1 Ktedonobacterales bacterium
GAGTATCATGTGACCGCCGTACCTACCGTCTTTCGCAGCGTGGATGTGGTCATGTCCGAAGAGGACTTCGCCCAGTTGGTGATGGGAGCCGACGCTGATGTGATTGTTGCCGAGGTGAATGGCGAAATCGCGGGCTACGCCGTCCTGTCGCATCGCCGCGCCGCACGTGATATACAGGTGCCACGCGCCTTCGCCTATATCGAGAACTTCGGCGTTGCTGAGGCCCACCGGCGCGAGGGCATTGGGCGGCGGTTGATCGCGGCATGTGTCGAGCGGGCGAAGGAACAGGGCGCGACCAGCCTGGAGCTGGACTGCTGGGAAGCGAACCGGGAAGCCATTGCATTCTATACGTCAATCGGCATGCACGTAACACGCCGCTGGTTTGCCATGGATATATAGCGTCTACCTGGGAGGTCGGCAGGCAGGGCAATGCGAGACCCCCTCCCTGACGCGGGGAGGGGGCAAGGGAAGGGTCCGTATCAGCGATTACGGCCAGACGGACGATGCCTTGATGAAGTCGCTGGCCTTCGTCATCACGCCGTTCTTGATCTGGAGGAACTCGAAGTCGCTGATGCCGCCATGCTTGTCGGCGGTCCAGGTGATCGTCGGGCCGAAGCCAGTATCGTAGCTGCTGAAGCCAGTGTTCAGCGCCTGTTGCAGGCTCTCGCGTGTAGGATTGGCGCCCGCCTTGCCCAACGCGTCTACGAACAGCTTGGCATTTATGTACCCGTAGAACTTGTACGCGCTGAACACCGGATCGCTCTTGGTGAGATCGAGATATTCCTGACCAACCGGCGTATTGACGTCTGAATAGCCACTGACATAGACGCCCTCGCCCGCGGCTCCGAGCAGCTTCGCCCAGGAGTTGTCGGCCATCGGGTAGTTGGCGAGGTAGCCCAGAGATGGCCGGTAGCCGGTCTGTGTGGCGCCCAGCACGAACGCGGCGGTTGGACCGGGCAGACCATTCAACACGATCAGATCAGGATTCGCCGCCTTGAGCGTCTGCACCTCGCTGCTGAAGCTGGTCTGGGTTGCCTTGTAGCCAACCGAGGCGACGAGCGACGCGCCATATTTCTGCAGCGCCTCGCCAAGCGTCGTCTTCTGCTGCAGCCCGAGCACGTCATCCTCGTAGAGCAGCGCCACCTTCTTCGCGTTGAGCGTCTTCGCGGCGTAATAGCCGAGCACATGCCCCTCGTCGCCATAGTTGGGTTGCGTCATCCAGAGCCACGGCAGCGCCTTGCCGCTGTCGTCGGTGAACTTCGCGCCGCCGCCGATGGGATCGACGAACGGGATGCCCTTCGGGCCAAGATACGCCTCGGCGACATTCGCCGCGCCCGAGCCACAGACCTGGAAGACGGCGAAGGCGTTATCCTGCTCGACAAGCTGGCGTACGGCATCGCGGGTTTTGGTCGAGTCGCCGTTGTCGCTGACCTGGACCAGCTTGATCTTGCGCCCGTGGATGCCGCCAGCCGCGTTGATCTTGTTGATGTAGAGCTGGTCGCCGTCGTAGATCGGCTGGCAGATAATCTTGATCGGACCCGTCGTGTCGAGTACCGCGCCGATGGTGATGGTGTCGTTGGTGACACCCGGAACGCTCGCGCCGCTGGCGTTGCCGCCACAGGCCGAGAGCGCCAGAATCGCCGTTGCCAACAGGGGAATCGCTGCCCGTAGCAGGGTACGGCCACCCAGCCGTGGAGGATACCGCATCGTTCGAGACTCCCTTTCCTCGCGCGGAACAGTCGCGCAACGTCTGGTGAACGCATCGCACAAATATGACGACTGAGTCATGTGTCATATCGTATACCTGACTGCCTCATCACTTGTCAAGCATCTTGTGTCATGTGTGTGTCATATGCCCCCTCTAGCGCATCGGAGAGCATGCGCGAGCAATGCCGGGCAGCCACCCACCCGCCGTGCTGACCGATCCTAATGCCCATGAATTCATGCGCGCGCCGTGGTGCGCTTGACACGTCGCGACGAGCTATGGCATAGTACTGCAAACATGACTGAGTCGTCATGTGACGAGTGCGTCATGTTTTGGGATGATGCGCTTGTCTCGGCCAGCGACGGAGGATGAGGCACATGCAGGCATTTCTCCAGGTCACGGTAAGCGGATTGGTGACCGGCAGCCTCTATGGTTTGGTCGCGCTTGGCATTGCCCTGATCTACCGCACGACCGGCGTCCTCAATTTTGCCTATGGCGCTATGGCCGCATTTAGCGCCTGTTTTCTCTACGTCCTCCTCACGGGGCCGCGCATCAATTTCTGGCTGGCGTTGCTACTGAGTCTCGTCTTCGCGGCGGTCTCTGCCTGCCTGCTGGAGCGGCTGTTTGCTCGCCCGCTCCTGGATGCCCCGATCTTTACCAAAGCCATCGCGACGCTGGCACTCGCGCTAGTGCTTCGTACATTGGCCCAGGCGCTCTGGCCGCATCTCGCCCAGACACAACAT
>DASUWS010000329.1:0-2288 GCA_036378295.1 Ktedonobacterales bacterium
CGAAAAGGCGAAGCTGTTGCCGGAATTGGCGGAGTTAGCGCGCATCGGTCCGCGCACCGTCAGCCACGCGCCCTGCCAGGAGGTCGTCGTCACCGATAAGCCCTCGATTGCCCAACTGCCCATTCCCAAGTGCTGGCCGAAGGATGGCGGACAGTATCTCACGCTGACGATGTGCCACTCGAAAGACCCCGAGACGGGCAAGCGCAACATCGGCATGTATCGCGTGCAGGTTTACGACGAGCGTACCGTCGGCATGCACTGGCAGATTCACAAGGGCGGCGCGGCGCACTTCCGCGATGCCAAAGCACATGGCGGCGACAAGAAGCGCATGGAGGTCGCGGTCGTCATTGGCGCTGACCCCGCCAGCATCTACGCCGCCAGCGCGCCACTGCCTCCGGGCGTGGATGAGCTGCTGTTTTCGGGCTTCCTGCGCCATAAAGGCGTCGAGGTGGTGCAGTGTAAAACGGTGGATGTGAAGGTGCCCGCCCATGCCGAGATCGTGCTGGAAGGCTACGTGGATACCGACGAACTGCGCCCAGAGGGGCCGTTTGGCGACCACACCGGCCACTATACGCCTGTCGAGCCATATCCCGTGATGCATATCACCGCTGTCACCTCGCGGCGTAATCCTATCTATGCCACCACGATCGTCGGCAAGCCGCCCATGGAAGATGCATTCTTGGGCAAGGCGACGGAGCGTTTCTTTCTCCATCTGCTGCGGGTGGTGCTGCCGGAGATTGTGGACATCAACATGCCAGTCGAAGGTGGATTCCACAACGTCGTCATCGTCTCGATTCGCAAGCGCTATCCCGGCCAGGCGAAGAAGGTGATGGCGGGCATCTGGGGAATGATGCTCATGATGCTCTCGAAGTTCATCATCGTGGTAGATGAGAACGTGGACGTGCAGAATATGCACGAGGTGCTTTTCCGCGTGGGCAACAACGTCGACCCGAAGCGTGATACGCTATTGGTTGATGGCCCGGTGGATGCGCTGGACCACTCGTCGCCGTATGAGAAGTACGGCTGGAAGATGGGTCTGGATGCGACGGCCAAGCTCCCGGAGGAGGGACATCCCCGCCCCTGGCCCGATGATATTGAAATGAGTCCCGAGATCAAGGCACTGGTCACTGAACGATGGGCAGAATACGGCATCAAGCTCTAAGGGATGACACAAACGACGTGAATGATACAACGAGCACAGGCAAGCAAACTCCTGAACCGCCGACACCGACGCCACCTCCCGCGCGCAAGCCGCTCTGGCGCCGCCTGTTGCGCAGGGATGCGGGATTTGGTGCGCTGGTGCTGGCCGCGCTGCTTGTGACCGTGCTGATCATGAGCCGGATACCCCCGACACCATCGGCCACATCATCGAATACCTCCACGCCACGCCAGGCCAGCAGCACGGGTACGACAGTATCCGGCTCGCAGTCTTCCGCCATCGCGCGTCCAGCGGATGCCAAGATCATCCCGATGCCAACCTCGCGTGCCGGGCTAATGCAGCCAGCGGTTGACGCGCAGGGCAATATCTGGGTTGGTGAGATGGTGACGAATCAGCTCGCGCGCATCAATCCAAAGACCGGCGCGATCAGCGAATGGACGCCACCTGGCGGCAAATACAACATCATGGACACGGCGATAGATCGGCAGGGCGGCGTCTGGTTCACCGAACAGGCAGCGAACTACATCGGGCGTTTCGACCCGGCCACGCGGGCCTTCAAGATCTATTCGCTCGATACGGCTATCGCGCCGCGTATGGCGCCACAGGATCTCCTGTTCGATGCGAAAGGCGACCTCTGGTTTACGCTGCTCGGTGGGCGTATCGGACGGCTTGACCCCGCCACAGGCGCGGTCCAGTCGTGGCCGGTGCCGAAGCCGCAGGGAGCCAACCGCGCCTACCCCTTTAGCCTGGCAGTTACTCCCAGTGGTGTCTGGTTCGGCTACCTGACCGGCGGCGCGATCGGCAGACTCGACCCCGCCACGGGCAAGGTGGCGCTGACGTCGCTGGCGAACCATCAGGCGGCGATTTATGCGATGGCGGCGGATCCCTCAGGGCGCATCTGGTTTACCGAGATGCAGCCCGCGTTCCTTGGAAGCCTTGATCCGGCGACAGGCAAAGTGACGGAGCTTCGGGTGCCGGATCTGGCGGGCGATCCCAGCATTCTCTATAGCCTGGAAACGACCTCCGACGGCTCGGTCTGGTTCGCTAGCGCGGGCGCGAATGCGGTCGTGCGCTACCAGCCCAAAGAAGACCACTTCACCTTCTACCGATTCCCCAACTCACAGAGCAT
>DASUWS010000330.1:0-22108 GCA_036378295.1 Ktedonobacterales bacterium
GAACAACGCCTGATTGGCGCTGAAGCACAGCGTGACGTTGGTGCGAATGCCTTCGTGTTTGAGCTGCGTGACGGCGGCCCAGCCGTTGGGCGTGGAGGGCACCTTGACGACCACATTCGGGTGCCACTGCGCGAAGCGGCGGGCCTCCGTGAGCATGCCCTCCGTCTCCAGGCTGACGGTCTCGGCACTGATGGGACCATCCACGATCTCCGCAATCTCGTGGATGATCGCCTCGTGACTCTTGCCCCCGCTCTTCATGATCAGGGTGGGGTTGGTCGTCACGCCGCTCAGGATGCCCCAGCGAGCGGCCTCCCGAATCTCGTTGATATCCGCGGTATCCAGAAATATTCTCATCGCTGCACTCTCCTTATCCTGGTGGCTCAACGCATGGCATCACAATGACCGCGCGACGTCTCGGCCAACGCCGTATGCCGTGTGGCGCTATAACGCACGTGTGATTGCGGTAGCCTGTGATACTAGTGGTACCGGTCGATACCGGTAGATGATAGTGAGAAACGTGGCACATTCCATGCCTGTATACAACTATACAGTAACGGGTGACGAGTGCAATGCCCGGCACTGATGGCGCTCCATTGCTATGTGACAAATGTCGCTGCGCGAGGCACCGGAACTATCTACAATGAACAGGAGACATGGCCAGTTGGCGGAAGCGCCAGCATGCGCGGATGGAGACGGCAGATGAAACCGCCAGGCAAGCAGTACGAGAACGCGTCCAGCGGCGCGGAGGCCACGAGCGGGACGCTGGTGGCGCGGGACGGTCGCACGTTCCACTACCGGGCGATTCACCCCGACGACGCGCCCCGGCTGCAGAACTTCCACCAGCGGCTTTCGCACCGATCGTTGATCTTCCGCTTCTTCGGTGAGATGCCCGAGCTGGGCAGCGCGTTGGCGGAGCGCCTCAGCCATGTGGACTACGAGGACCGCATGGCCATCGTCGCCACGCCAGGAGACGACCCCGACGAGCCTATCATCGCGGTCGCCCGCTACGAACGCGCGGAGCCATGGGCGGCGGAGTTTGCGCTGGCTGTCGAAGACCGGCTGCAAGGTCAAAACATCGGCCCGCAATTGCTCCTGGTGCTGGCGCACTATGCGCGGCAGCGAGGCATCACAGAGCTGATTGCCAACGTCATGTATGACAATGACCGCATGCAAGCTATGTTGCGCCACCTGCCGGTCCCATCGGTTCATCATCTGCTCGAAGGTCGTGTGGAGGTCCGGCTGGATATTTCCAGCCTGCCCGCCCAGCGAGAAACGGATCTGGGGCGATAATATCCCGCGACAGCGGGCGCCCCTCAGTGCACCGCGCGGCGCACCCAGGCATCGCGTAGGTCCGACCGGTGTGCCTCGACCCAGCCGGGAAATGTCTCTGCCCATTCCACACGCGCCCGCGATTCACGCGGCGACGGGCCAAGCCCGGTCATCCGCTCCGGATAGACCAGATCTTCGGCGACTCCATTAGAAAAGATGACTGGCAGGACGAGCAACAGCGCGTCGCCAAGCAGGTCCGCTTCCTCTGGCTGTGGCGGCGAGATACGCCCGTACGCATCCAGAAACGCCCGCGCCCGCTCCAGATCAAGCCCGCGCTCGACCAGCGGCAGCGCTGGCTCGGAAACCGACGCCGCGGTGTCATCTTCCCAGCGCAGACCCGTGAACGCCAGGAGCGCATAAGCCAACTCGATCACGCGCCAGTCCCGGTGCATCGCGTCGAAGTCGTAGAGCGCGATAACCCGATCCCCATCGAACGCGAGATTATGCGGCTGGTAGTCGCCATGAACATGCAGACGAGGGAGAGCAGGATGCGACTCGATGCGTTCTATGGCCTGGGCGGTCCACTGCATGCCCGCTCGCGCCAGACGTCGCAGGGCCGAGGCGACTGACCGTGGCAGCGCAACATCCCGGCTCGCCTCCGCGATGTGACCCAGGTAGATCTGGGCAATAGGCAATGTCCCGCGCTCAGGCAACCACTCGTGCGCTGGCCCCACATATGCGAACGAGGCGTTGTGGAGCGCGGCAAGCGTCTGGGCGGCTGCCTCCAGATAGATATCCTCGGAAGGGCCGTCGGTGACAAAACGCCGCCCCGGCATGTACCGCTGCAACTCGTAGATCGGGTTCTCCAGCACGTAGGTAAAGCCACTCGCCTGCTGTGGATCGGTCAATGAAACGAACGGCACTACCGCATAGGTGACATCTTCGGGGCGAGCCACCAGCTCAGGAACGGGAAGCCCCTGCGCGGTGAGGTATCGCATGAATGCGTGGCGGGCGAGGGTATCGCGCTCCGAAAGACTCAGCGGCTGGCAGCGCACGACGAGCTGCGATTGCAGCACATCGACGATGGGATGCGCGACTGGCGCCGCGGCGGACAGCCGATCGGCAGGGGATGCGGTAAAGCCAACAATCGTCCACATCTCCGACCGATACGCCCAGAAGTAGAGCACGGTAGCAATCTCATTACGCGCCCGGTCCACGTATTCTTCGGGGGCATGTATCTTTGCCATGCGCAGCGGTGAGATGTTGCGCAGGCCGATTGTCTGCGGAAACGCGGCCTCGACGTGAGACGGCAGGTTATCAGAAGACCACTCGTTCGACGACATGAGGCGCCCCCTTCTCGTGATAGATGCGCTGAAAACAAGGAAGTTGAGCATGGTGCCCTGGTAGACCAACAGCGCGCAACAGCAAGCAGAACAGTATACAGGAATGAGCCAGTGAGCCAGCAACACGCAGCTAAGCGATGACGACACATGATGACGACACACCACAACACATGGATGAACAGCCAATGCCAATGTCGATGACAAACCAGGGGCTCAGGCGAAATAGCGTCAGGTATGGGGCGCTTCAGCAAGCGCCTCGGCGAACATGTGGCGGTAGAGCTCCAGGCAGGCATCGCCCGCGCAGGGTGAAGGGCGGAACCCCGTGACCCGCCCATACGCCTGCTCTTCCACCATCACCTCTGGCAGGCCCAGTTCCGCTGGGTCGCCAATCTGGCGACCAGACGGCAGCACAAACGTCGGGCTGCCGGGAACCTTGAGGCGCTCCCACCCATCACGCGCCTCCCGCATGACCAACGCTCGTGTCTGGCCGCTATCGAAATCCTGCATGAATTGGTCCATAGCCAGCCCCACCCGCTCCGCAAGCTCCAGGAGCACATGGCGCATCGAGATACAGCGACTCTCGGCAAAGAACGCTGTGCGAATCGCCCAATCGAGCTCATCCGCCAGCGCCGGATCCTGGCGCTCAGCACACTTCACCGCCTCGAACGCTGGCAGTACCGTCACCGGCCATTCGCTCAGCGGCGCGTGCCACGGCTCCCACGGCAGTTCTGGCTCCGCCAGCATGAGGAACGGACATTCGCTATCGAGCGTCCGCTTGGGTGTCGGCTGCCGGTTGACATATTCGAGCGAGAGACTCTTATGCTCGATGATGAGCCGTCCGCGATACTCCTCGCGCAATACACGCACGCGATAGGCCGCGACATACGCAAATGGACACGCCAGATCGGCGTACATCGCGATACGGGGCACATTCACCATGGTGACCCTCCTCCTGTTTCCACAGGCACAGGCCATGGGCGCATCAGGCGTTGGTGACTGATACACTCAGGATATGCGGCATCCAGCACGCGCCGCAAGGGCAACCGGCAGCCACCAGATCAAAGACGTATAGATGGCAATGGATGATGAAGCCCGCCGGATACCTCCAAACCTATGATGCCTCGTCGCACTGCATCGCACCGTGACATTTGTCTCAGTGGGTATTCCCACGCATCCCGGCAGCCTTGAGTTGGTCGAGATCGATCCTCTCTGGATGGCTCCGCACCAGCCAGGTAGCATGCCATTCTGCGGCGAACGCGTTATACTGGGTAACACAGATACATACGTCATACCGCGAGGGATTGGCCCACGGGGTATAGAAGCAAGCGCACGAGAACATCCCGCGACATGCCTGGAGGTTGGGTTATCGGGCATCTCTCCAGGAGAGATAGTCCGACGTGCCGGGGGATGCTGGGGATGCGCACGTAGGCAGCGCAGCCAGCCAGGGCGCCAGGAGCGAAGCATATGCGCGAGGTGTCTGTCACTCGTCTCTCCGCCGCGATTCGCGACGCCGTCATCCGCGCCAATACGGTGATGACGCCCGATATCAGGCAACAGCTCGAACGAGGCCAGGAACACGAAACCGGTGCGGTAGCGCGCGCCGTCATCAGCGATTTGCTGGAGAATGCGGCAATCGCCGAGGCGGAGAAGACGCCCATGTGCCAGGATACCGGCATGGTGGTGGTCTATCTGACCTTTGGCCAGGATGTTCACTGGGTTGATGGCGAGGTCGAGCAGGCCATCAACGAAGGCATACGCCGGGGGTATCGCGAGGGCTATCTGCGCTTCTCGGTGGTGGCCGACCCGCTACGGCGCGTCAATACCCGCGACAACACCCCCGCCATTGTGCATTACCGGCTCACATCCGGCGAGAGCGTCCACGTAGACATCCTGCCAAAGGGCTTCGGCGCGGAGAACCGCAGCCGCCTTGCGATGCTCAAGCCCTCTGACGGCCAGGCCGGAGTCGAAAACTTCATCCTGGAGACGGTACGCATTGCCGGGCCACAGGCATGCCCGCCGTTCATCGTCGGCGTGGGGATCGGCGGCGACTTCGAGCGCGTGGCGGAATTAGCGAAAGAAGCGCTGCTGGAGCCACTCGACACGGTCAATCCCGATTCCCATCTCGCCGAGATGGAGGCCCGCCTGAGCGAGACCATCAACGCAATGGGCATCGGCCCGCAAGGGTTCGGCGGACGCACGACATTGCTCGGCCTGCGCATCAAAGTGGGCGCCACTCACATCGCCGCCCTGCCGGTGGCCGTCAATATGAGCTGCCACTCGACCAGGCATATCGGATTCGACCTATGACGCAATCCATGACGCAATCCATGATGCTATCCATGCAGAGCAAGTGAGGAGAAGGAGATATGGAACAGGCTGGCGCGGTTCCACGCGCGGTCGTACGCCTGCCGCTGGATGCCGGGGGCGTTGCCACGCTGCGCGCGGGCGACCGTATCGTGCTGACGGGGCCGGTGCTTGCCGCACGCGACGCCGCCCACCAGCGGATGCACGATCTGCTTGCAGCAGGCGAGCCGCTCCCGTTCGAGATCGCGGGAGAAACGATCTACTATGTTGGCCCCTCGCCTGCGCGTCCCGGCCAGGTGATCGGCTCCGCCGGGCCGACCAGTAGCTATCGCATGGATGCCTTCACGCCGGAACTGCTGGCGCTCGGCTTGCGCGGCATGATCGGCAAAGGGCGGCGCTCGCGTGAGGTCGTGCGGGCCATCCAGCGTCACCAGGCGGTCTACTTCGGCGCGGTGGGGGGCGCGGGTGCGCTGCTCGCCCGCCGCATCCGCAGGCAGGAGCCCGTCGCGTGGGATGACCTGGGCGCGGAGGCGGTCGTGCGCCTTTGGCTCGAAGATTTCCCCGTGGTCGTCATCAATGACATGTATGGCGCTGACCTCTATGATGAGGTCAGCGGGCCGAGAGTCGGGGATGAGTAACATGAGGACGCCCCCATCCCCGGCCAATCCGTCATCTGGCGCGCTCGCAATCCCCGCATCCGGGGCACGCCTCGATACCAGGCGGCTCCGCGGTCTCATCATCACCAATTTCAGCGCGTCGGTCGCTTTCACGGCAATGTACTCCACACAGCCGATTTTGCCGCAGATTAGCGATGAGTATCATGTCATGCCCGCGCAGGCTGGCCTGACCATCCTCGCGGTAACGTTCGCGCTGGCGTTCGCCTCGCTCGCCGCCGGACGCATCGCCGATGCCATCGGGACACGGCGCATGATGCTTATCTGCGGCACCCTCCTCAGCATCTTCAGCATAGCCGTTCCGCTCGCGCCGACGTTCCCCATACTCGTGAGCCTGCGGGCGGCTCAGGGTCTTGCTGTGCCAGGCATCACCATCGCCGGGCTGGCGTACCTGCACAACGAGCTTCCAGCATCTTGGCGCGGGCGCGTCAGCGGGTTCTATATCGCCGCGAACACTATCGGCGGGCTGGTGGGTCGTCTCGGCGTCGGGCTGACCGTCGAGCCGCTCGGATGGCGTGCGTCGCTGAGTCTGGTCGCGGGATGGGTCATCATGGGCACGCTGCTGCTCGCGGCAACGCCCGCATCCCAGCGCAAAGCGGAGATGGCGACCCCCACCACCGCATCCGCCACCACCCGGCCACCGCTGGCGGTCATCTTCCGCAGGCTGTGGTGGGCGCCTTTCATCGGCGGCACCGTCTTCTTCCCCTTCCTGACCGTTTTCTCGTATTCTCCCTATCGCCTGGAAGGGGCACCATTCCATCTGAGTCCGACGATCAGCAGCCTGATCTATCTGGTCTATCTCCTAGGCGCGGTGGCCTCGCCCATCGCGGGCAACATCTCCGACCGTGCCGGACGACGGCCCACCATCCAGGTCTCGCTGGCCATCGCCGCCATCGGACTCGTCTGCACGCTGGTTGATCTGTTGCCGTTGATCGCGATCGGGCTGGCGCTCGTCTGCGTCGGCAGCCTGATGGCCCATGTCGTCGCGAATGCCTCCGTAAGCGAAGCAGCCAACCCACTCGGCGCGCAAGCGCGGGCAACCGCGCTCTCGCTCTATACGCTTGGCTTCTACCTCGGCGGCGGGCTTGGCTCGTTTGTGCCGGGGCTGGCGCTCGTGGACTTCGGATGGTATGGCGTGGCGGCGCTCTGCGCGCTCGCCATAGCGTCTGCCTTCCTGTGCTCGCTGGCGACCTCAGCGCGCCCTGAGCGTGGCGGCTACGTGGAGCCCACCGCCACCGCAGGGTAATGCGCTCATAGATCGCCCAGCGGAGCGAGCGCCGCTGTTCCCTTGCGTTGCCCTGTGGCTATCTTTGCCCACGAGGCAATCTCATCTGGCACGGAATTCGCTTCCAATCGGGCTTGCGAGGGAAACCTCATCGGCTGGTAACGTGCGTGTATGCGTGAGTTTGTGTCGGAGTGTGACGTAGTCCACTATATACCAGTTGCCTGTGTAATCCCCGTGCCTGCTGGGCGCGGACGACTCACTGCCCCGAACACGGGCTTCTCACGGCCACAGCGATGGCCCTCAAGCCAATGGCGTCATGTACGGTAGCAAGAGCAACTGGAAGGGAGATATGGTATGGGATTCATTGCTCGATCTCGCAGTTCACTGGCGTCCCATTTCAACTCTCGGAGGAAGTCGCGCGCAGCAGCCAGCATCCTGCGTGCCTGGCGCGCTCCATTGCCGGTGCTGGGGCTGCTCGCCCTCGTGGTACCCGCTGTGCTGGCTGGCTGTGGTGGAAACACCGCGGGCTCCGGATCGGATACGCTCGTCTTTGGCGCGCCGGTTTCGCTCACCGGCAGTCTGTCTCACGAGGGTACAGATACCCTCAATGGCTATAATCTCTGGGCCGATCAAGTCAACGCAAAGGGCGGTATCAAAGTCGGCGACAAGACCTATAAGGTCAAGATCAAGTATTACGACGACAACAGCAGCGCCCAGAAGAGTGCGCAGCTTACCAAGCAGTTGATCACGTCCGACAAGGTGAATTTCATGCTTGGCCCGTACGGCTCGGCGGCGACGCTGACCGACGAAGTGATCGCCCAGCAGTATCGGATACCCATGGTTGAGGGCAACGGCGCGGCACAGGCCATCTTCAAGAAGAACAATCCTTACATTTTCGGTGTCCTCAGCCCATCCCCGGAATACGCGGGCGCCATGATCAAAGCGGCGCTCTCGCTCCCCAATGCGCCCAAGACCATCGCCATCATCAACGCGAATGACTCTTTCTCATCCGAAGTGGCCGCCGCGGCCAAGACGCTGGCGCAGAGCAGCGGTCTGGATGTCGTCTATTCCCAGTCCTATCCGGCCAACGCCACGGACCTCTCTGGCGTCCTGACGCAGATCAAGACCGCCAACCATGGCAGCGCGCCTGATATGATTCTGGGGTCCGGCCACGAAGGCGAAGCCCTGACGACGATGAAGCAGGCCAAGCAGCTTGGCATCAACCCCAAGGTTTGGGCATTCACGGTTGGTCCGGCCCTGCCGGACTTCGCGACCACGCTGAGCGGCGACGCGAACTATGTCATCGGCAGCTCGCAGTGGACGCCCCAGGTGAAGTATCAGGGGCAGGATATCTTTGGCACGGCGCAGAGCTTCGAGCAACTCTACAAGACGAAGTACAGCACTGAGCCGTCCTATCAGGCCGCGGAATCAGCCGCGTGCGGCGTCGCCTTCCAGTTCGCACTGGAGAAGGCTGGCAGCATCGATCCGCAGAAAGTCCGTGACTCGCTGGCAAGCCTCGACGTAACGACATTCTACGGGCCGATCAAGTTCAGCTCCACAGGCGAAAACGACAGCAAACCCATGGTCACCATCCAAATCCAGAGCGGGAAAGTGGTGACGGTCTTCCCATCCGACGTGGCCAACGCCAAATTCCAATATCCCACCCCACCCTTTGGCCAGCGCTAATCGCGCTTCCCACGGTGGATTCAGCGGACTCACCCGTGTTCGGCTGGCGGGCGCGGGTGAGTCTGGCATATCATCGACTCTGAGAATATCTCCGAGACAATCAGCGAGCGCTCATCACCTGCCTGCCTGGTTCAGTCACACAGAGCCCGAAGGATATCACCATCCCGCCGTGGCCTACCGTTGATCCTGGGAGTGCATGCATGGAGAACTTACCGCAGTTCGTGGTCAACTGGATCCTGTTGGGATGCTTCTATGCGGCGATTGGCCTCGGCTTCTCGCTCATCTGGGGCATCATGAACATCGTGAACCTTGCGCAAGGCTCACTAATTATCATCGGCGCGTACGTGACGTACTGGTCATACACGGTCCTGCACATCAACCCGTTCCTCGGCATGCTAGTCGCGATGGTTGTCGGATTCTGTGTCGGCTTCGTCCTTCAGTATGTCCTCATCAATCGGGTTATTCGCGCGCCCTTCCTCGTCACATTCATGTTGACCTTCGGGCTGGATCTGTTCATCTCGAATGTCCTGCAGGCGGTGTTCACGGGTGGGTATCGCGCCATCAACACGTCGTATTCCAGCGCCGCCATCAACCTGTTTGGCGCGCACATCCCGCTGCTCAATGTGGCGGTCGCGATTCTCGCCCTCGTCCTCACCGCATTGCTCGGCCTCTTCCTCTCGCGCACACGCCTGGGCAATGCCATTCTGGCGATTGGCATGGATCGCGACGCGGCGCAACTCATGGGCATCGGCGTCGCGGCTATCTACGCCGTGACATTCGGCATCGGGTCAGCGCTGGCTGGGGCGGCGGGCGGAATGCTCGCCATGACGCTGCAATTCAGCCCCATCTTTACCGGCCAGTACACGCTCTTTGCCTTCGTCATTGTGGCGCTTGGGGGTCTGGGCACACCATGGGCCGCGCTGGCCGGTGGAATGCTTTTTGCGTTCGCGGAAGTATTCGGGCCGTTGCTCCCGGGCGTCGGCTTCGGGCTCGACATCGCCATTGCGTTCGCAGTGCTCGTTCTGGTGCTGATCCTGCGGCCAAACGGCTTGCTGGGCAGGCCGTTCTACTCATAAGGAGGACGCGTGGCTAGAGAGACCTCCTCTGACCGTGGGCTGGCCACGGAATCCGCCCGCGCCTCAGAGCCGCGCGAAAGCAGAAGCTGGCTGTGGTCGCTGGGGATCGGCGTCGCGATTCTGGGGCTCATCGCGACGGTGCCCCTGCTTGGCGACCAGTCGGTGCTGAGCTTGTGGACCTTCATCTTGATGTACTGCGTGCTGGCCCAAAGCTGGAACTTCATCGGCGGCTACGCAGGACGCCCCGCCTTCGGCAATGTGGCGTTCTTTGGCATCGGCGCCTATACCGTATCGCTGCTCCTGCTGGCGCACCAGTCCTACTGGCTGGGGCTGGCGCTGGCGCCGATCATTGCGGGCCTGTTCGCGTTCCTGCTTGGGCTACCCGTACTGCGCTTGCGCGGCCACTATTTTGCCATCGCCACACTCGGCGTGGCGGAGGCGCTGGGTGAGATCGTTCAGTCGAAGAACATTGGCGCTCCAGCGGGAGAAATCTCGTTGACTCCGCCCGACATGAATTTCGAGCTGAGCAACGCCCTCTTCTTCTATGGCTTTCTCGTGCTCTCCCTGTTGCTGCTACTGGGCACGGTCTGGCTCACGCGCACGCGCTTTGGGTATGCGCTGGTGGCCATTCGCGAGAACGAGGAGGCAGCCGAAGCCCTGGGTATCTCGACCTACTGGTATAAAGTGGGCGCGTTCGTGCTGAGCGCTGTGCCAACCGCCATCGCGGGCGGCCTCTTTGCCTACTGGCAACTCTCGTTCGACCCTGTCGGTGAGGGTGGCGCCTTCGATGTCACGATCTCGGTGGCCATGATCCTGATGACATTCCTGGGCGGCGCGGGAACCATCCTTGGCCCGATACTCGGCGCGATCATCATCGAGTATCTCGACCAGTACACTTCGGTCGCATTCACCACCATCCACGGACCGCTGCTTGGCTTGCTGATTATCGTAGTGACGATCTTCCTGCCCCAGGGCCTCATCCGTCTGGTTCAGGAGTTGGTCCGTTCACCGGCGGGCGTCAAGCAAAGCTATCCCGTGCGATTCAAACAGGGAGTACGGCGTGTCACACGCTTCATCTTATCCAACGGCATCTAGCGCCACCGACGGGACTCAGGTTCCCATCCTGCAACTGGAGCACGTGACCAAGCGCTTCGGTGGCCTGCCAGCGGTGGAAGATCTCACCTTCAGCCTGCGCCGGGGAGAAGTGCTTGGCATGATCGGCCCCAACGGGGCGGGTAAATCCACAGCGATCAGCCTGATTGGCGGCGCGCTCGCGCCCACCGAAGGCATCGTGCGCTTTCAAGGGCAAGATATCACACGCTTCGCCCCCCATCAGCGCGCGCACCTCGGCATCGCGCGCACATTCCAGATCACTCAGCCCTTCGCGCAGCTCGATATCCGCGATAATGTCATCGTCGGCGCCCTCTTCGGCGGACGCATCCGCACCCGAAAAGAAGCGGCGCAGCGAGCCGATGCCATTCTGGAGCGCGTGCGGTTGGTGGATAAAGCACATCTCAAAGGCGATGAGCTGACCGTCGCGGACCGCAAGCGGCTGGAGATGGCGCGGGCGCTGGCGCTTCAACCCGAACTGCTGCTGCTGGACGAGGTGATGGCAGGGCTGACGCCGCGTGAGGTTGGGGAGGCGGTGGAACTGATTCGCGAGATCAATCAGTCCGGCGTTACGGTCCTG
The DNA here is from genome assembly GCA_036378295.1 of Ktedonobacterales bacterium. GTDB lineage: Bacteria > Chloroflexota > Ktedonobacteria > Ktedonobacterales > JADMIN01 > DAHUXT01. The sequence continues at coordinate 11,268 of DASUWS010000330.1, forward strand.
GTGGTCGAGCATGTGATGCAGGCGATTACGGGCGTCTCCGACCGCATCCTCGTGCTCCACCACGGTCGCAAGATCGCTGAGGACAAACCCGACGCTGTGCTCTCCGATCCCCAAGTGATCGAGGCATATCTGGGAGAGCGCTACGCCCGCCAACGCGCCGGGGAACAGAGCCGGCGCCTGGCGCAACAGGTGGGCGGCGAGGTCCCGCCAGCGACGCCAGGAGGAGCCGAGAAGGAAAACGCCGAATGAACGCAAGCGACCATCCTATGGATTCAAGCCAGCCCACCTCCGGCACAGCCGAGTCGTCATGGAGCCACTCGGACGTGCCATTACTGGATGTGGGCAGCATAGACGTTGGCTACGGCGATACACAGGTGCTCTGGGATGTATCGCTCACCGTCGGTCGCGGCGAGATCGTGGCCATCGTGGGGGCCAATGGCGCGGGCAAGTCTACTCTCCTGGCCGCCATCTCGGGATTGTTGCGGCCGTGGCGAGGCAAGATCATCTTCGACGGCACCCACATCGAGCGCAAGTCCGCGGCAGGGATCGTCAGACATGGCCTGGGACACGTGCCTCAGGGCCGGAGGCTGTTCGCGGCGCTCAGCGTCGAGGACAATCTCAAGCTCGGAGCCTACACCCGGCGGGCAGGGTCCAGCCAGGCGATTGCCCAGGATCTGGACCGCGTCTACCAGCTATTGCCCGCGCTCGCTGAGCGGCGAAAGCAGCTCGCTGGCTCGATGTCGGGTGGCGAGCAACAGATGTGTGCCATAGGCCGCGGACTCATGTCGCGCCCGGAGCTGCTACTCATTGATGAGATGTCGCTCGGCCTGGCGCCCAAGGTTGTGGATGACATTCTTGGCGCTATCGATACGATTCACCGCGAAGAGCGCCTGAGCTTTCTGCTTGTCGAGCAGGATGTGCAGATCGCTCTGGAGCGCGCTGATCGCGGCTATGTCATCGAGAATGGCCGGATCGTCGCCAGCGGCCCTGGCGCTGAGCTGCTCACGAGCACCCAGGTGCGCACTGCCTATCTGGGCGAATAGCGCGCGGCGCATCCATCGGGCCATCATGGCAAACCGGGGCCAGACAATCAGCCAGACAGGCAGGCGGTCAGCCCTGGCCTCACGTTTCGGACCGGAAAGTCTTGCCCAGTTCGGATCCCAGGCCGAAGTAGTGGCGGAAGTTGTAGATCAATGGCCGCCACGCGCCTGGCCGAATATGCCGCTCACCCTGGATAATCTCCATGCGCGCATGCACACGCACAACTTGCGTCTCGACGATAAGCGCCCCGGCCTCCGCGTCGCTGAATGGGTGTATAGCGCTCACTTGCGCCTCAAGCTGCAACGGACACTCCGCCACTCGTGGGGGCGCGACACACTCCGAGGCGAGCGGCGTGAGTCCCGCCGCGCCGAATTTGTCGCGCTCGTAGCGGAAGGCAGACGCGAGCTTATACTCTGGAACGGGATTCTTGCCCGTCAGCGGCGCCAGCTTTTCGACCGCCCGCCACATACTATCTGATGGCAGGTTCAACACACACTCACCGCTGCGCGCCAGATTCTCGGCAGTCTTTCCCTCGGCGCCCAGCCCAAGCACAACCGTGTCCCCAAGCGCCCACGCCGACGACATGGGCGCCAGATTCACACTTCCATCCTCGTTGCACGTACTGATGAGCACAACTGGCGTCCCAAAATAGAGGATTTTGGGCGTGATGACACGATGTCGTGACGCATCAGGGGCGCGGCCATGCTCCGGCTCGCGCGTCTCCTCTCTGAACGCCTCATTACGATCGACAAGCTCCATAGCCTCCGCATACTCCCTATTTCACGATTTCACATCCCACATACGACGCTCCTGGCTGGAGTTCTCCAGCCCCGAGCACACGCCCACACTGCCCCTCTCCGTACCAGGGAGGGAATGAGCGATGGCAGCGTGCCGGTGAGCGCATTGTCGTACATGGTTAGTTCGTGTACAATCGAAGTATGGATGTAGCGCGTGAGCGGTGAACAGATGTGATGGAAGGAGTATGTGACGTGGACGCGGTACCTGATCCAACATCGGTAGCGGCGCTGATTGGTGAGCCAGCGCGCGCTACTATCCTGTTGGCGCTGCTTGGCGGCGAATCGCTGCCCGCGACCGATCTGGCGTACCGCTGCCGCCTGACGGCGCAGACCGTGAGCACGCACCTCGCCCGGCTCACCGATGGCGGACTGCTGGCCGTCGAGCGGTACGGCAGGCACAAGTATTACCGGCTCGCGAATCCGCAGGTCGCCCACGCGCTGGAAGCGCTCAACGTGCTGGCGCCCCGGCAGCCAGTACGCTCGCTCCGGCAATCTGAGGAGGCCACAGCGCTTCGCTTCGCCCGAACCTGCTACGACCATCTCGCGGGCGCGTTAGGCGTCGGTATGGCGCAGGCGCTGGATAGCCGTGGATACGTCGCACAGGCGGATGGCCACTTTCGCCTGAGTCCGGAAGGCGCGGCATGGCTGGAACGATTCGGCATCGCCACGGGGACGCTTGCGAGCAGCCGCAGGGCATTCGCGCCGCAATGTCTCGACTGGAGCGAGCGGCGACCCCATATCAGCGGCGCGCTGGGCGCGGCGATGGCGTCTCGCCTCTTTGCTCTGGGCTGGATAGCGCGAACCGGCTCCTCACGCGCGGTGCGCCTGACTCCTGAGGGTGAGGCCGGGCTGCTGGCTGAGCTGGACCTGCGCGTGCCCTCGCGGTAAATGGCTCATTCCAGCCCGCATAGAGCCGCGTGCCATGCAGGGAGTTCCGACCGGGCAGGATGAGCCGCAAGGCTTCACCCTGCGGCCCTCTCCCCCTACCCCTCCCCCTACCCCTCCCCTAAAGAGGGAGGGGAGCCAGAACGCGCGCCAGATCTGGAGGCCACAGCGGTCGCCGCAGTGCCCCTCCCCTCGCAGGGGAGGGGGCTGGGGGTGAGGGTCGCCACTCGCGTAAGACGGCATTGGCTCCCCCACGTGGGAGTACACACCAGGAACCAAGCCAGATTTCGTAGTGCTTCGTACTACTGTGGATGTGTGGAAGTGGTCGCTCCGTCGGACACCTCCACCACCGTCGGGAGCGTTGAGCGTGGCGTCAGGGCGACGGCAAGCGCGGCAACGAGAAACGCCGCGGCGCAGAGCCCAAGTGCCAGCCCATAGCCGCCGAGGCGGTCGTAGAGCCAACCAGCGACCAGCGGACCCAGTCCCGATGCCAGCGCGACCGGCACCCCCTGAACGGCGGTAATGGCACCGTATGCGCGCCGCCCAAACTGCTCCGCCATCACGCCCGCGCGTAACGGCGAGACCGCGCCAAACGCTCCGCCGTACACCACAACGTACGCCACCAACAAGCCGAATCCCCAGAAGCCCCCACCCAGGAGAAGCAGAACGCCAACCGCCTGCAATCCCAGGCAGAGGGCGAGCAGGCGCTGCGGTCCCACCCCCGCCCGGTCGCTCAACTTGTTCAGCCCGTAACGGCCAGGCAGGCTCGCCAGCCCGACAGCGCCCGCGAACGATGCCGCCAGCTCGCTGCTGTAGCCCCGGCCTATCAGATAAGGGATCGTATGGACAAAGAGCACGTTGATGGCGAGGCTGGAGAGCGCATACGCGATCGTCAGACTCCAGAACGGAAGGCCAGCCAGTGCCGCGCGCAGCGGGAGGCCGGGTAGCTCAACGGGTGTCTCGCTGGCGGAACGATGCCACGTGGGAGCATTGGCTCCGTCAGGGTGGAGGCCCAGGTCTTCCGGGTGGCGGCGGAGAACGATGGCGTGCAGCGGAAGCGCAATGGCAAGCTGCGCCAGGGCCATCACGACCAGCGTTTCGCGCCAGCCGAGACGCGGCACCAACGCCCCGGCAAGCGGGATGAAGATGGGCGAGGCAAGCCCGCCGAGCAGCGTTAGGACCGCCAGCGCGGAGCCGCGCCGCCGCTCGAACCAGTTCGCCACGACGGTAAACGTTACCGGGTAGAATGTGAGCGCCGTGGCAATGCCCAGGCCGCCTGCCCAGAGCAGATAAAACTGCCAGAGGCTATGGATTCCGGCCAGCCCTGCCAGCGAGAGGCCGCCGAGCACCGAGCCGATCGCCATGACCAGGCGCGCGCCATGGCGATCAACGAATCGCCCAATGGGCACGCCGAGCAGGCCACTGAATACCAGCATGAGCGAGTAGGCGCCGGAGAGGCTCGCCCGGTTCCAGCCTAGCTCCTGCCCCATCGGCACTACCAGAACGCCGAAGAGATACTCTGTCGTGCCGTATGAGATGATGGTGGTCAGACCGAGCGTAACCACCAGCACCCAACCGTAATATGGTTTTCGGCGCAGTGAGCCTCCGTCCGCCCGCTGGGACGATGTCGTTATCTTATGCATTCCGCAGCGATCGCGTGTGTTCCACCAGCACTCGCCCTCCTCGCTTGACAGTATGCCCTATCAGCGCGTCCGGCGCTACCTCCCTGACGTGTCAATCGACGGGACCGCCCGCGCCGCTGTGCACGCTATCCACAGCACGAGCCAGAGCCACCCGCATGTACAGGAATCGCAACTGGCTTGCCTGTGCGACGCGGAGCTATCGTCGTCGCATCTGATGATGTATCAGATGGGGTGGAGACGCCGCAGCACGAGTCGCCAGCGCCGTAGCTCGATGAGCAGACACCGGTTTCCGGCAGCACAAGCTGCACTTCGCGCGCCGCATCCCAATCGCCACTGAGCGCAGCAGCAATGGATCGCACCTGCTCATAGCCAGTCAGCAGCAGGAAGGTCGGGGCGCGTCCATAGCTCTTCATTCCCGCGATGTAGAAGTCGCGTTCCGGGTGCGCCAACTCGATTGCGCCGTGTGGCGGGACCGTGCCACAGCTATGCAGATTCGGATCGATCAATGGCGCCAGTGCCACTGGGCTCTCTGTCGCGGAGTCCAGCGCGAGACGCACCTCGGAGAGCAGCGCCAGATCGGGACGGAATCCGGTCGCCACGATAAGCTCATCTACCGGGGGCAGCGTTACTTCTACGCCATCCTGCTCGCCACCCACCGCAATGCCCGCGCCGGTCTGCTCCAGCGACAGCGCCTTGAAGCCGGCCACCAGCCGCAACATATCACGCTCGACAAGCTCGCGAACACGCTGCCCAAGAGCACCACGAGCAGGCAGTGCGTCGGCATCGCCACCGCCGAACACCTGCCCGCCAGCGGGCTTACGAATGACCCAGGTGATATGCGTCCCAGGGACCTGGCGCGCAAGCTCGGCAAGATCGACAATGGTGTTGAAAGCGGAATGGCCGCTTCCGGCGACGAGCACCCGGCGACCGGCGTAGCGTTCGCGGGCAGCCCCCAGCACATCGGGGATGCCGTAGGCGATATGCGCGCCAAGCTCTCGCTCCCCGACGGCAGGCGCGCCGCTGGCCCCCAGGGGGTTCGGGGCGGTCCATGTGCCAGAAGCATCGATGACCGCTCGTGCCAGAATCGCCTCCTCGCGTCCATCGCTCAGCCGGATCGTCAGCAGAAATGGAGCCTCGTCGCGGCCAGTTGTCTTCATCTTGTCGAAGCCGCGCCGCGTGACGGAAATGACCCGCGCACCAAAGCGAATATGGGGTGCCAGTTGGGGCGTCGCGGCAAGCGGCAAGAGATAGCGCGTCGTGAGGTCGTCTCCGGTAGGATACTCGTCGGGGTCCGGCATCGTCCAACCTTGCGACTCCAGGAGTGCGCGAGAGGCGGCATCGACGCTGTACTTCCATGGCGAGAAGAAGCGCACATGCCTCCACTGAGCGACATTCGCGCCGACCGACTCACCGGCTTCGAGTACGAGCGGCGTCTGGCCACGCTGCAACAGGTGTGCCGCAGCTGCCAGACCGACGGGTCCGCCGCCAATAATGGCAACCGGGAGCGCCTCTGAGACTCGGATTGCGGCAAGGGAATCGCCGTGGGGAGGAACGGGCGAGAGGGTCATCTACTGTCTCCTTTCCATTGACATAGATCAATGGCTGAATGCTGGAATACGTACGACACGGTATGAGCCAGGGCGCGATACACCATCATCGCTGCCCGGAGCAGTTTCCATCGACAAACTTCGATGTATTGGAACAAAAAAAGAGAGCGCCTGCGGCAATCGCGCGCCCTCGCGGCGCCTATTGCGCAAGCTGCCGTACAACGGCCAGGCTCTTCCTCCCTTCATCGGTGGCCCAATAGAACGCCCAGATTCCCCGCTTCTCACAGTCGATCAGACCCGCCTCTCGCAGCAGCTTCAGATGATGGCTGATGGTCGGCTGATTCTGCTCGAACTGATCTGTGATGTCACAGACGCAAAGCGGCTCGCTCTGCTGCGCGAGCAGGTCGAGCATTCGGAGCCGTGTCGGGTCAGCGATTGCCTTGAGCCGGGCAGAGAGTGCTATCGTCCCGGACTGCGTTAGACTTGGCGCAGTGGCGGGAATGCAGCAGGGAGCATTCTTACGACGGGCCGGCAATGCTGGAGAATTGGTCTGTGCGCTCATACTCAATACTGTAACGAATCCATTGACGATTGTCAATAGGTTTTCACCTATTCGTCTGATACGGTCGTCGCCAGGATTGGCGCTGTGCTTGTTTTGACGGCAGGGGTATATCTGGGCGTACACTATGAGCGGATCACCGTTGAACCGTAGAATCTACCAGCCGTAGTGACATCACTTCCTGCGGAACCAGGCGCTTCCAATGATCCAGGGATTGCACCCTTTATGAGAGGTATCTCATCGGGGTGTGAGGAAGAAGCACGGGATCATTCTTCCTGATGGAGACCGAGAGGTTTCAGACCCATTCAACGGGGTAAAGGGATGTCATGGCACACATTTGGCACATATCACTTGGCGAATCCCACGAGATGGCAAGGATAGCCCGGCGGCGCATGATCATGCTACATGCAGCAGAGTACACCAGGAGGATCGGAGACTGTGTCAACCATTACAAACCTGCCTGCGGCAGGACCCAACTCGCACGAGCGCCCGAGGCTATCACGGCGCGAGTTGCTGGGGCTCAGCCTTCCGTGGTTCGCGCTCAACTTTCAGTTCGCGGCGCTGCTCCCGGTCGTGATTCCGGCGCAGATCCTGCTCTTTGTGGCCCCTGGCTCGGCAGGCAACGCCCAGCAGGCGCTGTTCCTTGGCGCTATGGCGGGTCTGGGTGCCGTCACGGCGCTGCTGCTTCAGCCGACTATTGGCGCGCTCTCTGACCGCACTCGTACGCGTATCGGGCGACGGCGTCCGTTCATCTTCGCAGGTATCCTCGGGCTGTTGATCGGCCTGATAACACTGGCGCTCACGCGCAATGTCGTCCTCTTCATCGCCGGGCTGTTTGTCGTCGTCGTCTCAAACACTGTCAGCTCCACAACCTCCCAGGGACTGGTACCCGACTGCGTTCCGATACAACAGCGCGGAACGGCCTCAGGCTTCATGGGGCTGATGACCCTGCTTGGCACCGTTGGCAGCCTGGCGGTCGCATCGCTCTTGCTGGGAGCGGCTACCAGCAGCGCGGGCATAGCGGGCATTGGTCAGGGAGCCGGGATGTACTATGGAATTGCCGCGGGTGTGCTGGTAATCTTTGCGGCCATTCCGCTTCTGACGGTCAGAGAGAACTATCTGGCGCGGCGCAATGGGCAGAATCATGCGAGGAACACGACGAAACTCGATGGAGGCACCTGGCGAGCGCGCTGGGCTTCACTCATCCATCCCTGGCGGTACCCGAATTTCCGCTGGGTCTTTTTGACGCGCGGATTCGTTATGCTGGGGCTGGCCCTCTTCATGACCTACATCGAGTATTACTTCGCCCAGGTGGCGCACGTCGCGAATTTCATCCAGGCGACAGCCGTTATCGCAATTCTGTCGCTCTTTGGCGCGGTAGCAAGTACGCTCCTTATGGGCATCATCTCCGACCGCATCGGGCGGCGCGCTCCGATTGTGGCGGTGTCGTCGGCATTCATGGCCGCGGCGGCGCTGGTCTTTGTTGTTGCGCCGGGGCAGGTGCCTCTGTGGCCGCTGGGCATACTCTTCGGGCTGGGATATGGCGCCTATATGAGTGTCGATATCGCTCTTGCGATTGACGCACTGCCATCATTACATACTGCTGGGAAAGATCTCGGCATCTTTGGCATCGCGTCAACGCTTCCGGGTGTGATCGCGCCAGTGATCGGAAGCGCGGTGATCATCGCGGCGACCCGCCTGAGCGAGACGAGCTACGGCTACCGGGGGGTTTTTGCGGTCGCGACGATCTTTCTCATCCTGGGAGCGGGCTTCGTATTGAAGGTACGCGAGGGCCACAAACACGAGGAGCCACCAGGAGAGAACCCGACGAACCCGACGAACCCAACGAGCCCGGCAAAGACGACAGACGACAAGGCAGCCGGAGACGCGCCTATGGTCGCTCCGAGCGGGACATCTCTCGCCAGCGGGACATCTCTCGCCGCACACGATGCTCGCGCCTAGACCGCCTACAGACTGTATCTCTGCATCAACCAATCAACTGACTGGAGTCAGACGATGGAAAACCGGGATGCCGACCCGGCCGCGTCATCTTCGCGGGAGGCCGCGCCCGAGATATCCCCCTCAGAGGGGCGAGACCAGCACAATAGCTATCCCACCTATAGTGGGCAACGACCACATGTTCGTTTCCACGGCACACCTATCCGTGTCACCGGGCGTACCGCGCAGGTCGCTGAGCAGGTAGCCGAAGAGATTGCCCAGGTGCCAGGTATGGGCTTTCTCCGGCGGATGTGGGGCAAAGCGTTTCTCAACCGCAACTTTGCCCTGCTCTGGTGGGGCCAGGCGGTCTCCAGCGTTGGCGACTACGCCTGGGATACCGCGCTCGTCCTGTGGATTGCCTCGACGCTCGCGCGGAATCAATCCTGGGCGCCCATCGCCGTGAGCGGGGCAATTATCGCAGCGGCAATCCCGCAGATACTGGTCGGTCCGGTCGCGGGAGTCTTTGTCGACCGCTGGGATAAGCGCCGCACGATGATCATCATGACGGCGATTCAGACGGCGCTTGCCGCGCTGCTGATCATCCCGGTTACGGGAGTCGCCATGCTCGGTGTCGGCCATCCGCTTCTCTCGCCTGGCTGGATACTCGGCGTCGTCTACTTCGACATCCTGCTGCTCACGAGTTGTGCCCAGTTCTTTCTACCTGCGCAGCTTGCTCTCATCAAGGATATTGTCGCGCCGCTCAAGCAGGATCAGGCCATCGAGATGACCCAGGCCGTTCAGGGGCTGGCCGTCGTTCTCGGACCACCGATAGCTGCCGCGCTGGTCTTTGGCCTGGGCGTCCAGTGGGCGCTGCTGTTGAACGCGCTGACGTTCCTGCTCTGCTTTCTGGCAGCCGTCGCCATCAAGGCTCCTCCATCGGCCAGCAGCCTGGAACCTGGAGAATCTGGCCATTTCTCGCGTGAGTTTGCGGCTGGCGTGAGCTATGTGCTGCACCATACAGTGCTGCGCACGGTGCTCATCGCTGAGATCCTCACCTGGCTTGGATTCGGTGCGCTCCAGAGTCTCGGCTATTTCTTCATCACAGAGAACCTGCACGCGCCCCCCAGCAGCTACGGCTGGCTCGGCGCGGTCTTCGGCGTAGGCGCGATAGTCGGCGGGGGGATTGTCACGGCGTTTGGAAGAAAGATTGGTCTGGTGCGCATCCTCTGGGTATCGCTCATGACTTCGGGGATTTTCGTGGCGGTGATGTCGCACCTGACCGACTTCGCGCTGGCCCTGGTGGCGGCCTTCCTCTTCGGCGTCGCGGCTACCGCTATCCTCATCTCTGCCGGGCCGCTCGCCATCGATGCGACGGAGAAGGCGTTCGTGGGGCGCGTAACGGCGGTCATCAATCCAGTTGGACGGCTCGCGGCGATGGTCTCGGTCATCTTCGCTGGCGCGCTGGTGGGCACGGTGCTCCAGGGCTTCCACGCAACCTTCCTGGGCCTCGAGTTCAACGCGGTGAACATCGTCTTCAGCGGCATGGGAATGCTCGCGGTCGTCGGCGGCATCTACACGCGCATCCATCTGCGCAACGTGCAGGACCTCGGCCAGACGACCGACGAAGGGAAACGTGAGAGGGCCGCCCGGGACGCACAGAGCGCATAGGCCAGATATGTCTTCCTGACTCTCGTCTGTCCTTTAAAGCGCGGTATCTATCTATGCTAAGAGGGGAGCCCAGGACGTATGGAGCGGGTGGCGACTCTCTCCCTGGCCCCTCCCCTCGCAGGGGAGGGGCTCTGAGGCGACCGCTGTGGCCTCCGGGTCTGGCACGCGTCCTCTGGTCCGTTCTGGCTCCCCTCCCTTTGAGGGGAGGGGTTGGGGGAAGGGCCGGGAGGGATGGCCGCAGACCTGACGCTGGGAATAAGGGCAGCAACGCCACCGCAACACAGCACTGCTTACCCACTTAGGGGTGCTCGGGGAGACGCTCCAGGCGGTGACGCATCCACGCGTACCCGGCGCCTATACTTGCCCCCAATAAGGCCAGCACTCCAATGGGAACGATGAGCACCATTATGATCAGGATCAGGTCATACCAGTGGAATCCGCCGAGCATGAGCGCGTCCTCTCTCCCTGAGCGAGCCTATGCCGCTCCCTGTGCGTGTGCGATAGCGTAATGATAGATGAAGTTCGTCTGATGGGCACGAGGGAATGGAAATAGGGAAGAGTTTGCCTTGCTCCGGCACTATGGGGCACAGCGTCTACCGCTGCAAGAGTGTGGCCGCTCCTTCAGCGCGGCGGATGCGGATTGCTCAGCGCCCGCCGCCATCGCAACAATCACAGCAAGTGAGCTACGGCTCACGTTGGATAAACACCCTGAATGTCGCGCCTGTCGAATGCTCCCTGTCACACGCCTCCGCCAAAGTGGCAA
>DASUWS010000331.1:0-13385 GCA_036378295.1 Ktedonobacterales bacterium
ATCGTCGCGTTCCCTGTGCCTGAGGGGCGCTACGAGCGCGTTCTGGGTACTCACGAGGGCGCTATCTTCCTCTCCATGCCGGTCGAAGGGACGCTCGGCTCGACATGGGTGCCGGGTACGCCCGAAGCCAAGGGGACCATCGAGGGCTACCACTTCGATACGTACAAGCATGAGACGCTCATCGAAGGCGTGACGGATTTCGATGTCACACCCGATGGCAAAACGCTGCTCTATCGGGCGGGTGATCGGCTGCGCGTGCTAAAGGCGGGCGAGAAGCCCTCCAGCGAGAGCGGCACCCAGCCGGGGCGTGAATCTGGCTGGGTAGACCTGGAGCGCGTCAAGGTATCGGTTCAGCCGGAGGCCGAGTGGCGACAGATGTTCGCCGAGGCGTGGCGGCTCCAGCGGGAACAGTTCTGGGTGCCCGATATGGGCGGCGTGAACTGGCAGGCCATCTATCAGCGCTATGCGCCGCTGGTGGCGCGTATTGGCTCGCGTGGGGAGTTGTCCGACCTGATGTGGGAGATGCAGGGAGAGCTTGGCTCGTCGCATGCCTATGAGATCGGCGGCGAGTATCGCCAGCATCCTGACTACAGCCAGGGGCATCTAGGTATTGACTGGCGCTTCGATGCGCAACGTGGTCAGGTGGTCATCACGCGGATTGTCGAGGGCGACCCGTGGGATGCTGAGGCCACGTCTCCGCTGCGGATTCCAGGGGTCAACGCGCAGGTAGGCGATGCGATTCTGGCGATCAATGGGCAACCCGTTACGGCGGAGGCTCTTCCGGATCACCTGCTGGTGAATCAGGCGGGACGCGAGGTGCAGGTGTTGCTACAGCCTGCCGATGGCAGTGCCCCGCGCAGTGTCACCGTGCGGGCAGCGGGAGATGGGCATGCGGGGCGCTATCGCGACTGGGTGGAGGCCAATCGGCGCGCGGTCCACGAGGCGACGGGCGGACGTGTCGGCTACATGCATGTTCCCGACATGCAGTACATTGGCTTCTCGGAGTTCCACCGCTACTTCCTCACCGAATATGACCGCGACGGGCTGATCGTTGATATTCGCTTCAACGGTGGAGGCATGGTCTCTGGATTGCTGCTGGAGAAGCTCTCGCGTCGCCGTATCGGGTACGACTTCCAGCGGTGGGGACCGCCGGAGCCATACATGGCGCAGTCACCGCGCGGGCCGTTGGTTGCGCTGACCGACGAAAACGCCGGGTCAGACGGCGATATCTTTAGCCACGCGTTCAAAATGCTGGGTCTGGGACCCCTGGTTGGCAAGCGGACATGGGGCGGTGTCATCGGCATCGAGCCGTATATCACACTGGCCGATGGCTCAGTGACCACGCAGCCAGAGTTTAGCTTCTGGTTCAGCGATGTCGGCTGGGGTGTCGAGAACTACGGCACCGACCCCACGATTGAGGTGGAGTATCTGCCGCAGGACTATATGGCAGGCAAAGACCCACAGCTCGAACGGGCGATTACCGAGGCATTACGTCTGATCGCGGAGCGGCCAGCGCCCACTCCTACGCCGGGGCCACGCCCAAATCGCGGCTTCCCAGCGAACCCACAATAAGTAAGGTCAACAGATCCGCGTCATAACGAGCTCCCCTGTCTGGCTAGAAATAGTCTGACAGGGGAATATTCGTGCGCGCGCTCGACGTTCAGCGGGTTACCAGTTGTCGTTGTCGGGCGGTTGGCCCCGGGAATCGCGTGGCCCGCCGCCTGGGCCACTGGAGCCGCGCCCGGGTCTGTTTCCGGTGTCACGGTTGCGCGAGCCAGACGGGGGATAGTTCCCGGATGGGCGTGGGGGGTATCCACCGCGCGATGAGCCGCCGTAGGGTTGGCCGGGGCGATTGTTGGAATCGTCTGGCGTGCCCCAGGGATCCTGGGGAGCACCCTGATAAGATGCGTCGGGCGACTCATCGTGCTGGCGCCACTGCCCCGTCATTGGTCGCGGGCGCCAGTTCGGGTCGGGCTCGTCGGATTCCGGCCAGCCGCCAATGCCACTGCCATAGCCAGTCTGCGATGGATAACCGCCCTGATCATATGCTGGAAAGTGATCCTGAGTTGGCGCGTCCCAGCCAGGGTTCCCCATATAGTTCGGGTCCCCATAGCCGCCATCCTGATACAACGAGCTATAGACGTTGCCGGGCTTGCCATACCCTGGGCCGCTGGCGCCGAAATGCTCTGAGGCTGCCGCGCCTCCAGCGGGATTATTGCGATTGCGCATCACGAAGAAGACGATGACCCCGGCGACCGTCAACAGCGCAAGCAGGCCAATCGCCACAACCACCACGATCAGCACGAGCGACGAGTTACCACCTCCCGATGGCGGTGCCGCCGCGACGACGGTAGGCGTAACGCCTACTGTTGGCGTGAGTGCTTCATCGACATGGAGTTTTATGTTTGCATCCAGCGCCGGTCGCATGCCCTGAGGGGCGCTGGTAAATGCTCGCAACGTGACATCGCCCACGTCTTTGGTAAGCGGCTTATACTTCACCTCGAATGACCCGTTATTGGGTGTGAGGGTTGGCCCTAACTGCCGCGTTGCTCCCTGTCCGTCGGTAATAGTCAGGGTGACGTTGCCGGAACCAGCGAAGTTTGTCCCGGTAACCGTTACTTCCGCCCCCGCGTTCGTTTTTTGGGGGTCAACCGCCAGCGTTGGTGCCGACAGAGAAAGTAACTGATAATCAACGCTCGCGCTGCCCGCGCTGTTCGTTGCGCAGATCGAGTACGCCCCACCTATCGTGGAAAGGCTAGACGGCCAATCGAATGCTAAGGTAATCCGTTGATCCGAACCAGGCCGAACGTGATTGAACGTCTGCGCCCAGTTGTTCGGGTCGGCGCACGTGCCTCCTGGCGGAGCCGCCCCAACCAGCACATCGCTCGTGCCCCAATTGGACCCGATGAGAGTGATATGGGCGCCGATGGGACCTTGTCCCGAAGAAGGTACGGCCATGGTCAGGGTAGGCAAAGGCCCCTGTTGCTGTGTCGCGGTCGCCGTCGCGGTCACATCGGCGTGGATTGCTGGAGCGCCATGCGCGGTGTCTGGTTGCGGCAATCCTGCGCCCAGAATCACGAGTGCTGGCAGCAGGACGAGACACCCGCAGAGAAGTAGCAGCCACTGGGCGTGGCGCAGGGAAGCGCCGGAGATCCGCCGCCTGTACCTTGGGGGTTGACTTGAGGCATCCATCAAATACCCTCACACCGAACCAGCACACAGACATGCCATCATGCATGCCGCACAATATGCGCGGGCCGGACACGAACTCGAGCCATTATCCCTGGCAGTGATGCGCCCGTCAAGAAGCGGCCGCCGAGGGCCAACGCCCGCTCGTGACACTGGCTGCTGCTTCAACTGGATATCCCCGTATCGTTCATTATGTCGTTCAGTGCTATGCACGGCTATGCATGCTGCATGCGATAGGTATGACGCGTACCAGGAACTATGTATGCTCGTTACAACGACAGGAACGCTCCTGTCTGCACCATGCGCAGGAGCACAACCGCGGCAATCAAGAGCAGCGCCAGAACAATCACTCCCACAATCCACAGACGTGATTTGGAGGGGTGACTGATTTCCCGCGTGTCAGGATCGCTGGGTGCCGTGGTCATCGGGCGGCTGACCGGCGCATCAAGGCCAAACGCGGGGGGCTGCGTCAACGAGAGACGCGACGTGGGATTCATGGAATGGCTCGCGCGCAGGCGCGAATCTTCGCCGGCACGATAGGTCAGCGGCGGGTCGGCCGCGTGCTCGGTGGGAAGTGAGACCGCGCGAGGACCAGAGATACCGCGTGGCGCCTCGCTGTGATCGCTGGGAAACGGCTGCCGCGCTGACGTGTATGAATTCCCCTGCCCGCGAGAGTTTGCAGGGCGTGGCGCGATGTCTGGCAGACCCATGGCGGTCAGCCTGGTATCAGCCTGCAGGGTTGTCTCAGCGGATGCGCCCGAGCCTCTGAATCCAGAGATGCTGGGGTGCGATCCCGCAACCATACCAGACCCGCCGGAGCGCGGTGGCGTTTGCGGCGGGGTCCCCTGTGCCTGAGAAATGACCGGAGAGATAGGCGGCAGGCTCGCGTATGGCAGCGGCGAGATGGGACTCTCGAACGGGAGTGGGGCAGATTCGCCCGCGACAAGCGCCGCCATTAGCGCGGCTCCCATCTCGCTCGCCGTCGTGAAGCGATCTTCGGGCCGCTTCGCTAGCGCCTGCATCACGACGAGCTCAAGTGCTGGCGTCACTTCAGGGTTGAGCCGCCGGGGTGATTCGGGCAAACGATAGAGATGCGCCTCCATCACTGCGGTCGACGAGGCGCCCGTGAAAGGCAGCCGCCCGGTCATGAGCAGATAAAGTACGACACCGAGCCCGTAGAGATCTGAGCGAGCCTCGGTGCGCCCTTCGATCTGCTCTGGGGCCATGTATTCTGGCGTACCGGCGTCTGGATGATTGCGCGCCGCGGTTGGCTGTAGGCCGCTATCGAGAATCTTGGCGAGGCCGAAATCCGAAAGCATGAGCCGTCCATCGCCATGAATGAGAATATTCGCCGGCTTGACATCCCGATGGACAAGGTGCCGCTGGTGAGCATAAGCGAGCGCATCGGTCATTTGTGTGCCGTATGTAACGACCTCACTGATCGGCAGCGGTGTGCGAGATAATTGATCTTGCAGGCTTCCACCACTGACAAAGGGCATTACCAGATAGAGAATGCCGTTTTCTTCGCCGAAGTCATAAAGGGGCACGATATGGGGGTGATCAAGCGCCGCGGCGACCCGCGCCTCCCGGAGGAAGCGCTCGCGGAAGCCGGATCGGTCGGCCAAGCGGCGATCCAGTACCTTCACCGCGACCTCGCGGCCAAGGCGAACATCGCGCGCCAGGTAGACCTGCGCCATTCCGCCCTCGCCAAGACGCTGAACAAGCTGGTATGCTCCCAGCTTCCACTCTCGCATGCTCCTGGTCCCTTCCCGGCTCGCGTTTCCTTCGGATATCCGGCATCATCCCCTGTGAAACGGACTGCTTCTGCCACCGCTGGCAGCTTGCACATTACCAGACTCTCGCATTATACCGTCTCCGAGCGCCATGACTCATAGATATGACGCTACAGTACCACTCGCATTACAGCGCAGTAGAAACTGGCTACGCCGTCTCGCAACTCAGCAGCGCCTCTCCCTCCTCAGATGTTGTCGAGGAGACGTGGCATTTCTGGTATGGTTTGACGGCTTGATCGAGTAGCCCGGACATATGCTAGTGTGGCACTGGCGCGCCCAGCACACGATGACACCTGGGCGCCTCTCCAGAGCGTATCCGGAAAGGCACCTGGCGCTGCTGTGCCATTTTATCACGGACGACATGTCCGTGTGGCCGTCGCAACGTATCGAGGCATCGGGCGTATGGATCACGCCTGAGGCGTGGTTTCCCTGGTTCCAGGGTTGGAACCGGAGGCCGGAGCTGGTGCTGGCGCTGGTGCGGGAGTATGCGCGCGCGGCCGTGGGCGCGGTAGCTTCACGCGTAGCGGCAAAACACGCTCACGCCGCTGCTCTGCTTCGAGGTTGCTTACGCGCGCTTTGAGCAGGTCGTTCAGCGAGACCATGCCGATGAGCTTGCGTGGGTTGTCGCGCTCGACAACAGGGAACCGTGTCAGCCCAGTGGCGGCCATCCGGTTTACCGCCACACGCAGTGGCTCGTCGGGGTAGGCCACGATCGGGACCTTGTGCATGATGTCGGCCAGCCGGAGATTCGCATGGTCGGTATTCTGGTCGCGCAATGTCCGCTCCACGTCGCTCCGGGCTACCACGCCGACGAGTAATCCCTGGTCATCGAGAACCGGGAAGAGATATTGGCCGCGCGGACGGTCTCCCCCCTGGATGCGCTGTGCCAGGTCGCGAACGAGCATATTTTGCGGAAGGGCAACGAACTGAGTCCGCACGACCTCGCGAACGAACAGAATCTCCAGCGGATCCACCGCGTACTCGCGGCTCAGATGATAGCCCCGGCGGCTCACCTTCTCCGTCAGGATTGAGCGACGCAGCAGCAACACGGTAAAGCCGTGCGCGATGACGCAAGCCACCAGGAGCGGCAAGAGCGCGTTGATATCGTGGGTGAGCTCGAGAGCGAAGATGACGCCGGTAAACGGCGAGCGCATCGTGCCACCCAGAATCGCGCCCATGGCGATCAACTGCCAGAATCCCATGCCCTCGTAGGGCAGGATGAGCGCGAGCAAACCACCCAGCGCGCCGCCCATCATCAGCAGCGGCGCGAGGACGCCCCCGGATGTGCCGGAGCCGAGCGAGACTGACCAGATGATGGACTTGACGATGAGCACACCGAAGATAATGCCAATGGGGACCGTTCCCTGAAGCAGATCGCTGATGGTGGAATAGCCGACTCCGAGCGCCTGTGGGAAGATCAGGCCGCCTATGCCAATCACGACGCCGCCAATCGCAGGCCACCACATCCAGTGGATCGGCAGCTTGCGGAAAGCATCTTCAGCGGCGTAGACCGCCACTGTGAGCAGTCCGGATAACGCACCTGCCAGTATGCCTACCAGCACGCATCCGAGCAGACCAGCGACGCCGATGAATGCAGTATGCGGCGGCGTGGGAAAGAGCGGCCCCGCGCCGATGAGGAAATACCGGGCGATGGCCGCGGTAGCGCTGGCGAGTGCGACTGGAATCAGACTGCGCGGCTTCCACTCGAAGAGCAGCAGCTCGACAGCGAGCAGCGTGGAGGCCACCGGCGCGTCGAATGTTGCCGACATGCCCGCGGCAGCGCCCGCGACGAGCAGCGTCTTGCGCTCGGCACTTGTGAGATGCAGGAACTGCGCGATCAGGGAACCGAACGCGCCGCCGGTCATGATGATTGGCCCTTCCGCGCCGAACGGACCACCAGAGCCAATCGAGATAGCCGACGAGAGTGGCTTCAGGATCGCGACTCGCGGCTCTACACGGCTGCCGTTGATGAGTATGGCCTCGATGGCTTCCGGGATGCCGTGCCCGCGAATACGCTCGGAGCCGTAGCGTGCCATGAACCCGATAATGAGGGCTCCCACCACAGGCACTAAAATCACAAAGACGCCCAATTGATTGCCTGCTGGTGAGACAAGTGTGGTATCCCAGCGCTGAAAGAAAAACAAGTTGGTAAACAGGCCAATGAGACGAAGCAACGCCAGCGCGACCACAGCGCCTATGATACCGATAACGACGGCGAGCGCCGACAGTAGAATAACGCGCGGCGTTGTCGTGAAATCGCCAAGGAGTTGGGCTCGATCATGACGGTCCGAGAGAATCGTCGGACTCTCTCGCTCCTGATCAGCCTCTCCGGTCAGTGCACTGTCGCGCTGCATACATCCTCCATAGACAACCTCGCCGAAGTCAAGAATAATCGCATATACGGGACCGCCAAAATCTCCGGGCGGCCTAAGCTACAATACCTAGTATATCCCAACGTGATATTCCAACGCATCCTCTCGTGCGAAACAGGGGAGAAAGCGGTGATGAGGCACTGTCTTTCGCCACTCCCTGTCGCCGTTGCCGCTGGCGGCCTGGCATGTTAGAATATGCCGAACATGAGAAATAGCGGCGCGCGCGCAATGCGGGGCCGTTATGAGCGCGCGGAATTCGGTGTCCATACTTTCCTGGCGGATCGTCCATCAGCATCAGAGGGGGCGGTATATGGCCGAACAGGTGACTTACCAGCCAGAGCGTGTTGGCGACTGGGGCGTGGGTACTGCCGTTGATGGGGGGCGATATGAGACCGGGATGATGAAGATGGCCGATGGCACGCCGATCTTCTACCGCGCATGGCTGCACCCCGACGCGCAACGGCCCGTACTGCTGATCATGCATGGGTTGGGAGCGCACAGCGGTTGGTTTATCGACATGGGCAACAGCCTGAATGAGCATGGGCTGACCGTCTATGCCATCGATCACCGTGGCTTTGGCCGCTCCGGCGGAGATCGTGGCCACGCCCCCCAGGCCCAGACACCTGTGCGCGATGCCGAAGCCGTGCTGGATGAGATCCGCCAACGACACCCAGGCATACCCGTGAGTATTCTTGGCCATAGTCTTGGCGCGATTTTCGCCCTTCACATGGCTGCAGATGATGCTCTGGCCACGCAGAAGCGGTTGTCTGGAATGATTCTCGTGAATCCGGGCATCGCGGTGACGTGGAAAGTGCCTCTTGGGCGACAGATTGCGATAGCTGCCGGTGGGCTGGGTGGCTCAACGCGGCACTGGAGTCTTGCGCCCGGGCATGAGTCGATGACAACCAACGTCGAGGCCAAGAACATGCTCGACGCCGATACCTATTGGCAGCGCACGCAAAGCGCCGCATTCATCTATCAGGTGGCCCTGCGTCTGCGAGTATCCGCGATGAAGCGCGCGCGTAGTATCCGCACACCCGCGCTCATGATTCAGTGCGACGGCGATCTCTCGGTGGTGCCGAGTTCCGCGCGTCGCTGCTACGATATGCTGGGCAGCACCGACAAGACCTGGAAGACGTATCCTAAATTCGGTCACGATTTTGAGTTTGAGCCAGATCGGGCGGTGCTTGATACCCATATTGCCGCGTGGGTGATGGGCCATCGCTGAGCGGCGCGAGAGCAGGCGCGGGTGGCTGCTCGCCGTCAGGTGCGCACCCAACCGGCCAAACGAACCAGACCAGGGCCACCACAAGCGCCAGGATGGCGCCGTGTGAGTAGAGAAATAGCGAGTTCATGCTAGAGTTGCTGATGACACTTGCGCGGATATTCCGCGCTGCCAACAAAGAGTTATACATGGTGGGCGGCACCGTGCGCGACTTATTGCTGCGCCGCCCGACCTCGCCAGATATTGATCTGACCACGAATGCCCGTCCCGATGAAATCAGGCGGCTGATTGCCCAAACGCATCCTGATGCCCTGATAACGGTCGGCGAGCAGTTTGGGACCGTGCGCGCGCATTATCGTCGTGCTGGCGCGCCAGATACGACGGAGGCTCCCGCGCATAGCACCGCGGGCGCGAGTCCAATGCCTGCCGCGCTGGTGGCGGAAACCAGCGGTGACGTTGATGTGGTCGAGATTACCACGTATCGCAGCGACGTATATGTTGATGGCTCACGCAAGCCGGAAGTCACCTTTGGCGATTCGCTCGAAGGTGACCTCTTGCGGCGCGATTTCACCATCAACGCGATGGCGCGTGATCCATTGACTGGGGAGATCGTTGACCCGTTCGGCGGCAGAGAGGACCTCGAACGTGGCCTGATTCGCGCCGTCGGAGACGACCCGGTACATCGCTTTGAGGAAGACCCTCTGCGCCTGCTGCGCGCCGCGCGCTTCGCCGCTCAACTGGGGTTCGAGATCGAGCCAGCCACAGCGGAAGCAATTGCGCTTCAGGCGCCAACGCTTGCCCGTATCAGCCGCGAGCGCGTCCGCGACGAATTCACCAAGCTGCTGGTGACGGAATACCCGGCGCGCGGCCTACGGCTGCTGGTTGATTTTGGCCTGATGCCGTGGATTGTGCCGGAAGTGCTGGAATTGCGCGGCGTCAGCCAGAAGCCAGCCCATTCCAAGGATGTGTATGAGCATGTGCTGCGCGTGGTCGAGCGGACACCGCCCCGGCCCGCCACGCGCTGGGCAGGATTGCTGCATGATATCGCCAAGCCGCGCACGCGCTCCGTCGAGGATGGCAAAGTCCACTTCTTCGGGCATGAGGATGTCGGGGCGAGCATGACACGCGAGATTCTGCACCGTCTCAAGTTCGACCGGCCATTCATCGAATATGTGAGCCGTTTGGTGCGGCTGCATATGCGCGCTAATGCCTATCTGCCAGAGTGGACCGACGGCGCGGTACGCCGGCTGATGCTCGACGCTGGTGATGGGCTTCATGATCTGCTCGATCTCTCGCGCGCCGATATTACGAGCTATCGCCCGGAGAAAGTCTCGCGGGCGGTGATGCGCGTGAACGAGTTGGAGGAGCGCTGCCAGCGGCTGCGCGAAGAGGCCGAGCGCGTCCCGATTCGTAGCCCGCTGGATGGCAATGACCTGATGCGCATCTTTGGCCGTGGGCCGGGACCCTGGCTGCGGCCGCTGAAAGACTATCTCCTTGGCCTGGTGATAGATGGCCAGCTGGCCCCTGATGACCGCGAAGAGGCTGTCCGGCTGGCCGAGGCCTTCCTGGCAGAGCAGGAGCAGCGAAGCGCCGCGCCGTCGGGCACATCAGCCGCGTCCACCGAGGCGACGACGGCAGCGCGCCGCCGCCAGTCTCGCCAGCCCATAGCGTTTGAGCCAGAATCCTCGGACGAGCGTGCGAGCAGCAGAAGTCCCGGCCAGACAACCTCTTTGCGCGCGTCGGCATCAGAGGAGGCCGAGGGAGGGTCGAAATGAGCGAGCCGAGTGTCGAGTGGACTCGGAGCGCTACGAGTGTTCTCGATGGCGATCTGGATCTCAATGGCGATATGCGTCTGGCGTTTCGCCTGCCGTCATTGCTTGGGGCGTAAACCCGGGAAGGATACACACATCTAACCCGCGGGGACCAGGAGCGCGAAGCCTTGTATGGTATGCTACAGCACGGTAGACATTGCACAGCTTGAGAGGATAATCCGAGCGATGGCCGTAAATCTGGCACTTCATTGCGCGTCGAAGTGTCAGGGTCGATTCGTCAGGCCCTGGCTACTCCAGGCAAAGGCAGAAGTATGCTGGAACGGCTTCCTGTCGCGTGGCAGGGTAAAGCTCAGACAAGTATGCACGGAAAGATGCGCAGTGCGCTACGTGTCGTCGCGCCATCGGCTAGCGTCGTCTCCGAGTGGGAGCAGTCCGACGTGATGAGCCAGAGTAAGGAGCAGGCGGCTGTCGCGCGCGAAGAGAAAGAGGCCCTGCTCACAGCCGTCTATCACGAATATAGTGGGCAGATTCACAGCTACGCTTCTCGCCTGCTGGGTAACATGGAAGATGCTGACGACATTACCCAGGAGGTCTTCATTCGCGTGCATGGACATCTCGCTGAGCTGCGCGATCCAGCGCGCATCAAATCGTGGCTCTACCGCATCGCCACGAATCTGTGCATGGATCAGCTCCGGCGCCGCTCGCGCACGCGGCGTATCTTTGGCATCGCGGTCCCGCTCGGAGGCGAGTCGGACGATGGCGATCATACTCCAGCACGCGAGGTGGCCAATCCCGGTAGCTCGGCGCCCATCGATCAGGTGGCCGAGCGCGATCATATCGCTGGCGCGCTGCGCGAGATGCCGCCGAAATATGCGGTGTGTCTGATGCTCCACAGCGCGCAAGGTCTTTCGTATCGTGAAATCGCGGACATCCTGGGCATCAGTCCGGGGGCTGCCGCTGTGCGTCTGACGCGAGCCCGCGATCTCTTTGGCCGCCATTACAACGCGTTACGAGGCGAGGGTTCGCGATGAGTGCAGAGACGACCATGCGTTGTGAGGACGTTGCGCCATATCTGTCCGCATTTGCGGATGGCGAGTTGTCGGAGCCACTTTGGTCCGAGGTTGCCGAGCACGTTGCATCCTGTGAGGCCTGTTCAGCGACCCTCGCACGCTATGCCGCGATTGATACGCTGCTCGCCGATCTGCCACGGAGCGCACCATCGCCGGAGATGCTCGACGAGATTCTGCTGGCTGTTGCCGCTGAGGACGAGCAGATGGAGCGCCGGCGTGCCGTGCAGCCAGCGTGGAAATTGACTTCGTTCAAGCATAAGCTGACGGAGTTGGATATGCCGGCGGGTGACAGGTCATCGCCCAGATATATCAGGCCGACGCAGCGCTCGCGGTGGATATCGGTCGCGCTTCCGGCCATCGCCGCGTTGCTCCTGGTCAGCGTCACCCTGGTAACATTCCATTGGCTGCCGAGTAAAGACATCGTCTTTTCTCCTACGAATCAGTCCACGCCCACTCCGGCTCCCGGAGCTGAGACGCTGGCGCATACTCAGGTGCTGGTGGATGCGATCAAGGCCCAGCTATCGTTCAGGCCGATCTTGCCGAGCTATTTGCCTGATGGGGCAACGCTTACCCATGTCAATATTGGTCCGCCTGATTCCGAAATCGACGAACATGTGCTCGATATTGTCTGGAGTATTGGCAGCCCGGCCAATACCATTCATCTCCATGAGGCGCCTGCGCGGATCGGGCTGCCGGACTATGCCGATTTCTCCACCACCTCAGCGGCGGCGTGGCAGATAGGGAATTCTCCCTGGCGACCGATACGGAGGAACGACGCCCCGAAGAACCTGGCCTTCGGACAGATACGGGCGGGGATGGTGGTTGCGCTCGACATGTCGGTCCCGGCGAATGGCGCGCAGGCCGCCGTTGGCAAGACGACGTTGCGCCTGATCAGCCTCTCGATGGATGCGCCGTACAAGGCGATGCCTGTCGCGCCTGGAGAGACGACCGCGCGCATTCTGCCACTGTCAATACAGGACAAGGTGGCCCACTATACGGCGGTTGCGCTCAATAGCGATGGTTCGGTCGCCTGGCGTGAAGAGGTATACCGGGCTCCATGCGCTTCAACCGCGGACCCGTGCCAGGTGCGCACCATATATGCGCTAGGGTCCAACGGACCGACGATCTACACAGATATCGCCAGCGGGCAGCGCTTGCTCCACCTGAACGACGTGGACTCGACGTTTAGCTGGTTGCCGTTGCTTCCAGCGGAACAAAGCCAGGACCTGAACAATACCTCGTTGCCGCAGCTGTTCTATCTGGCGAATACCTATCTCAACACTGGCATCCTCTGGTACGTGGGTGAAACCAACTATGCGAAGGGCCACCGGGTCTATGATCTAGTCTGGACGAACGCACCCAAGCGTACCCATATCTATGTTGATGTGGTGTCACACCAGGTAGTCGCGATGGTGGTCGATGCGCGCGCGAGTATCCAAAAGGGTGGCCCAATCGCGGGGACGGGTCCGCTGAGCTGTCTGCGCTACACGATGGTCGAGTATCTCACATCCGATACCTCGACCGATGCCCTGCTGGCACAGACGATCCCGACGGACTATACCGAAAGCACCCAGAGCCAGGACACGCAACAGTTCCTCTCGTGTTGATGCCCAAGTATACGGCCTATATGCGTGGGCGGCGAATCGCATGGCTGCACTCACAGGCAGAACCTCGCGATTCGCCCGCTCCGGGGAATCGGCTTTCAACTACGGCTGTTCCTGGAGCCGACTGGACAATCACGCGGGCGATGTTGGGTGCTCAGTTTCATCAATCTCACGGCCGTGTCCCACGCCCACTGGAATGTGTTCCAGCCGACTCCTGCCACCGTCACGACGGTGCGCCTGTCTATCCGTTTGCCTCGGGTTGACGGATCATGCATACGTGGCGTATTCTGCGCCAGCCCGGATATGAACGACGGCACGCCAACCGATCTCGCCTGCACTACCGAGCCTGGTGAGGCGGGC
>DASUWS010000332.1:0-6952 GCA_036378295.1 Ktedonobacterales bacterium
GCTGACCTGGGCCACTAGCAGCCCCGCGGGCCAACTGACCTTCGCCACCTCCAGTGATGGGGTGAGTTGGAGCCAGGCCCAAACCCTAGATGAAACGAGCGCTGTTGGCCCCAGTGGCTTTGCCGTCGCGGCTTCCAGCGCTGGCATGCCCACCTACTGGATGGCGTGGACAGGCACCAACTCGGCGCACTCGGTAAACGTGCGCGACACACCAAGCTTCCCCCAATGGCCCTTGAGCAACAACAAGGTGGTCCTTGACGAATCGGCGCTGGGTGGGCCGTCGCTGGGCTATGTCGGCAACATAGGCCGGGTGCTGGTGTCCTGGACGGGCACGGATCCGGCACATCACCTTAACATCGCGACCGTCACCACCGTCTCACTGGACCAGCGCATCGACACCTATCTCGCGAGCCTGTCGACCACCCAACTCATCGGCCAGACCTTGATGATGGCGGTCTGCACGGCTGGTTATAATGCCGACCTGAACCAGGCGCTCACGGTATGGGATGTCGGCAGCGCTATCATCTACACGAGCTGCAATGGCGGACCCACCGAGCCGCCGACAGCCGCTAGCCTGAAGCAACTTGACCAAGCCATGCAGAGTCACGCCAACCGTGCCGGGAGCCTGCTACTAGCCATCGATGAGGAGGGTGGGACCGTCGATCGGTTAGCGCCGTACTATGGGCCGACCCCCTCAGCGCGCCAGTTGGCCATTACCGGTAACCCTCGGAATGCCTATGCGCAGGCACAGACGGATGCCGGGCGCATGCGTTCCCTCGGGCTCAACGTGGACTTCGCCCCTGTGGCCGATGTCGACCAGGGCGGTGGCGAGGGATCGAGCCGTATGTTCGGCACAACGGCCAGCACAGTCACTGCGTATGCTGGCGCCTTTCTCGACGGCCTGCAGCAGCACGGCATCGCGGGCACGCTCAAGCACTGGCCCGGACTGGGCGCTGCTACGGGTAACCCGGATTTTGTGCTGCCAACCATCAATTCCAGCCAAGCCCAGATGAACGCGGTCGACTTCGCACCATTCCATGCGCTACTTGGCCACGAGCCCGGGATGATCATGGTCACCACCGTAATGGTACCCGCGTTTGATACCCGCAATCCGGCCCTACTCTCACCGAACCTGGTAACCGCGGTGCTACGTGGCCAACTCGGCTACCAGGGGGTCATCGTCACCGATGCGCTGGGCGCGAAGGGACTGCTCATCTACATGCAACAGCAGGGCTACAGCGACCCGACACAGGCGGTTGCCGAGGCGAGTGTACGCGCCTTCCTCGCCGGGGACGATCTTCTCCTGTGCCCGCTCTCCCAGACTGAGTTGCAGGCGGTGGTCACGAAGATGACAGAGGCCGTCCAATCTGGCCGCATTTCGTCGGCGCAGCTCCATGCATCAGTCCATCGCATCATCCGTCTCAAGGTTGAGCTGGGGCTGATAACCCTGCCGTGATATCCCTTCTGTATCTACCAGCCGTTGGCACGCTTCAAGGGCCACGATGGCTTTGAGGTTACACAGAGCCGGCGTTCATCACCGGATGTGCTGGTTCACCTCGTTGCGTCTCCCGTTCATTGAGGAGGCATGGCGAGAGTGCGCGTTGTGATCTCCTCAGCGGACTATACCAGGCTCGTTCCGTTCTCGCGCCAGACGTGGTGCTGAGGGTGTGCAGCATCTTATACGCAATTCGCTTGGAATGTTAGTATCTGCGGATTCAGCCCTCTCCCCCAGCCCCTCCCCGATGCGGGGAGGGGAGCCAGATCTCCGTGCTGGAATCCCTCTCCGTGGAGGGGAGGGTGGCCTACAGGGCCGGGAGGGGGCGAATGACAACGACCAAAACAGATTCGGTATTAGGGATTTCTTTGCACCTGTCGTGGATGCCAACCTGCTTCTGCCAGCCCGTGAGAAATACAAATGATCGCATCACGTCTCCCTGCTCACTTCGGAGTGCCATGCTGCTGCTGGCGCTACCCCCTTGCGATGTCCCAATGCCAGTCGCGGATAGCTGGAAGGTCCTGGAAATACTCCTCCGAATACTGCACTGCCTGAGCAATCAGATCTTCAAGGTGGGCTATGAGTCGCGCTGCCTGCGGAACAATCTCACGTGAACGGCGGATCGCCTCCATAGCAAGATGGTAGCGGCTCATCCCGTTCAGAATCACCATATCGAATGGCGTCGTTGTGGTCCCCTGCTCGGTAAAGCCGCGCACATGGAAGCGCTCGGGATTAGTGCGCCCGTGGAGTAGTTGATGGATGGCGCGCTGGTAGCCGTGAAATGCGAAGATCACTGGCTTATTCTCAGTAAACAGTGTGACAAATCGCTGCTCACTTATGCCATGTGGGTGTTGGTCGGGAGGGAAGAGCGTCATCAGGTCCACCACGTTGACGACGCGCGTCTTGAGCTGAGGCACTTGCTCGCGCAGCCATTCCGCCGCGGCTAGCGTCTCCAGCGTGGGCACGTCGCCCGCACATCCCAGCACGACGTCTGCGTTGCCCGTGCCATCCGGCTCAACTGTCTCGGTCCCGGCCCAGTGCCAGGTGGACGCGCCAAGCGCGCAGTGTTCCATCGCCTCCTCTATTGGCAGGTACTGCAGATGTGGCTGCTTGTCGATGACGATCAGATTGACGTAACTGCGGCTGCGCAGGCAGTGATCCGCGACCGAGAGCAGGCAGTTCGCGTCGGGCGGCAGGTAGATGCGGGAGACGCTGCCGCGCTTGGAGAGGATGACGTCGATCAGGCCCGGCCCCTGATGGCTGAAGCCATTGTGGTCATTGCGCCAGGCCGTCGAGGTCAACAGCACGTTCAGTGAGGGCACGGACGCGCGCCAGGGCAGGCGCATCCCTGCCTCCAGCCATTTGGTGTGCTGCACCGTCATCGAGGAGGAGATCATCGCGAACGCTTCATACGTCACATAGAGGCCATGACGTCCGGTCAGCGTATACCCTTCCAGCCAGCCCTCGCACAAATGCTCGCTGAGCACCTCCATGACTCGGCCATTGGGTGAGATATGGTCATCTATCTCCAGCGTCTTCCCGACGAAGCAGCGATCCTGCACAGCGAAGACATCGTCGAGACGGTTCGAGTTCATCTCATCCGGGGAGAAGAGCCGAAAATTGGCCGCTTGCGCGTTGTCAACGAAGATATCACGCATCCAGGCACCCAGCGGACGTGTGTTTTCGTAGGAGTCAGAGCCATGCTTTAGCACTGGTACGGCATAAGACTTGTAGGGGCGTAGTGCCAGGTCTTGCGTAAGTGTACCGCCATTGGCATGGGGATTGGCGCCCATACGGCGCGCGCCTTTGGGCGCCAGTTCAGCCAGTTCATGGAGCAGGGCGCCATGTTCGTCGAAGAGCCGCTCTGGCTCATAGCTGCGCATCCACGCTTCCAACTGTGCCAGGTGCTCAGGGTTCGTTTTCACCTCTGCGAGCGGCACCTGATGCGCGCGGAAAGTTCCTTCCACAGGCTTGCCATCAACCACCTTTGGACCAGTCCAGCCTTTGGGCGTGCGCAAGACGATAACTGGCCAGCGCACCTCCTCGCCGCGCACCGATGCCGCGAGCCGCCCGTTGCCGGATGTTGTCTCACCTTCTGCGGAACTGCCACTCGTCGCGCCTGCGCGGGCCTGATGCTGAATAGAGCGAATACGCTCATAGCAGGCGTCGAGCGTGGCCGCGAAACGTTGATGCATGTCCGCGGGCTCGTCGCCCTCGATGAAATGCGCCTCGTAGCCGTTGCTCTCGAGCAGCGCGCGAATCTCTTTATCGCTGGCCCGTCCCAGCACAGTGGGGCCGCTGATTTTGTAGCCGTTGAGGTGCAGGATCGGCAGGACGGCGCCATCGCGGGCGGGGTTGAGGAAACTGGTACCCTTCCAGGAGCCGGCGAGCGGGCCAGTCTCGGCCTCTCCATCGCCCACCACTGCCACCGCGATGAGGTCGGGGTTGTCGAAGATGGCGCCGAATGCATGGGTCAGCACGTACCCCAGCTCTCCACCTTCGTGAATGGAGCCCGGGGTCTGCACGCTGACGTGGCTTGGTATGCCGCCAGGTGTTGAGAACTGCCGGAAGAGGCGCTGCATACCTTCGATATCTCGCGAGATGTGTGGGTAAATCTCGGAGTAGGTGCCTTCGAGATAGACGTTCGCGACGATTGCTGGGCCGCCATGGCCGGGTCCGGCAAGATAGATGACGTTGGCGTCGCGCTCGGTGATAAGCCGGTTGAGATGGATATAGATGAAACTCAGCCCTGGCGATGTTCCCCAATGGCCGAGCAGGCGTGGCTTGATGTGCTCGGGCCGAAGTGGCTCGCGGAGCAGCGGGTTGGCTTGCAGATAGATCTGCCCGATAGTGAGAAAGTTTGCCGCCTGCCAGTAATGCTGCATGCGCTCCAGTTGCTCGGGCGCGAGCGGGCCAGATGCGCGGGCTGTAGCATGGGCGTCGTGGGATCGGCGCTGGCGCTGGCCTCGCCGCGAACGGGTGAGTACGGTGCTCGAAATGGTTGGATCGAAGATGTAGCTGGCGTAATCTTGGCCAGTAGCCATGTGCTCGTCCTCCTCTGCCTCTGCGGCTTCCTGCCAGGGTGGGGACTCTCGCTCATATGTCCAGCGTCAGCCAGCCAGTCATATGACGCTGAGGGCATGTAGAGTATGCCGGGCGATCATCAATTCCTCGTTCGTGTGGATCACACGGACGGCGACCGGGCCGTTCTCCAGGGAAATAATGGGCGCGTCGGTGGCGTTGCGCGCAGGGTCAAGCTTGAGTCCCAGATAGCCCAGGTCGCCGCAAATTCGGTGCCGCACCGTGGCGGCATGCTCACCTATCCCGCCGGTAAATACCAGGGTGTCTATCCCGCCCAGCACACTCACCAGTGCGCCTAGATGCTTTCTAGCTGAGTAGGAGAAGAGTGCAACCGCCTCCTCGGCCCAGGTATCATGCGCCATTTGGTCGAGCAACTCGCGCATATCGGCGCTTCTGCCAGAGACACCGAGCAGGCCACCCGCCTGCTCAACCTGCTGTCGGATATCGACAGAGGTCATCTGTTTGGCATCGAGCAGGTAGAGCAGCACACCTGGGTCGAGATCGCCACTGCGCGTGCTCATCACCAGTCCGCCGATGGGCGTCAGCCCCATTGTCGTATCAACGCTACGGCCATCGTGGACCGCCACCATACTGGCACCATTGCCCAGGTGTGCTATGACGATTCGCTGCCCAGCATACTCGGCGAGCGATTTCTTGGCATCGCTGGCTTCCCGCTCCAACTCGTTCATAATGTATTCATAGGAGAGCCCATGAAAACCGTAGCGCAGAACACCGTCGTCTAGAAGAGTGCGCGGCAACCCGAACAGTTGAGCTATGCGCGGCATGGTGCGATGAAACGCGGTATCGAAACTGGCAACCTGTGGCAGCGATGGGTAGCGCGCGCGGATTGTCTCGATGGCGGCGATCTCAATTGGCATGTGCAGCGGCGCCAGAGGAGCAATCCGGCGCAGTGTCTCGATGACCTCCGAAGTGATGTGCTGGGGCTGCTCATAGGCTGAACCGCCATGCACGACACGGTGGCCCACGGCATCAAGCGGATGGCCATCCATCCGCGGTTCCAGCCAGTCAAGGACATAGTGGAGCGCAGCCGAGTGATCGTGCACCTGAACGGGTTGCCTGGCAACGGGCTGCGCCTGAGCATTGGCATGAGTACCGGTGACATGAAATAGCCCATCGGCCATGCCGATCCGCTCGATTACTCCAGCATAGCGCTGTGTCTCCTGCCAGCCCTGGGAAGTCTGGGATAGTTGTGAGACGGCGCGATGAGTACGTTGCCGCGCGCGGTACAGCGCAAACTTCAAGCTCGATGACCCGCAGTTCACGGTCAGAATCGTCTTGGTCTCCACCATAGTATCTCCTGAGTATCACTCACATCGTCCGCTGTGCTGCTGCTCTGGTTGGTGGCCCGTGTGCCTCTCGGCCCAATTCCAGTCATCGGACGAGTGGGGCTGCTTGATGACTGCATTAGACGATCCTCCGTAATGTATCATCCGAGCATTATCAGTGGAGCGCCGCAGGGTCGAGGGCATCCAGCCGCTCCACGACGACGTCGGCCTGGGCGGCATATAGCAGCGCCGCATCGTCGTGGCGAGCGACGCCGATGGCATACATGCCTCCGGCCTTAGCCGCCTGGATGCCCACTGGGGCATCATCCACAACGAAACAGCGCCCCGGATCCTCGCCAAGCGCTGCGACTGCGGCAAGGTAGAGGTCGGGAGCTGGCTTGCCGTGGGGGACGTCCGCGCCATCCACATTGGCATCGAAGAGATCGAGCAGCGTAGTCTTCTCCGAGACGAAAGGGTACGCAAGGCCGTGCTGAACGCAAAAAGCGTCGATAGCAATGGCGCGTAGGAAGGCATCGGCATTCTTCGAGGAGGAGGCAGCGCACGTGCGCACGCCGGAAGCCTTGAGGCGCAGCAGAAAGCGCAAGGCGTCATCGTAGGCATGGAACTCGCCGGCGGCAGCGAGTTGTTCAAGCAGGCGCTGCTTGAGATCAGCATACTGGCGGGTGCGGCTGCCATCGGGGTCGGAGATATGGAAGTAAGCAAGGGCGGCGGCGGCTCCGGCTTCTCGTGGCTTGCCGGCGACTTGTTCCTGGTAAACGGCGTTGGTGAACCGGCCTACTGAGTAGTCAGTGCCTGGAGCGAGGTCGCGCCACGGTCCGGCCATGAGTTGCTCGAGCGCATCGCGCCATGCCCGTTCGTGAGGGGTGGCGAGGACAACGCCATCGATGTCGAAGATGCCGCCTGTGAAGCGCATGGCAACTGCTCCTTCCACTTGAACGATACGAGAGATGCTAGTAGATGGAAAGCGTATGCGACCGCTTCTATTCAGTCCCCTTAATAAACGCTCGCAGATGGGAGGTCTTGGACCCGCGATAGCTGTTTGTACGCGTTCTTCTGCTCGCTCCGTCTT
>DASUWS010000333.1:0-34853 GCA_036378295.1 Ktedonobacterales bacterium
CTAAAGTGGCCTTTGCCGTCCGGCGTCTTGAACTGGCCATTGGCGTAGAGGAAGCGCCCGCCGTACTGCACCTGATCGCCCGCCTTGCGAAGCTTCTCGATCCCGGCATAGTTCGGCATGACCCGGGCAATCTCATCACGAATGGCCTGGGCATCCTTGAAGATGATACGGTCTCGCTTCTCCGGGCAGACGCGCGAGGCGACATCCTGGAAGATCTCCCACTCTGTGCGCGCTTCACCGATGCGAGGGCCGGGCACTTCGGGGGAAAAGATAATGCGCCGCTCGGTCGTCGTTTCCGTGCCGCCGCCGGGCTGTTCGTAGCGGGTGCGTGCCGGGAGCAGGACGACAGTATCAGCGGGGTCAAGGAGCATCTGGGTGGTGAGATAGATGTCCTGATGGACGCGGAGCGAGAGCTTGTTGAGCGCCTCTTCGACGTAAGCGGGGTCGGGCATCACTTCAAGGAAGTTACCGCCACTGCAATACAGGATATCCAAATCGCCATCATAGGCCGCATCGATCATCTGTCCGGCCATCATCCCTGGCCAGGTGGGCGGCTCGAAGCCCCACTGCTCGGCGAAGAGTGCGGAGTTTTCGGGATTGACACGCTTGCCACCAGGGAAGAGATTCGGCACCGCGCCTACCTCCGCGCCACCCTGCACACCGCTATGGCCGCGGATGGGCACGACGCCACAATGCTCCTTGCCGAGCCAGCCCTGAGACAGGGCGAGGTTGACAATCGCGCGGACATTGCCCGCGCCGAACTCGTGTTGGGTGACGCCCATGCTCCAGACGATAATGCCCCTCCTGGCCTTGTGAACCATCTCGGCGAAGCGGCGCATGTCGTCGCGGCTGAGGCCGCTATAGCGTTCGAGGGTTTCCCAGTCCTGTCCGGCCAGCGTCGTCTTGACCTCATCCCAGCCGATTGTGTGCGCGTCAATGAATTCGTGATCTACCCAGTCCTGTTCGATCAGATACTTGAGGACGCCGTTGAGGAAGGCGATATCGCCGCCCGTGCTAACCGGATAGAAGTCGTCCATCAGCTTGGTGCCCATCACGGCGCTCTCTGGCGAGGAGGGTACCCAGTAGCGCGCCATGCCCGGCTCTTTGTAGGGATTCACGACCGCGATCTTCGTGCCCTCTTTCTTGGCAAGATAGAGGTACTTGGTCGTCACAGGCTCGTTGTTGGCGACGTTACTGCCGATGAAGACGATCAGGTCGGTACCGATCCAGTCCTTGTAGGAGCAGGAAGAGGCGCCAACGCCGACCGTCTGGCCAAGCGCGACGGTGCTCGGCGAATGGCAGACGCGGGCGGAGTTGTCTACGTGGTTGGTGCCGATGAAGCGGGCGGCCTTCTGCGCGACATAGTAGACCTCGTTGGTCAATCCGCGTGATGTCAGGTAGAAGGCGAGCCGCTCGCGGGGAGTCTCGCGGATACGTCCGGCGATCAGGTCGAGAGCTTCATCCCAGGAGACGCGCGTGAAGTTGGCATCGCCGCGGCGGCGCACCATTGGATAGGGCAGTCGGCCCAGGTCACGCAGCTCAGCGCTGGAGAGCTTCTTCAGCCTGGCAACGTCCTGCGTCAGCCGCTGCCATGGCAGGGCCTGCATGGTGTTGAGCTTGAGGAGATTCAGGCGGATGGTGCAGAGGTGAATACTGTCTATCGTCCAGTCGCTCATGCCAGTGGTGCCGAGCGCGCAGCCGTCGCAGACACCACGATTGAGGATGCGCCAGGCGTAGAGCGGGTGACGCTTGTTCTCCCAGGCAGTCTTGGCGATCTCAGTGAAGTGGTGCGGCTTGGTCTCGCCGATGCCGAAGGGCTTCCATCCCGCCCAGAGCGAGGGTGCGATGAGCTTTGCCATATGAGCCTACCTCGATCATTCAAGAGCTACGTCAACGCTGACTCCGCGCGGACGGGCACGTAGGCCCATTCACGCACTACACGTCCGATCTATCGTGCCGTGATACACCTATGGGACAGCGCCAGCCACCGATGCAATCCAGCTCTCGGTGTCTGGCGCAGGCCACATACACGTCATCAGCACGCCCGCAGACAGCGCAAGCGTGCTACTTACTCTACCACTATCCGGGGGTCACTTGCGCCTGCCCACTTGGCGCAACCTCCTTCGCAGCCCTGGGTGTGCGCACGAAGAGCGGCAGCGCGATACTGACAAACATAATCACGGCGATGATCATGAACGCCGGGCCATATCCGTGGGTGCGGTCGATGACCTGGGCGATCAGAATCGGGCCAAGCACGCCGCCTGCGCTCCAGGCGGTGAGCATCGTGCCGTAGATGGCGCCGGCGCGCTTGGGGCCGAAGTAGTCGGCGGTGAAGGCGGGCATGGTGCCGAAGCCGCCGCCGTAACACAGGGCGACGATACATGCGAGCGGCGCGAAGATCACGAAGGCCGGTAGGGTGCTGAGAATCAGGAAGATCACCACTTGCAGCGCGAACATCGCGATGAAGACCTGGCGCCGCCCAATCAGGTCGGAGAACGAGGCCCAGGCGAAGCGGCCCAGACCGTTGAAGATCGAGATGAAGCTGACGAAGCCCGTCGCGACTGCCGCGCTCGCTCCGACACTCTGTGCCAGCGGCTTGGCCTGCGAGATGATCGCGATACCTGCGCTGACGTTGAGCGCGAGAATCGCCCAGAGCACATACCACTGACCGCGCGTGAGCGCTTCGCGTGGCGCGAAATCTTTGGTGGCTCGCTGTGCCGCGACGCGGGCCGAAGCCACCCACCCAGGAGGCGTATAGCCAGCGGGTGGATCCGCGTAGAACTGTGCCGCGGCGACGACGAGAATAAGATAGACAATTCCGAGGATGATGAACGTCTGGCTGACGCCGGCTGCGCTGATGAGCGATGTTGCGACGGGAGCCGCGATAACGGCGCCACCGCCGAAGCCCATGACTGCCAGGCCGGTAACCACACCACGCTTGTCGGGGAACCACTTCACGAGTGTGGCGACTGGGACGATGTAGCCGAGGCCCATGCCCAAACCACCAAGCACGCCGTAGGTGATGTAGAGAATGGGCAGGCTATTGCCAGAGAATCCAGCCAGGAGAACGCCCAGACCATAACAGACTCCGGCAACGGTGGCGACGAACCGCGGGCCTACGCGATCCATCCAGAAACCGCCAATGGCGGCGCCGATACCGAGGACAGCAATGGCGATGGTGAAGGTCAGCGTGACCTCCGTGGCAGACCAACCGTGAGCGGTTCGTAGAGGATTTACGAAGACGCTCCATGCATAGACGGCACCGAGTGAAAGCTGCATGATAACTGCAGCGACAACAATGATCCAGCGATTCGGAAGGCGTTGCGGGCCAGCGTTGGTTGCCACAGGCAATGCTCCTTTCGAGCTGTATTTCATTGTCGGTACGCGAGGGCATGCACGCATGCTGGCTCAAGCGTCTAGCGAGGAAAATTGGCCGGTTGTTTTACTCCTTTCTTTGAAGCTGCTTCAATTTCTACTCCTTTGATAATGTTGCAATGCTACCCAATCGAGCACTCTATGTCAATCTGCCTCCTCATTGTTCAGCAGAAATACGCAGCGCCCAGAGAGGGATGGTTGGAGATAGGGGGTCCTCCCTCCCGGCGCCAGGGGAGGTATACAGATTGCGTGATGCGAGGTCGGCGTAGAGGGTAGGCGCAGAGTATGGCGTGACCCAGGATCGGCTGTGGATGCCGGTGGATCTCACAGCCAGATGCGCTTGCCAGCGGTATTGCCCACCCGCTCGCGAAGAGGTCTCCTATGCCTCGGGTTGAGCGAGCTCCTGCACGCTCATATCCACGCCGGGGCGCAGCTCGCGGACAAAGGTGGCGATGCGAATGGTGGGATGCATCCCTGCGCGTTCGTAGAGCCGCGTCGCTCCGGTCAGGCTCTGCGCGTCCACGCCCAGGTCAACGCTGGTCACGCCACGCCGGTAGAACTCGCCAAATGACTGGTAGAGCAGCGCTAACCCTAGCCCATGCCTCCGCCAGGGACGCCGTACTGCCAGCCAGCCAACCCAGCCGCCGGAGGGACGCATCCGGCAGAGGGACGTGCCCGCGATATCGGCGCCATCGAACGCGAGGAACCAGAGTGAGGGATCGAACCCTGGACGGGTGGTGTGGGCAAGCCACTCGTCGTATTTCCGTGGTGTGTGGCCCCAGTGGTCCTGGAATGCCTCTTCGACGGCGTCGAAGGTGGTCCGCTCGTCTTTCTCAGGGATGAAGGTACGCACAGTGATGCCAGTGGGCCAGACAGGCTCAGGCGGCGGCGCGTCCATCTCGATGCTCATGCGCCAGTGGGTGCGGATGAGGTGGTAGCCCTTCGCTTCGAGCAGGGCATGCGCGGCAGTGTCTTCGATCAGGACGCTGTTGTAGACCACTACCCGCACCCCTTCGGGCTGAAGTTCCACCTGTGTGGCGGCGCGCGCCTCCGCGAGCGCGAGAATCGTCGAGCCAACACCCTTGCCCCGATGCTCCGGATGGGTATAGCCATCGAGCTGAAGCAGGCCGTAGCCCCTGTTTGTCTCGGTGCCATAGCCAGCCATGCTGCCATCCGGCGCGAAAAATACCCAGGCGTCTGTTTGCAGAGTGAGATGGCTCCAATCGTCGCGGATGTCATCGGGTGTGTAATCGTCCGCGTGGCCGGCGAAGAACGTCTCGAAGGCGTTCATAACACCGAGGACACCGGGAATATCATCCTCCGTCGGCGGCCGATACATGTACCCTGGCGCGAGTGTATCGCTCATATATGATGTGCTCCTGGTCTCCGGGTATGTCAGACGATGGTCAGTCCGCATGAGCGTACCGCATGCAGCTGGCCGATAGTCGTCAGTTTTCTGTCGGAAGGTTTGCGATGGCCCCATGAAGAAGCGAATGGACGGTTAAGAATCGCGCTCGCCTGGCTTGCGGTGGTATCCCACGCGCTGCTACAATGCGGAAAAGATGCGCTGGCCGGGATGAGTTGGCCTAGCGCGCAATGCGACTGAGACAAGAGGATTTTCGCTATGGCCGTTCTCCCTGAGCGTCGCCCCGACTGGCTGCGTGTGCGCCTGCCCGTTGGTGATAACTACAATGACCTGAAGCAACTGATGCGCAGCAAATCGCTGCACACGGTGTGTGAGGAGGCACGCTGCCCGAATATGGGTGAGTGCTGGGCCAACCGCACGGCCACGTTCATGATTCTTGGCAGCGTCTGTACCCGTAGCTGCGGCTTTTGCGCCGTGGCGACCGGCCGCCCCATGGCGCTTGACTGGGAGGAGCCGCGTCGTGTCGCTGAGGCGGTGACGCAGATGGGACTCAACCATGTCGTCGTGACGTCGGTCAACCGCGACGAGCTCCATGATGGCGGCGCGACGCTCTTCGCCGCGACGATACGCTGGATTCGCCGCCTCAATCCTACCTGCGCGGTAGAGGTGCTCACGCCGGATTTCAAAGGCTCGCGTGAGGCGCTCAAGGTGGTCATGGATGCCAAGCCAGACGTTTTCAACCACAACGTTGAGACGGTGGCGCGGCTCTACAAGCGGGTGCGGCCACAGGCGGTGTATGAGCGCTCGCTTCAGGTGCTGGCGTGGGCGAAGGAAATGTACCCCGAGAAGCCGACGAAGACGGGCTTCATGCTTGGCCTGGGCGAGACGCACGACGAGATCGTTGAGCTGCTGCGCGACATTCGCGCTCATGACGTGGATATCGTGACCATTGGCCAGTATCTGCGCCCCACTCCCCAGCACCTGCCTATCGAGCGCTACGCGCCGCCGGATGAGTTCCGTGAATACGCGCGGATTGGCCGGGAGATGGGCTTCCGCAATGTATACAGCGGTCCGCTGGTACGTAGCTCGTACCATGCCTGGGATCAGGTGAAGCATCAGGGCGAAGAGTCGAGCGGTACTGCCGCGCAGATGGCCGAGTAGCGCGACCTGGGGCAAATTGGTTAAAAAAACGCCCGGAACGCCTCACCGCGCAAACCGCTCCGTAGCTCGATGAAGGCGCCCGGACGCCCTAGGAGATCGTGCATGCGATTGGGAAACCTCACGACTCAACAGTACTCTACCAAAGGCTGGCGTGTACGCCCGCAGAGAGACCCTCATTTTGCGCAGAAGCACCGCAGAGCATGCGCAACCCCGTACCGGTAGCGTGTCAGAAAGGAGCGCACCGTGGCTCATCCCACCCCACACTATACTGACCAGCTTCCCGCAACGGCGGATCTTGTCATCATTGGCGGTGGCATCGTCGGCGTGGCGACCGCTTACTTTGCCGCACGGGCGGGGTTAAAGCCGGTTGTGCTTGAGAAACAGGGCCGGCCCGGCACCCTCACGACACCCAAAGCGACGGGCGCTTTCCGCGCCCAGTTCGATAATCCCGAAGAGATGGCACTCGTGCGCGAGGGCATCGCCTTCTACACGGGCTTTGCCGACCACACCGGGCTGAGCGACCATGACCTTGGCATCCACCAGCAGGGGTACCTCTGGGTGGCTACGACGCCCGAAACGGTACGGCGGCAGCACGAGCTGGTGGCCACGCAGCGCACGTGGGGATTAGATGATGTCGAGCTGCTCGATGGTGACGAGGCGCGGCGACGGTTTCCCTATCTGGGCGAGGATGTGTTGGGTGCGCGGTTCCGCCAGGGAGATGGCTGGCTCGATGTACGCAAATTGCTGATGGGCTATGTTCATGCCAGCCAGGCGCCGCTCATTCTGGAGACGACAGTAACGGGCATCGAGGTCGTTGGCGGGCGGGTGCGCGGTGTGCAGACGAGCCGGGGAATCATCTCTACGGAGCGCGTCGTCATCGCCGCTGGGCCGTTCTCGGCGGAGGTTGGACGACTGGCCGGGCTTGACCTGCCGATTACCTGTGTGCGACGCCAGCGGCTAATTCTGCCGGAGGCTCCCGGGGTGCCCAGGGATGCGCCGATGACCATTGACGAGGAGACGGGGGCGCACTGGCGGCCCTGGCTGGATGGGGCGCATCTGCTGTGGACGACGCCAACCGAGCCGGCGACGCCGCCAATGGAAGATGTGCCAACATCTCTCGCGTTCGCCTATGGCCTGCTCGATCCGGCGAGTGATCACGCCGTCGCGCGTATCAGCCCATTCTGGCGCGATGTCTGGCACCACAATATCAGCCACTGGCTACTGGTTGCCGGGCAATATTCTTATACGCCGGACCATCGGCCGTTGCTCGGCACGACTCCCATTGAAGGGCTATACGTCAATTGTGGCTATAGCGGCCACGGTATCATGGGCAGCGCGGGCGGCAGCCGCCTGACGGTGGATGTCATCACGGGCGCGATTTCCAACGCCGAGAATCCCTTCCGGCTGGATCGCCCGTTCGCCGAGCGTGCGCTAGACGTGCTATAGCCATTTCACCCGCCAACACAAGGTGGTGGGTGATGCTCTTCCGAACTTGCCCATCCCTGAGATATGGACAAGTTTGGAAGCATGGTGGGCATGTATGGCAGCTAGCAGCGACAGCAGCCGCCAGCCCCGCGCACTGGCGGCTATCAGCCGATCAATGGGGACATTTCAGTCGTGCTCAACCTCAGATATTGAGCACGACTGGAGACGCGCGCATGGCCTCACGAGCAGGCGGGCAGGAACTCGTTGGTGAACGCCGCGTTGTAGTTCGGCTCTTTGGTGATCGGGTTGCCGTTGGCGTCCTGAATGGCGTGGTGCTCGAACATGAAGCGCGGATAATTCGTCCACGAGGCTGGTGATTGCATCCCCCAGCACTTCACGTCGGGCGCGTAGCGCGGGCTGAGATACGCCTGGCTCTTGTGGACCAGTTGCTCATCGTCGAAGCTGCCCTTCGGCGCGCCCTGAATGAGCAGATTCGCCGCCTCGTCCGGATGCTGGATGGCATACTCGTACCCCTCGGCGGTCGCCTTCAGGAAGCGCTTGATGACATCTGGGTGCTGCTGGATGTACTGCTGGTTCGTGATGATGACCGGCGATGAGTAATCCGGGATGCAGTAGTCGGTCAGCGGGAACGTGTTGAGCGCGGCGCCTTGCTGCTGCGCCTCGATACCCTCCCAACCAAGATAGATCCAGGCGAAGTCGAACTGGCCGCTCTTGAGCGCCGCGATGGGATCGAGCTGAGTGGTGACGTTCTGGAAGTTGGTACTGCTGGCTTTCGCACAGCTCAGCATCTCCGAGATGACGGGCTGCTCGTAGGGCGCGCCGAAACCGGCGTAGCGCTTGCCCGCGAGCTTGGCGACGCTATCCAGCCCGGAACTTTTGAGCGTGACCAGGGCGGATGTATTGTGCTCGATGATTGCCGCAATCGAGACAATAGGCACGTTCTGCGCGCGGTAGGTCGTCACCGACTCAGGGAAGCTGATGCCGAATTGCGCCTTGCCCGTGCTGACGAGCTGCTCAGGATAGATGCTGCTGGAATAGGGCGTGAGCGTCAGGTCAATGCCGTTTTGCTGGTAATAGCCTTTCTGCATCGCCACATAGATGCCCGTGTGATTGGTGTTTGGCGTCCAGTCGAGGGCGAGCGAGACATGCGTTGTCGGGCCGCTGGACTGCTGCCCGGATGTCGTCTGTCCGGCACATGCCGCCAGCAGCGGCAGCGCCACGAGCAGCAGCAGCGAGAGCATGTACGGCGCCCGCCGCATGCGGTGAAGCGGTGTCAATGATGCCATGTAAAACGACTCCTCAATGATTATGATCGCCAGATAACCTGGCCCAATCGCGTGCCGTGCTATCCGTCACGCTGTCGTTGCAGGTAGTACCACGGCAGCGCCACCCGCTCGACGACCGCGACCAGTGCGAACAATGCAATGCTCATCAGCGCTGTCACGACAATCGCCGCCAGCACACCCGCCGTCGCGAACGAGTGTTGCTTGAGCTGCATATAGAATCCGAGGCCCGCGCTCGCACCGACGTATTCGCCGAAGATCGCGCCGATGACGCTATACGCGATGGCGATGCGGATGCCCGAAAAGAGCGATGGTAGCGCCCCCGGCAGCCGTACCGTCCAGAAGATGCGGAACCTCCCGGCGCCAAACGCGCGAAAGAGCCGGATCATCTCCGGGTCGGCGGAGCGCAGCCCATCGGCCAGGGCGACGACGATGGGAAAGAAGCAGACGAGCAGGACGACGATAGATTTCGATGTCAGCCCGAAGCCGAACCACAGCACAAGCAACGGCGCCAGGATGATGATCGGAATGGTCTGTGATGTCACCAGCAACGGATAGATCGCACGGCGCAGCCACGGCGAGAAATCAATCAGGGTGCCGAAGAAGACGCCTGCCGCGAGCGCCGCCGCGAAGCCAATCATCGTCTCTTGCAGCGTCACCAGCATATGCTCCCAGAGGATGTCGCGCTGGCCTGCCAGCACATTCCAGACGGCGAGCGGAGTTGGCAGGATTTGCGCGTCTACGCCCGGCAGGCTCGCGTACCACTGCCAGAGCAGCAGCAATGCGGCGAGCAGTGCCACTGATGGAAGTGTTGTCGTCAACGTTCGGCGGGCGAGCGCACGCCAGCGCACATGCGGCCACGCCCAGGCGCCTGCTGCCCGTAGCACACTGGGAGAGCCAGCCTGCTCCTGCTCAAGGGTTTCCCGCGCATCAGGCAGTGTCCTCATGCCGCGCCTCCTCTCGCTTCGGCATCGAGCAGCGAGGCGAGCAGCTCGGCTTTGAGAGCGACGATTTCCGGGCGGACGAGCATTTCCAGCCGCCGAGGCCGTTCCAGCGGCACTGCTCGCTCCAAGCGGACTGTTCCGGGGCGCGACGAGAAGACATAGATGCGGTCGGCAAGCAACAGCGCCTCGTCGAGGTCATGCGTGACGAGCAGGCAGGTGGCGCGGAGACGCTCCCACAGGTCAGCCAGCCAGCGCTGCAAGCTGGTGCGGGTGAGGGCGTCCAGCGCGCCAAATGGCTCGTCCAGCAGCAGCAGATCATGGGCGGCTAACACCGTGCGGGCGAAGGCGACTCGCTGCCGCATCCCGCCGCTGAGTGTTGCGGGCCAGGCACGCTCGAATCCCGCAAGCCCAAACTCCGCGAAGAGGGCGCGTGCCCGTTGTGCGGCTTCGGCGCGCGGCACGCCCTGCGCTTCGAGTCCGGCGAGCGCGTTGCCGAGCGCGGTTCGCCACGGCAGCAAGAGATCGCGCTGGGGCATATAGCCCGACTGGCCAAGCCGACGCGCGTTTGGGTCGCCTCGTAGCAAGACCGTGCCAGAGGTCGGCGTCTCCAGTCCGGCAAAGATCGAGAGCAGCGTCGTCTTGCCAGAGCCACTCGGCCCCACCAGCGCCACGAACTCGCCCTCGTCCACCGTCAGCGAGACATGCTGAAGGGCAAGGACATCCCTGCCACCAGCGCGGTAGCGCATCGTGACATCACGCGCCTCCAGCAGAGGGATATGCATCGCTTGTCCTCCAGCTCTCTGCCCCTCTCTTTGTAGGGAAGGGTGGCCGCAAGCCGGGTGAGGTTAGGGGGAGAAGGGAAGAGGCGCACGAAAAAAGGGACGCTGACGTAGCATGCCAGCATCCCTCACCCTGTGAAAACGTTCTTTCACTCCCTGCGCTGGCATTACCCAGATCAGGTTCCGTCGGTCGGTGGCGGATTCTGCCACCCTCTCAGCCTGGCCCCCCAAGCTCCCGTTGCGGTCGATCATTATGCGGTTGTCTGTATACAGGTGTACCATTTTGCGGCCAATCGCGTCAAGACAGGCACTTCTCCTTAGAACAGGTGTTTTAGTTATCCACCACCTGTGTGGATAGGGGCGTCACATTGTGGAAAATCTGTTCGATATGCAACCGCGAGAGCCGGGCGACGGTTTCCATAGCAGAGGGTCAGCGAAAGAAGCGGCTGGCATCTCAACACCATGCGCGGGCCGTGTTACAATAGCCGGGCCGGGTTCTTCCGGTCGTTCATCGCATCGCACCACGCTTGCGCGCTGTCTGGCAAAGAGGAGTTGCCATGACCTCACCCGCCCGCCGCCAATACCTCGACATCAAGGCGCGCCATCAGGATGCGTTGCTCGCCTATAACATCGGCGATTTCTACGAGTTCTTCGATGAGGATGCGCACATCGTCGCCCGCGAGCTACAGATCGTGCTGACCGCGCGCAGCTACGGGTCAGACGAGACGGTGCCGCTGGCGGGCGTGCCCACCCACGCGCTCGAAACGTACCTGGCGCGGCTTGTGGCGCGAGGCTACAAAGTGGCCGTCTGCGATCAGGTCAGCCCGCCGGGGAAGGGGCTGGTGCAGCGCGAAGTCACGCGCATTCTCACGCCAGGAACGGTTGTCGAGCCGAATATGGTGCCTGTCCGGCGCGATAATTACCTCGTCGCGCTGGAATTCGGGACGCGCGGCGGCGCGGGACTCGCGGTGATTGAGGCAAGCACAGGAGCGTTCTCCTGTGTCGAGTGGGAGGCATCGCGCCTGCCCGCAGCCCTGCGCGCTGAGGTGGAGCGGCTCGCGCCCGCTGAGATCCTGCTTGCCGAGCGAGCGCATGCGCATCCAGAGCAGTTGCCGGAAGGCAACGATTGGCTCACCGGATGGACGCTCACCCCCTGCGGCGACACCTGGTTCGAGGAAGGTAGCGCCCGACGCCGCCTCTGCCGCCATTTCGGCGCGGCAACACTCGCGGCGTATGGCTGCGAGCGTCTGCCTCTGGCAATAGCTGCCGCTGGAGCAATCCTTGCCTATCTTGAGCGGATGAATCCCACACTGCTCCCGTTGCTGACCGACTTGAAGACGTACGATACCGCTGGATTCGTCGAGATAGATGGCCGCACCTGGCGGGCGCTGGAAGTGATCGAGCCAGCGCATGGCGCGGCGGGGTTCCCCTCCTCCACTGGCCGAGGGGGCCAGCATGCCCCCGCGACGCTCCTGGCGACACTGGACGCCACCCAGACGGCGATGGGCGCGCGTTTGCTCCGCCGGACGCTCCTGCAGCCGCTGCGTGACCGTATTGCCCTGGAAGAGCGCCTGGACGCCGTCGCGGAATTGCACGGGCGAACGGCCATGCGCCAGCATCTTGCCAGCGCGTTGGATGGCCTCGGTGATATGGAGCGGCTGATCGCGCGTATCGTCCACGGCTCGGCGGTGCCGCGAGAAGTATTTGGGCTGGAAAGCGCCCTCGCTCGCGTGCCTGTGGTTGCCGGGGCGCTCCGCAATGCCACCGCTCCCGCGCTCGTTCGTCTGCGCGATGACCTCGACGCCTGCCCACGGGCGCGCGAGTTGATCGTGCGGGCACTTGCCGAGCCGGGGACGGGCACAGGTCGCCTGATTCGCGCCGGCTACAACGCCGAGCTTGATATGCTGGCGCAGACCGCCGCCGAGGCGCGCCAGTGGATCGCGCTGCTGGAGGCCGACGAGCGCGAGCGCACGGGCATCAAGTCGCTCAAGGTTGGCTTCAATAAGGTCTTCGGCTATTACATCGAGGTGACGACGCCGAATCTGAGCCGCGTGCCGCTCGAATATCAGCGGCGGCAGACTATCTCCACAGGCGAGCGCTTCGTCACGCCAGAGTTGAAGGCGCACGAGG
Source organism: Ktedonobacterales bacterium (assembly GCA_036378295.1). Lineage (GTDB taxonomy): Bacteria > Chloroflexota > Ktedonobacteria > Ktedonobacterales > JADMIN01 > DAHUXT01. Next base: position 12,485 of record DASUWS010000333.1, read on the forward strand.
CGCAGGTGCTCCACGCCAGCGAGCAGATCGAGGCGCTGGAGCGCTCGCTCTATGGCAAGGTGCTGCGCTCGCTGGCCGATTCCGCGACACCCATGCGCCGGACGGCAGCGGCGTTGGCCCAGATAGACGTCTGGCTGGCGCTGGCCGAGGTGGCGCGGGCACGGAACTATGTGCGCCCAGCCCTCAGCGACGACGCTTGCCTGGAGATCATCGGGGGACTGCACCCGGTCGTCGAGTTGGCCATGGACGGCGGCGAGTTCATCGCAAACGATACGCGACTGTGCGCGGCGGACGGCGGAGAGCGGCAGGAGCACGATCATGGCGACGCGCCCGCCATCATGCTGCTGACGGGGCCGAACATGGCGGGCAAGTCTACGTATCTGCGGCAGGTCGCGCTGATTACGCTGCTGGCGCAGATCGGTTCGTTCGTCCCGGCCAGCCAGGCGCGCATTGGGCTGGTGGACCGCATCTTCACACGGGTCGGCGCTGAGGATGATCTGGCGCGGGGATTGAGCACGTTCATGCTGGAAATGGTCGAGACGGCCTATATACTGCGCCATGCCAGCGCCCGCAGTCTCGTGATTCTGGACGAAGTGGGCCGGGGGACCAGTACCGCTGACGGCCTCTCCATCGCTCGCGCCGTCGTCGAATACCTGCATGATCGCGTCGGCGCGCGGACGCTTTTTGCCACCCACTACCATGAGTTGGCCGATCTCGAATCGACGCTACCACATGTCGGCGTCTATCGGATGGCGGTGGCCGAGCGCGACGATGGCGCGATATTCCTGCACCGGGTCGTGGTGGGCGCGAGCACCGATAGCTACGGCGTGCAGGTGGCGCGCATGGCTGGCCTGCCCGCCAGCGTCACCGAGCGTGCTTCGGCGCTGCTCCAGCAGCATGCCCATGCGCAGCGGCGGGTCGCGGAGGTTCCGGCTGCCTACGTCTCGCAGTCCCTTGCGAATGAGGCCAATGAGGAAGCTGCACAGCGTGAGCGCGATCTTGCGCTCGATCTGGCGTCAGCCAATATCGCCGCGATGACGCCTATCGAGGCGATCAATGTGCTCTTTGCCCTCCAGCAGAGGGCGCTGGCGCTGTTGCGCGCCGCCAGCGAGGGAGGGTAGTCGCCATGCCGGAGCGAATCGCGCCGCTGGCGCGTGAAGTGGTGGAGCGAATCGCCGCTGGGGAAGTGATCGAGCGGCCAGCCTCGGTGGTGCGCGAGTTGATTGATAACGCGCTCGACGCCGGGGCGACTACGATTCGCATCGATCTGCACGAAGGCGGCCTCCGGCTGATACGCGCCGTGGATGATGGCGAGGGCATCCTTGCGGATGATCTGCCGCTGGCCCTCAAGCCACACGCGACCAGCAAGGTGCACAGCCTGGACGATCTAGCGCGTGTGGCGACGCTCGGTTTCCGTGGGGAGGCGCTGGCGAGCGTTGCCGCCGTCGCCGAGGTGGAGATAACGAGCGCGTCAGACGAAAGCGGCCTGGCATGTGTGCTGCGCGCTGGGCCGGATATGCCTCCCCAGATGGCGGAGACGCCCCGCAACCGTGGCACGACGGTGGCCGTGCGCGATCTGTTCGCGCTGGTGCCCGCGCGGCGGGCGTTGCTGCGGAGCGCGCGGGTCGAGGCGGGGCGCGTGTTGGCGGTCGTCCGCGCCTACGCGCTGGCCCATCCCGAGACGCGTTTCACCCTGGTGAACGATGGCGTTGTGCTGCTACACACGTCTGGCAGCGGACTGAAGGAGGCCATTGCCGCGATCTATGGTAGCGACGTGGCCCGCGCGCTCCTCTCCTTTGGCCCGCTCGAAGCGGGAGATGCGATGATCACTGGCGCTGTGGCTTCGCGGGCATTTCATAGCGCCCAGCGCGACCATGTCGTGCTCGTCGTCAACGGGCGTCCCGTCGCGAACCGCGCAGTACTGGCCGCGCTCGAAGCAGGCTACCGACCGTTGCTGCGCAAAGGCCGCCATCCCATGCTCATCGCCAGCCTTGCGCTCCCAGCCGAACAGGTGGATGCCAATATTCACCCCGCCAAGCTGGAGGTGCTGCTGCGCTACGAGCAGCCGCTATCCGCGGCCTTGCGCCAGGCAGTCCATGCGACACTGGGGCAGGCTCCACTCAATGCGCTGGATAATGGTGGCTCACTTGTTTCCAGTGGGTTCGTTCGCCCGGTGCCGCTGCATTTCCCTGCGCGGCGTGCGCGGCGAATGACGCGCCTGGGCGAGCGGCGGCAGAGCTATACGTCTGATACTGATGATGATGCTGACAGGCCCGCGCTGGATGCTGATCCCGGCGCGTGGGAGCCGCTGGCCCAATTCGATGAGACGCTGATTCTGGCGCGCACGCCCGGTGGCCATCTGGTGTTTGTGGACCAGCACCGCGCGCACGAACGTATTCTCTACGAGCGGCTGCTCCAGCGACGCGGCGACCTGCGTGCGGGCGCCGATACTCCCGAGAGCGGAGATGCGGCACAGATGCTCTTGCAGCCGGTGCTGGTCGAGCTTTCGCCCCTGCAGGCGCGCCAGCTTGAGCCGCGACTCGATGAGTTGAGAGCGCTTGGTCTGGACTGCACGCCGTTCGGGGGAACGGTTTTTCTAGTGCGGGCGGTGCCCCATCTTCCCGGCATGGCGCAGGATGCCGCCGCGATTGCCGCCTCCCTGACCGAAGACGCGGCAACCGATAGCAATGACTGGCTCGATGTCGTCTGCGTCTCGCTGGCCTGCCGCACCGCCATCCGTCGGGGACAAGCCCTTACACCTGAGGAGCAGCGGGCGCTGCTGGCTGATCTGCGTGTGGTCTCGGTCATGACATCATGTCCCCACGGCAGCCCGCTCCTATTGCACTACAGCCGCGCGGGTCTGGCGCGTGCGTTCGAGTGGTAAGCAGCCAGGTGATGTTGCGCACCCCGCTGGGCAGAGCGCTACAAGAGCCACCTCTCTCAATGCTGCTGTGGGAATAGGAGCGAGGCTGGCTTCTCGCTTTGCGGCGCGCGCGGGAGCCGGTCGGCCAGCGGCCCAGCGCGCAGACGCGCACGAGCCACGTAGTCATTGACCTGCCGAATCTCCTCCTGTGTGTCCCAGCCAAGTTCTGGCGCTATCAGATGCGCTACCTCGGCGGCGATGCCCGTTCCAAGGAGGCGGTCTTCGAGCGCGATATGTGTCCGCCGCTGCAAGACATCCTCCAGAGTCAGTGCCATCTCTTCGCGGCAAATGTAGGGCACCTCGGCCCGAATGTACGGAAGATCGGCCAGCAAGCGTTCCGCCAGGAGTTCATCTCCCGCGACCAACGCCAGCACGTCGAGGGCATCCGAACCGTATGCTCCAAGGAGATGGTCAATGATGTCTTCGGCCAGTCCAAGCGCCCGCCCCCGCGTGTGCATGTCCGCCCGCACCTCCGCCAGCCCACCTGAGCCGCGCAGCTTGAGCCTGGTTGTTGGGTGGCTCAGCGTCCGTTGTTCGCGGCGATCTATGCGATCTACCACGTCCTGCGCCATGCGGCGGTAGGTGGTCAGCTTGCCGCCAGAGACGGAGATAAGCCCGGAATCACTTTCGACCACCTCATGCGAGCGCGAGAGCCGTGCCGGCTTCTTGCCGCGGCCGCGCCGGACCCGCAGCAAAGGGCGGTTGCCCGCGAACGTCGTCAGAATATCGTCATGGGTGACACCGCTGCGCAGGTAGCGATTCAGGTGGTCGAGCAGATAGCCAATATCCTCGTCGGTTGCCACCGGATGCTCGATATCGCGCACGGGGGTGTCAGTGGTGCCGACGAGCGCGCGCGACTGCCATGGCACGATGAAGATGATGCGCCCATCCTCGGTCTCCGGCAGTACGATGGCCTCCTCACCGATGCCCAGCGTCGCGCGGTCAAAGACGAGATGCACGCCTTTGCTCGGCGCGATATGCAGCTCGGGAGATTCACCCGCGAGGCGTTCGGTCTGCTCAGCCCAGACGCCCGTTGCGTTGACGATATGACGCGCCCGCACGAGCATTCCCGCGCTTGTGGAGCCAGGCATCTCGCGCACCCACACCCCTGTGACGCGCCCGTCCTCCTGCGCGAAGCGCACTGCTTCAGCGTAGTTGGCGATGAGCGCCCCGTGCATCGCTGCTGTGCGCAGCACCGCGATGGTCAGCCGGGTATCGTCGGTCTGGGCATCGTAATAGATGTAGCCAGTTTTGATGCCCTTTGGAATCAGCGAGGGCATACGCGCAAGGGTCTGCTCTGGGGAGATGCGGCGGTGGACAGCAACATTCGCTTTCCCCGCGAGGACATCGTAGACCCAGAGGCCAGCGTCAAGGATGAATCCGAGGCCGATGCCAAACGGCGGGGCGATAGGCAGTCCAACCGGATGGCGCGAGCCGGCGTAGAGCGGCAGCACGAACGCGAGCGGATGGACGAGATGGGGCGCGTTCCGCAACAGCCGCCCGCGCTCGATCAGCGCCTCGCGCACCAGCGCGATATCCAACTCCGGCAAATAGCGGATGCCGCCATGCACGAGCTTGGTAGACCAGCTACTCGTGCCGCTGGCGAAGTCGCCACGCTCGACCAGCCCAACGCGGTAGCCACGCGCCGCCGCGTCCAGGGCGACTCCCGCGCCCGTGATACCGCCGCCGATCACCAGCACATCCAGCGGCTCTTTCGCCATCGCCTGCAGGGCCTCCAGCCGCCTTCTCGCTAATTCCTCGCCCATCTCGCACTCCTGACGATCTCCTATCATCCCCTCTGGCCACTCGTACGGGCAGTATCCTCATACTGTAACATAGCCAGGCAGATGCGTCGCGTGAATGCCAGCGCATGGCGGCGCTACAAGAGCGTTCTCTTCCTGGCAAGATGATATACTGCAGCGTCCGGCCCATGGGGCTGGTGATTTTTTTGCAGGCGCGGGAGTTGACATGCCGGAGACGACAGGGATGGCCCAGGCGGAGCAGACGGAGGAAATAGAGCAAACGGAAACGCGGGCGTACAACGGTCCACGCTACGTCGCTGGGCGCTATCGTGTGCGCGTCGAGGCGCTACTGCCAGACGGACTGGCGCAGGGGCGTATCGTCGAGGTCACTGAGTCGCCAGATGCAGCAGAATTTGCCGCCGTCTTCGGTGAAGGCCGTCCCGTCGAGATGCCGGAAGAGTTCACCTTCGTGGGTGGCCTGCCTGGGGAAATGGTCGAAGTCGAGGCGCGATGGAACCTGCCGCGACCAGGACGCAAACGAGCAAAGCGCGTTCCTCCGCCTCAGGTGCGCGTCGTGGAGATCATCGCCGCCGCGCCGGGCCGTGCTATGCCAGGGTGTCCCGTCTTTGGAGAGTGTGGTGGCTGCCAGCTTCAGCACATGACGTATGCTGCGCAACTGGCCTGGAAGCGGGATCGTGTGACTGCGTTGCTGCGGGATGCGGGATTCAACGATCCACCGGTCGAGCCTGCTCTTGGCTGTGCGTCGCCGTGGGGCTATCGCAATCACATGCGCTTCTCGGTCAACTGGGAGGGGCAGCCGGGTCTGACGGCGCGAGGCAGCCACCGGGTGCTCCCGCTCCGCGCCTGTCCGCTGGCGCATCCGCGTATCAACGAGGCGCTTGCCGTGCTGGCGGAGCATCCACTGCCTCGCCCGCAGGTGGTGGTGCGGTACGGCGTGGCAACCAACCAGATGCTCATCCAGCCACAGCCAACCGATGAAGCGCAGGCGCGAGTGCGAGCCGCGGACATAGACCTTCGTGTCGAGACGCTTGAGGAGGAGATGGGCGGCGCACGTTTTCGCATCCGACCCAGTTCGTTCTTCCAGACGAATACCCTGCAGGCGAATCAGATGGCCGCGCTCGTGCTCAACCGTCTGCCTGCTGGTCCGGACGTCACGCTCGTGGACGCATATTGTGGCGTTGGCGTGTTTGCGCGGCTGCTGGCTGAGCGTGCCGGTACTGTGGTTGCCATCGAAGAGTCGGCGAGCGCCATTCGCGACGCGCGTTGGAATCTGCGCGAGACGCCCAACGTCGAGATCGTCCAGGCAAAGGTCGAGGATGTGCTGCCGGGGATGACACGGCGGCTGGACGGACTGGTGATCGATCCGCCGCGCGCTGGATGCCAGCGGCCCGTGCTCGATGCGCTGATTGCCCGCCGCGTGCCGCGTGTCGTCTACGTCTCGTGCAATCCCGAAACCCTGGCACGTGACGTGGCAATACTCTGCCTGCAATCCAGCGCTTACAGGCTCGTCTCGGTCCAGCCGCTGGATATGTTCCCACAGACAGCCCACATTGAAAACATCGCCCTCCTGGAGGCCCACGCATGACCGTTTCGACCCAGCCGCCTCTCTATCTTGCCTCAGCCTCACCGCGCCGCAGCCAGTTGCTCACCCACGCCGGGATTGCCTTCGAGCGATTGATCGCGCCTATTGATGAAGATGCGCTCTCCGAGGGCTACCGTGGCCCGCTGGAGCGTCTGGGGGAATATCTGGCATGCGAGAAGGCTCTGGCTGCCCTGCGGCTGCTGGAAGCGTCGGGACGGCGGGGGCGAGTGCTGGCCTCGGACACCACTGTACTGCTCGATGGTCAATCGCTGGCGAAGCCGCATGATCTGGCGGAGGCGGAGGCTATGCTGAAGATGCTCCGCGGTCGGGAGCATGTGGTGGCGACAGGTGTGGCGCTCGCGGGTGATGGTCCGGAGTTCATCGTCTCGGCAACATCAGAGACACGGGTGCTCATGCGCGATTACAGTGATGACGAGATTGCCGCCTATGTCGCGACAGGCGATCCGTTGGATAAGGCAGGCGCGTATTCGATCCAGCATCCCGGTTTTTCGCCTGTGGCGTGGTTCGCGGGTTGTCATCTTGGCGTGATTGGCCTGCCGCTCTGCCTGGTGGGCGCGCTGCTGGACCACTGGCCCGAGGCGCCATCGAGCGTACAGGTCGCCCATTGTGCCGAAGCCCCCTGCCCCTGGTCCGCGACATGCCGCGCACCACTGCCTCCGGTGGTAGCCATCCATCGTGTTCGGCAGAAGTCCACTGATGCGCCATGAGCGGGCAGATGGTCCGGGGTCGCTACGCCCCTTCGCCGACAGGCGAACTGCATCTTGGCAATCTGCGAACCGCTCTGTTGGCGTGGCTCTTTGCCCGCGCGGCGGGTGGGCGTTTTGTGCTGCGTATCGAAGATCTCGACCTGCCCCGTACGCGACCAGGCGCCACACAGGGGCTCGTGGACGACCTGCGCTGGCTTGGACTCGACTGGGACGAGGGGCCAGATATCGGCGGGCTGACTGGGCCGTATGTCCAGAGCATGCGTCAGTCGCTCTATGAGCAGGCTATCGCGCACCTGCGCGCTCAGGGGTTGATCTATCCCTGTTACTGCACGCGTGCCGAGCTTGCCCAGATTGCGAGCGCGCCCCAGAGCGACGAAGCTCCGCGCTATCCCGGCATTTGTCGTCACTTGAGCGCGCGGGAGCGCGCCGCCCGCGAGGCGGCTGGCCGTCATCCCGCCTTGCGCTTCATCGCGCCGGAGGCTCCCGTCCAGTTCGAGGATACGCTCTGGGGCGAAGTCTCTGCATCGGTCGCTGCGGCGACGGGCGACTTCGTCGTACGACGGAGTGATGGCATCGTTTCCTACCAGCTTGCGGTCGTCGTGGATGATGCGCTGATGGGAATCACTCAGGTCGTCCGTGGGTATGATCTACTGGCATCGACTGCTCGCCAGCTCGCGCTCTACGACGCGCTGGGCTATCCACGCCCAGCGCTGTATGCGCACGTGCCGCTGGTAGTGGATGACGAGGGTGCGCGGTTGGCCAAGCGTGATGCTGCGGCTGGTGTGGCAAGGCTACGCGCGGAGGGATACGCGGCGGGAGAGGTGGTGGGCGCGCTCGCGGCGAGCACTGGAATCTGGCCATTAAGTACCCCTGCCACACCAGCGGATCTGATACGGCAGTTCGACCCGGCGCGATTGCGACGTAGCGCGGCCCCGCTTCAGCTTTCCCGCATGCCGCCTGTATCATAGAGCGCCTGCTATCGCTTGACGTTTGCGATATCAGATATCTATAGTAATATCCGGCCTGCTATACCTGTACGATGGAAGGAAGCTGCCTGTGGAAATACAACGGGACGAACAGCATCTCATGTCCGACGAAGAGAATTCATTCGTGCGCTTTCTCGATATTGCCGGTCATGACCTGCGGAACCCGATTACTGTGCTGAAGAGTCAGGTACAGCTCCTTCAGCGGCGCCTTGGTCGTGAGGGCGGGCGTGATGATGATCTGCGCGATTTGGGGCGAATGGCCTATCAGATAGAGCGCCTCAATGTTGGGCTCGATACATTCCTGGAGGCAGCCCGCATCGCGCAGGGGCGCTTCAGCCTCATTCTGGAGATGTGCGATCTGTGTGCGGTCTCTCGCCGGCTGGCTGCGATATATGGGTCTGCGAGTCGCGCCCATACGGTGATGTTCGAGCTGCCGGATGACCCGATCATTGCCAGCTGGGATACGGCTCGTGTGGAGCTAGCACTTGCCGCGCTGCTGGCGAACGCGCTGAAATTCAGCACGCAGGGCGAGATCAGGGTCAAAGTGACCCGCGAGCCGTCTTTTGCCCGTGTCAGTGTGACCGATACTGGCGTTGGGGTGCCCAGGGGCGAGGAGGCTACCATCTTCGAGCCGTATATCAGTGGCTCGAACATCGAGAATCCTGGCGTGGGCTTGGGGCTTTATGTTGCTCGTGAGATCGTGCGAGAGCATGGCGGCGATATCGGCGTGATCTCCGTCGAAGATGGCGGCACGACATTCTGGTTCACGCTGCCCCTGGCGGGCGCGGTCAACGGGGAAGCCTTCAGTTGAACAGGCCAGCACTTCGCTCCGCTTCGTCAGGTGAGCGAGGGAAGGCTGAAGATCTGCTCATGCGCATCCGAGGGCACGATTACTGTCAGGGCGAGTGGCGCGACTCTGAACGTCATTGGGAGGGTCCCGATCAACTCGCCGTCCACCTGCACGGGCAGGGGAATATCTGCCTCGACACGAATTGAACGGGCCCGCTCGTAGCGGACGTGCGGGCCGCCGCGCGGTCGCCGGAGGAATGCGTTACGCAGAATGCCCAGCCGATAACGAATTCCGCCACCTCCGACGACGACGAGATCCAGCAGACCATCATCCGCGATGGCATGGCGCGTAAAGGTAAGAGCGCCACCATAGAGGCGGGTATTGCCAATGATGAGCATGAGCGCTGAAAGCTCCCGCCGTTTACCGTCACGCCGGACGCGCACGCGAACGGGCTTGTGTGTGACGCCCAGCACTCCGACCGTGGTTAGATAGTCCAGGATCTTCAGCCCGATGCGCTTGAGCAGACTCTGCTCCACTCGTCGCGCGACCTCGGCGTCGAAGCCGACCCCCGCCATCATCAGAAAGTAACGGTTGTCTGCGCGTCCCAGATCCACCCGTTGCCGCGTGCCATAGAGCAACACTCGCGCCGCATCGGGCAGGCTCAGTGGAATATGTGTCTCACGCGCCCATACGTTGACGGTACCCAACGGCAAGACGCCGAGCGCGGTCGAGTGGCCCGCCAACTCCTGGATGATTTCATTGATCGTGCCATCGCCGCCTGCCGCGACAACGATCTCCGCGCCCGCATGAACAGCCTCCCGAGCCAGCGCGCCAGCGTGTCCTGGGCGCTCGGTCAGGCAGACTTCGGTAGTCATTCCCGCCTCGGTCAGTGCCTCAGCCACTAGATAGAGTTGGTTGAGCGCGAGTGGCATCCGTAGCGTGCCTGACCTCGGATTGGCGATGATGCGCGCACGAGGCTGGACGGCTCGCCTGCTCTCGTCTGACTGCCCGCGCTTACGGCGGGTCGGCGCGGGGAGCACGTAGTACGCCAGGCGGGCGACCGCACCTACGCGGCGCATAGCTGTGGGCGTGGTCAGCGCCAGCGGACGCCGTAGCCGCTCTCGCCATGTGAGAGCTTTCAGACCAGCCATGCTGAAGTTTGTGATGGTACGGAGGCGAGGCGAGCGGTACAGGGCGCGCCAGCCCGCCTGAGGGGCTCGCAAGAGGGAGCGCCAGCTTTTCGCAGGATACGGCGAGGATGTTGCATGAGGATTACCATCCATGAAGCATCCTCCTGCTTGCCGCATCGGAACGTCATCTTGGGGCCGGGCGCGCGCGTATAGATGCATGCACGTGCATACGCCATACGATTAGCGCCTGGGGAGAGGCCCACGACCCCACTTCATCTCTCGCTCTCGTTTTCATTACGAGATGAAGGCGCGCAAGGTTACGGCTAGCTGATGCGGGGAACGCGCGCCAGCAGTTCGGAGGTCACTTCATAGGCAATTGTTCCGAGTCTGCGCGCGACCTCGTCAGCGGTCAGTTCGTCCTCGCCCTGCCGCCCGATGAGAACGACCTCGTCGCCCTGGCGTACTCCTGGGATGTGCGTCACATCCACCATGCACTGGTCCATGCAGACGCGGCCAAGAATTGGCGCCCGCTGTCCACGTATCAGTACCTCACCCCAATTCCTCGGGGCGCGGCGGAAGCCATCAGCGTAGCCGACGGGCAACACAGCGATACGCGTTGGCGAGGGGGTGATGTAGGTCGCGCCATAGCTGATGCCCTCTCCTGCGGGAATGTCCTTGACCTGCGCGACTTGCGTCTTGAACGCCAGCGCTGGGCGGAATCCCTCCGGCAGTCGCACCTCGTCAGAGGGGGAGAGGCCATAGATAGCGATGCCCGGGCGCACCATATCGTAGCGCGCCTGAGGGAGTGTCAGTGCCGCCGCGCTATTGGCCGCATGGACGAGCGAAGGGCGCAAACCACGTGCATCGAGCGCCGCCAACACGCGCTCGAAACGGTCGAGCTGGCGCAGCGCATATGTCTGGTCGGCGCTGTCGGCGGTGGCGAAGTGGGTGAAGATACCCTCGAAGATCAATCCTGGCAACGTAGCGATGTGTTCACAGAAGCGAACGATGCCGTCAATATCCTCGGCGCGCAACCCTAGCCGCGCCATGCCTGTATCTACCTTCACATGTACCCGCATTGGGCTTTTCAGGTCCGTTGCTGCCTGCGAGAGGGCGCGGGCCACCTCCGGCGCATAGAGGGTCGCACGAAGGTTCATACGCACGGCCTCGCGAGCCTGCCAGGGAGGGATATAGCCGTAGACAAGGATAGGCACATCCACACCCGCCCGCCGGAGCGGCTCAGCCTCGCTGACGGTGGCCACACCCAGCCACTCCGCGCCGTTCTGTACGACTGTGCGCGCGACACGCAGTGCGCCGTGGCCGTATGCGTCGGCTTTCAGGCTTACTAGCAAGCGCACATCGGGACCGATCAGATGCTTGAAGCACTGTGTGTTGTTGCTGATCGCACTCAAATCGATCTCAAGCCATGTCGGTCGGTCTGGGCGCATGACCACGACGCGGCGCCACGCCTGGGTCTGGCGGTCCAACACATCTTCGGCAGTGCGCGGATCAGCTAGCAGCGCCGCCGTGACGCGCTCCATGCGCATCTCTTCAGACCCCTTGATGTAGACGACTGGCGGCGTATCGTTCGAGGATGATTCACACGCCTCGCGCGCGTAGGCAAGCACAGCCGCCGCCGCATCTTCGGGAACGTGCGAGATGGTGATGTGGGCGGAATCCATACCGCTTGCCAGTGCCGCGGCGGCAATGCGCTCCGCCCGTAGCCCCTGGGTGACGAGATAGTCAGCGGTGTGCGCCGCCGTCACACCCAGTTGTTCATGCGCCTGCTGCTCGCGTGCGCCGAGACGGAGCATGTCGCCGAGTACCGCGATGGTGGCGGCTCCCTGTTGCTGGCCGAGCGCGGCGAGAGTCGCCAGCCCGGCGGCGGCGCTTTCGGGGGTGGCGTTGTGTGAATCGTCGAGGAGCCGTAGACCTTCCAACCCTGCGAGCAGGCGCATGCGGCCAGAAAGTGTGCGCATCTCACGGAGCGAGGCGATAGCCTGCTCTTGCGGAATGTCGAGCGCGTGCGCCACCGTCAGCGCCGCAAGCACTACCGTCGCCCATGCATCACCATGAAGGTGCGGGAATTCGAGCTTCCCATACGTGCCTGTGCCTTCTGGCTCTCCATCCTGCGGGACAAGGACAAGACCAGGGCCACTGTGATTGGCAAGCGGCTGAATAGACAGGCGAACCGGTTGCCTGGCAGATGATTCGCCGCGTGCTTCGGTGCCAAAGAAGATGGTTCGTGCGGCAGTGCGGCTTGCCATCGCACGCACGAACGGGTCGTCGGCGTTGAGGATAGCCAGTCCGTCTGCGGGGAGCGCGGCGGGTAGCTGGGCCAGCTCGTCCGCCAGGCGCTCGATGCTGCCGAAATACTGAAGATGCGTTGCGCCGACGTTGGTCACGACGCCGATACGTGGGCGGGCCAACTCACAGAGCGCGCGGATTTCTCCGGGGTGGTCAGCCCCCATCTCCAGCACGGCATAGCGATGGGAGGGTTCCAGACGGCCCAGCGAGAGTGGCAGACCCAGGGCATCGTTGTAATTGCGCCAGGAGCGGAAAGTGGGAGCCTGCGTCGCCAACACTTCGGCCAGCGCCTCTTTGCAGGTTGTTTTACCGGTCGCGCCGACGACGGCGATGACCTCCGGCCGCCATCGCGCCAGAATATGCCGCGCATACTGGCGAAGTGCCGCTCGCGTATCGGCCACAACCAGGAGCGTCGCGCCGGTCGCTGTGAGGTCCGCGAGCATACCGGGCCGTGATTCGCGAGCGGCATCGAGCCAGCCACGCTCCAGCAGCGCCGCGGACGCTCCACGTTCCAGCGCATCGGCGGCGTAGTCGTGACCATCACCGTGCATTCCGTGGACGGCGACGAAACAATCTCCCGGCGCGACGGCACGCGAATCATGGGCAAATCCCTCAAAGATCGTGTGTGCGCCGGCGTGTAGCACCTCAGCATCAGTTGCGGCAATCAGATCGTCGAGGGGAATCATGCGCGGCTCTCGTCGTCCTCTTCCAGCGACGGGATGCCCGCGAGATCACCAATGATGGCGAGCAGATCGCCCTGGTTGACTGTCTGGCCCTTCGTCACGCGCAGGCTCTTGACGATGCCAGGACGTGGGGTCATCAAATCATTTTCCATCTTCATCGCTTCCAGTACGACCACCGCTTGTCCCCGCTGTACTTCGGCGCCTTCCTCGACCAGCACGTTTGAGACGAGTCCCGGCATCGGCGCGCGGATGTTTACGTCTCCGGAGGCATGCGCGCCTCCCGCGAGCGAGGCAAGCTGTTGTGTGCGCTCATCGGCAACGCGGACGCGGTAGACCTGTCCGCCCACATAGACCTCGAAGATATGCGCCGCACCGTCGTCATCGTCTGCTGGGGCGGGCTGGATGTAGACATCGTATGAACGCTCACCGATAAGCAGGCTGTAATGACCCGCCTGCCCGCTATCAGATGACTCAGAGGGCAGCGCTGCCCCGCCAACGGGCCGCCAGTCTACCGTCAGATGGTTGTCGCCGAGCGTCACATCGCGCTGGTGGCCGTTTTCCTGGACGCCAATCGTGTATGTTTGTCCGCCTACCATAGCGGCATAACGCATGTTCGTCTCCCGTCCATGACATCACAGACTGTTTGCGTGCTCCACCAACACTTTCCATCACTTCTATTCTGCTCTAGTAGCTATTATGTATAGTGGATGGTGACCGCGGCGTTGCCGCCGTCGCTCTGCACGTTGACCGTGTAGTCTCCCCAAAATGCGATACATTTCACGGTCACGGAGACCGTGGCGCTGCTACCGGGATCGACTGTACCGCTGGCATTACCCAGTGTAATATACTTCGTGCTCGATGGCGCGGCAGCGACTGTATAGTTTAATGGGCCGTCACCCGTATTGCTGACTTTGAACGATTGCGCGACCCCACATGATTGAACATTGAGGGTCATTTCCGACAGCGCGACTTTCGGGCCGATGGCAACTGTTGCCGCCACGGGAATGCTGAGCGATGTGTCCGCGGTTTCGACCGTTAGCCGGGCAGAATACTTGCCTGCGGGCACAGTCGCGGGCGCGGCAACGACGCTGAGCGTTACCACCTTGCCAGGCGGAAGCGTTCCGCTGTTCGGCGTGATCGTAAGCCAGGGGACACTCGCTGTGGCATGCCATACCGCCGAATCCGTGCCGCTGTTGCTGACTTGCACCGTCAGGTTGGTGCTGCTGCCCGCAATCGCGCGTATCGTAAGGGCGCCAGGTGTCGCCTGAAGCACGTTCGCGTTGGGGGGTGGTCCGAGGAAGGGCAGATGTCTGTGCAGGAAGGTATTTGCCTGCGTACAGACACTGCCAGGGCACATCGCTGGCTTTGCCAGTACTACTCCAGTGCCGGTGACCAGCGTCAGCAACAGTACAAACAGCACGAGAACGGTCGGCCAGCGGCGCTTCCGCTGTGCGCCGCGCTCGCGCCCCATAGACGGTCTGGACGCCTTGGAAGGCGCATGCATCTGGTTGGCGGGGAACGCGGCAAGATGGGCAGAAGCCAGTGTGGGCATGGGCTGGCCACGCTGCCGCCCTGGCTTGCCCATCGCTGGATCGTCATAGGGAGGATCATCGCTGCCGTCATGGCGCTGCCGGCTCCCGCGTGTCGCGGGGGCGAGGTTTGGCTCATGTCGCTGGCCGACGCTTCTATACTCGTAGCTGTCTTGCGGGTCCCGGCGCGGTGGCGCCTGTCTCTGAGATTTGCCGGGGCCGACGTCAGCACGGCTCGGCAGCACTTCATCCGCAAGGAGGTCCTGCCATTCTGGGGGCAACTCGCCCTGCAGTGCCGGATTGGTCAGCCGGGGTAATCCTAACTCTGTTGCCGAGAATCCCCCGCGATAACGCAGCGCCTCGCTGTGTGGGCCGCTTTGTGAGAGACCTGCCCAGTCATCATGCGACATGCTGCTGCTACCATCGGGAAGGGCGAACTGTTCCCCCGTGTATTCGCCATACTCCGAAGGGTAATCCGCAGAGCTATAGTGGCTTTGGGAGACGCGGCTGGGAGGGTTGTGCGTGAGCCGCCAGTCGTCATCATGGGCCGCCTGCCGGCGCGATGGCTGGACCACTCGTGGATCGGCTGCCCATGCGTCTGGCCTCCAGTCAGGATCATCGCCACCCGGCGGCACATAAGGGCCACCCCATGGATCGGGATTGCCGAGGGCAGGAGCGCTAGGGGCGGCCATACCGTTTTGCGGCGATTGCAGTTGTGGGCGCGAGAGTAGTGGGCGGGCGACGGGTGGGGCCGGAACTCGTTCCGTATATTGAATGTCTTCGGCAGGCGGTTTCTGGGCCGCTGGCAGCCCCGGCGCGGCGGGCCATCCCTGGGCCAGTGGTGGCTGTGCCTGTGGGGCGCCTGGAAGCGGCGGAAATGGTGGATTGAGCGGCTGCATGGCTGCCCCTGCCGGGGCGGGTAACATGCCCATACCCGCTGCGGGAGCGGGATAAGGTGGCTGAATAGGTCCGGGCGAGGCCCAGGAGCCAGGTACGGGCGCCACAGGGGACTGGCCCACCGCGGGTTGGGCTGGAGGCAGTGCAGGCACGGATGGAGCGGCTGGCTGTTGCTGCAGCGTTGTATCAATCGCTTGTGCGAGCGCCATCGCTGAAGGGAAGCGTTCCTCCGGGCGCTTAGCCATTGCCTGCTGAACGATCGCATCGAGCGCCTGGATGGCAGGCGGCAATGAAGGGACCACCTGCGCCAGACGGGGCGGTGGATACTGCGAATGCGCATCACGCAGATCGGCAGGTTTGGAGCCGCTGAATGGTGGGCGTCCGGTCAGCGTGGCGAAGAGCATCGCCCCGAGGCTGTAGATATCGCTCTGCTGGGTAAACTGGGCCGCGAACGACTCCGGCGCAAGGTATTCCACCACATCCACGCCGGAACCAGAGTGGTTCATGTCGAGCTGGCGAATATCCCAGAGCATGCCAAAGTCGCCCAGCAAGACATGACGCCCTTCGAAGAGAAAGACATTGCTGGGCTTGAGATTGCCGTGAACCAGACCCAGGCTGTGCGCATACGCGAGCGCGCTGCACAATTGGTGAAAGAATGGCCCAGCATCGCTCAGGCCCAGCCGCCCGCCGCGGCTGATCCAATCCCGCAGGGTGCCATCGGCTACCCAAGGAGTCGCGAGATAGAGGTAGCCGTTTTCTTCGCCGCTGGCCACAACGGGCAAGATATGGGGATGACTCGCAAGCTTGGCCGCTGTTTGTACGATGTGCTGAAAGTTGGGGAGAAAGCTGGGATAGCGGGCGAACTCAGGATAGATGACCTTGATGACGACCTCACGCCCATTCGATGCGAGTGGACGCGCGCGATAGACCTCGGCAATACCGGCGCTCGCAATCTGCTCGGTTAGCTGGTAGCCGCCCAACGTCCGGCCCTGCAGCCCTGCCATAGCATTCTCCTCACCACACAGCACATCCACATGCGCACGTTAGACCATTCCGCGATTTTCGGAGCCTAGTATATCATGGCTCCTGGCTGAGCGCGGGCATAGAGGCCCCGGAATGCCCGTATCTCCTAGTGGTACACAGGCTCCTCGCCGCTCGCGATGGCGAGAACTCCCCACCTGCTGAAACGTACCTGAAACGCAGTTGAAACTCAGCCGCCAAACGGGCCTATGCGGTGATTCATCGCGTACAGATACGTGGAATTTGCCACCCACGCCTGGCAGCCACCATCACCGCTGTGCTCTTTCATGACGGTGATGACCATCTTCGCCGCATCACCACCATCGGGATACTGATTGTCCTGCGCAAGCGAAATCCACCACGACTGTGGATTGGGTTCATCGCCCTGGCCAGTACCAGACTTGCCGCCCATATGCGCCTGCGAGTTAATCAGCGCTGGACCACCCGTGGGATTCGGATACGTGGCCCCGGTGCCATGGTCAATGACCGCCCACATCGCCTTGCGCACATCCGCCGCTGCCTGTGAAGAGATGACCTGCTGGCTTGTGGTATTCGCGCCCAGGAGCACATGCGGCGAGACGAGCATGCCATCAGCGGCGACGCTACTGGTAATCTCAGACATCGTCAGCGGCGTGATCAACAACTGGCCCTGGCCAAATCCGCTCTCTGCCAACAAGTTGACGTTGAAGTCTTGCGGCTGGCCGTTGCTGTTGGTGGCGTTCCAGACGCTGCTCTGCCGGTATGGCGCATCGAAGGGTATAGGATCGACAGCAGTGCCTGGTGTGGCGATGCCGTATCGGCGGGCATAGGAGAGCCATTGGTCAGCCCCGGTTTGTGTGGCCTGGCGGGCGAAGATGACGTTGTCGCTGAAGGCATATCCGTCCATCAGCGGCATCGGGAAGGTGGCAACAAAACGTCCGCGCTGCCACTCACCGGCAAGGTAGCCATCCCATTTGATCGGTTCACCATTGACGACATAGCTGACTGCTTCGTTTTTCGTGAACGTTTCATTGAGCGAACCGGTGCCTGAATCGAGCGCGGCCAGAAGCGTAAAAGTCTTGAAAGTTGAGCCGGGAACGTAGAGGCCCTGTGCTGCCCGGTTGAGGAGCGGCAAGCCTGGGTCGGACTGAAGCTGCGTGAAGTAGTTTTCGTCGTCGATCTTGTTTGGGTCAAACGATGGTTTGCTCACCATCGCCAGAATCTCACCTGTATGCGGATCTTCGACGAC
This sequence comes from Ktedonobacterales bacterium, assembly GCA_036378295.1. Classification (GTDB taxonomy): domain Bacteria; phylum Chloroflexota; class Ktedonobacteria; order Ktedonobacterales; family JADMIN01; genus DAHUXT01. The sequence continues at coordinate 30,051 of DASUWS010000333.1, forward strand.
CATACTCCCCGGAGGGTTGGAGCCATTCGGCTGGCAAGCGGAGACCGACGACTTGGGCAGATAGTCGTGATCGTAGGCGTTGCTCGCGGCCACTTGCAGGTTGATATCAATCGTCAGATGGATGTCCTGGCCGTGTCGCGGGCGATGGAACAGCTTATCAGCGATATCGTTTGGCGTGACACCATGTTGAATGCCTGCCAGGATGTCATTAAACGAATGTTCGATGCCTGCGGTGCCAAAGCGCGCGCTGTAGTAGCCGAGTAACGGGGCGAGCCCTGACGAGGCGACGCGTGGGTCATACTCGCGGCGATAGCCGCAGTGCGCATTGGCGTCCTGAACCGTCCATGCCAGCTTCACGTCGTTGCGGTCGTAGATGGTGCCGCGCAGAGGTGCGTCATATGGCGGGCAGTTGCGGGAATCGTACGCGCCCTGTGCCAGGACCGGACCGTTGAAAAACGCCTGATTGAAAATCTGCACATAAGCGGCTACGCCGCTGATAATGAGAAACAGGATAAGGAACGTTGTTAACAGGCGGCGCACTGACCTGGTCGTCATTGGATTCATACGATACTCAGCTCCGCTCGCAATGATAATGCTCTATGCTACCGCTACACATCGCGGCTGCTATCTCGCAGGAGGCGTGCCTCCTGGAGGTAATGTTACGTCCTCTCCTGCTCACGTGCTTCTGCCTGATAGATGCCGTTGCCGCATGCAGGGTTTCGCCGTCAAAGTGTAGCACTCGGTGCAGGCAGCGTCAAAGTCACTAGCTCACATATTGCCACCCGCTACGCGTGTTCGATGAACCTTATCGAGCTTTTCCTGTTGCTGGCGCAGCCGTTTTTCACTTCCTGCGATGTCCCGTAGCTTTCCTGTGTCTCCGTGGGCCTTGAGGTGCTCGAATAGACTCAGCCATTGCCCGATGGTAAGGGACGCCTGACGTGTAGTATGGTCGAAGACCAGCTCTCGCTCGATGGCTCGCATCTGTCGGTGGGTAAAGAAATCGTTGAGCGGGTTACATCTGTGGGGCTGCCAATGGGTGAATACGTAGACAACGAAGTCGCGAAAACACTGCCGGTCGTTCTTGGTGACCAGCGGTGGCCCACGCTTGCGCAGGCGCAGCATGACCACGTCCACACGTGGCGCGGGCAGGAAATCCGCGCGCCGAAAGCGATGAACTATGGTTACGTCGAACCACGGCTTGAGCAGTACCGACCGCAGCGATTCTCGCGGCCTGCCCAGGAACATCTCCGCCGCTTCTCGCTGCATGACCAGGTATGCGTCTTCCGGTGGCCGCTCCGCTTCAGTGAGCTTTGTGACGATAGCTGAGGTGGTATTGAAAGGAATGTTGGCAAACACCTTGTAGGGAGTATGTGGCAAGGGATGCCGCAAGAAATCGCCCGAATGGATCGTTACATGCGGTTGCCCACGGTATCGTTGCCGCAGACGCTCTGCCAGGCGGGAATCCTTCTCGATGGCAACGACTTTCCTATAGCGCCGCGCAAGCTGTTCCGTGATGATGCCTTCGCCGGGGCCAATCTCATACACCACGCTGTCATTGCCCAGATCGAGCCGGTCAAGCAGCGAGGCGACGAGGCGCGAATCTTTGAGAAAGTTCTGAGAGAGCAGAGCGCGGTGAGAGAGCGGGGATGACATCGTGCGTTCCTTTCAAGATGTGGGCTGTCGGAGGGCGCAAAAAAGCCGCAGAGCCGTCTGGCTCATGCGACGTGATGCGAAGCCCAATCTTGAAAAGATGGCAGAGCAGGTAGCGCCGGTATCCGCGCTCAGATGACGAGGCGCGGACTACGCACGCTCAAGCAGTAGATCCCAGTTGGGCTCCGCTTAGACCTGCCGAATCCGAATCGTCATGTTACATCCCTGGAAGCTATGTGCGTTCATCATGGGATCCATTATAGTTGGCCGGAGATATAGTGTCCAGCGGTCTGCGCGGTTGCCGCGCAAGGGAGTCGCGACAATGCGGGCTTGCTCTTGCATCCAGGTGCCGGGTGTGATACTATTGAGAGGCTGATGGCGCGAGTCGTCGGCAACATGGGCCTGTGGCGCAGCTGGGAGCGCGTCTGCATGGCATGCAGAAGGTCAGGGGTTCGAATCCCCTCAGGTCCACCCACATTTTCATGTCGACCCACCAGGGGTATGTCACAGGAACGCAATGATGCGCTGGCCTTTCACCCACAACGGGCGGAAGGCCTTTTCTTTTGACTGCATCGCTTGGTCCGAAGGCTGATCGCTTTATCCTGGTATTGTCTGGGAGCGCGCTGATAGCGCTTCGCAGAGGAGGTCTGGGTTTCGTATGGCACGCTCGAAATACTCGCCCACAGAAATCGAACGGAAGTGGCAGGAAAGGTGGGCATCAGAAGATCTCTATACTGCCAGGGATGATGACCCCCGGCCTAAATACTATAACCTGGCGATGTTGCCGTATCCGTCGGGAGATCTGCACATTGGCCACTGGTATAACTATACCGGTACGGACATCTATGGGCGCTTCCAGCGGATGCGCGGCTTTAATGTCATGCAGCCGATTGGCTTCGACGCTTTCGGGTTGCCCGCGGAGAACGCCGCTATCAAGAACAATATCCAGCCGCGCACCTGGACGCTAGAGAACATCGCCCGCATGCGCCAGCAGCTGCGGTCACTCGGTGCTGGCTGGGACTGGTCGCGCGAGGCGGTCACCTGTCTGCCCGAGTATTATACGTGGACGCAGTGGCTCTTCCTGCAGTTCTACAAGCACGGCCTGGCCTACCGCACGAATGCGCCCGCGAACTGGTGCCCGACCTGCAACACGACGCTGGCCAATGAGCAGGTCGTCAACGGCACATGTGAGCGCTGCCATTCGGTTGTCGAGCGGCGAGAGATCGATCAGTGGCTGCTGCGCATCACGAAATACGCCGACGAATTGCTGCGCTACGATGGCCTGGACTGGCCTGAGAAGACTCGCCTGATGCAGACCAACTGGATCGGACGCAGCGAAGGCGCAGAGATACGCTTCATCGCTGAGGTTCCCGAAGCGAAGGGTAAGGGCAGCGAGCGCATCGAGATTCCTGTCTTTACCACGCGCCCCGACACGATTTACGGTGTCACGTTCTTCGTGCTGGCGCCAGAGCATCCCCTCGTAGATCGCCTGACCACTCCTGAACAGCGCGGGGCCGTCGAGGCGTATCTGGAGCAGGTGCGCCGGGAGACCGAGATCGAGCGCTTGAGCACCGATGAATCGCACCCAAAGACGGGTGTGCCGCTGGGTACGTTTGTGGTCAATCCGGTCAGTGGCGAGAAAGTGCCGATCTGGATCGCTGACTACGTACTGATGGGCTATGGCACGGGCGCTGTCATGGGAGTGCCCGCACATGACCAGCGCGATTTCGAGTTTGCGCGCAAGTTCGGCATTCCAGTCCGCGTCGTCTATCAGGACGAGAAGAGCACGCTTGACGGCGAGACGATGACCGAGGCGGTTACGCATGTCGGCCACGTCATCAACTCTGGCCCGTTCGACGGCATGCCTGATAGCCCTGAGACGATCCGCGCCTTCATCAAGCGCATCGAGGAGATTGGCGCGGGCAAGGCCACGGTGAGCTATCGCCTGCGCGACTGGCTCATCAGCCGCCAGCGATATTGGGGCGCACCCATACCTATCGTGTATTGCGAGGACCACGGCGCGGTGCCGGTGCCGGAAGATCAGTTACCCGTCGTTCTGCCGGATGAGGTGCAGTTCAAGCCGACAGGCGAATCGCCCCTGCGCTATGTGCCGGAGTTCTTGAACACGACCTGCCCGGTCTGTGGTAATCCGGCCACTCGCGAGACCGACACGATGGATACCTTCATCTGTTCGTCGTGGTACTTCCTGCGCTATACAGACCCGGATGATGCACTGCACCCCTGGACAGCGGAGACGGCGACGAAGTGGATGCCGGTGGATATGTATATCGGCGGGCCAGAGCACGCGACGATGCACCTGCTCTACGCGCGCTTCTTCGTCAAGGCGCTGCGCGATATGGGGCTGCTGGCAATCGATGAGCCATTCACGCGCCTCTACCATCAGGGCATGGTGCTGGGTCCGGACGGGCAGAAGATGTCGAAGTCACGCGGGAATGTGGTCGCGCCCGATGACGTGATTGCCCGCTACGGTGCGGACGCGGTCCGCTGCTACTTGATGTTCATGGGACCGTTCGATCAGGGTGGACCATGGAACAACCAGGGCATCGAAGGCGTCGCCCGCTTCCTGAATCGCGCCTGGTCGCTGCTGACGGAGACCATAGAGGCGCAGACCGGCGAGACGGCAGAGAAACCCCAGGGGAGCGCTGCCGAGCGGCTACGCCATAAGGCGATTGCCCGCGTGACGGATGATTATGCCGAACTGCGCTTCAATACGGCGCTGGCCGGCCTGATGGAATTCGTCAACGGGCTGAATCGTCTGCGCGAGGAAGATCCTGCAGTCATACGAGATGCGCGGTTCCTGGCAGCGGTGGATGAGTTGCTGGTGCTGCTGGCTCCGATGGCTCCTCATGTGACCGAGGAGTTGTGGCATCAGCGGGGCCATACGGAGAGCATACATCTGCGGCCCTGGCCAGAATACGATCCCGCACTCACGGTTGATAACATTGTGACGCTGGTGGTCCAGGTGAATGGCAAAGTGCGCGATAGGCTGGAGGTCACGCCGGGCCTTTCGGACGAGCAGGCGCGCGAGCTGGTGCTGGCACGCCCGAAGGTGCAATCCGCATTGGAGGGACGCGCCCCGAAGAAGTTCATCTACGTGCGCGACCGTAACCTGGCGAGCGTAGTGGGGTAGAG
>DASUWS010000334.1:0-10011 GCA_036378295.1 Ktedonobacterales bacterium
AGCGAGAGCCGCATCACAGCTTCGGACATGATCTGGTTGGAGAGACATGGGAGCTTCCGCTTCAGGGGGAGGCCAACTGACAATGCGCTATGAATTGTTTCATCAGGATAGCAGCCTCCGCGAGATGGATGCGGTCGTGACGGGCGTTGAGGAGAATCGCGTGCTACTCGATCAGACCGTCTTCTATGCGCGTGGCGGCGGCCAACCAGCCGATTATGGTGTGCTGACGTGGGGCGGGGGCGAAGCGCGCGTGGTGGACGTGCGCAAGGTCGGCGACGGCGTATGGCATCACCTCGCGGAGGGCGCTATGCCACCGGTAGGGACGCCCGTGCATGGTACGCTCGACTGGGAGCGCCGCTACGCTCTGATGCGCGCCCACACCGCGACGCACATCCTCTGTGGGGTCATCTGGCGTGACTTCGGCGCGAAGGTGACGAGTAGCTCGATGGAGCCGGGCAAAGCGCATCAGGACTTTGAGCTAGAGCGGCTGACGGGCGATTTTGTCGCCGAGGTCGAGCGCCGCATCAATGCCGAGGTGGCCGCTGACCGCGAGGTACGCATCCGCTTCCTGCCACGGGCCGAAGCCTTCGCCATTCCCGACCTGATTCGTACGAGAATCAACCTGCTGCCAGAAGGCGTAGACCCGGTACGCATCTGTGAGATCGTTGGGCTCGATCTCCAGGCGGATGGCGGCACGCATGTCGCGCGGACAGGGGAGGTGGGTCCCATTCGCGTCGTAGACTATCATAGCAAGGGGCGCATCAACAAGCGTCTGCGCATCGCTATTGGGGATGGAGAGGTGTAGCGCGGCCCATGACGCGCGTGATCTTCAGGGGGAGAAAAGGCGGTGAGAGGGGAGACGAACTATACGCTGCGGCCAGCGAGCCCCGATGATTTCGAGTTCCTCTTTCGCCTGCGCGCGGCAGCGCTTGGGCCGTACGTCGTCCAGATCTGGGGCTGGGATGAGGGCGACCAGCGGCAACGCTTCGCCCGCGCATTCGACCCGTCCCACTACCAGATCGTCCAGAGCGAGGAAGCGATTGGCGCCATCGAAGTAGAGCGCCGCACGCACGATATCTACCTTGCCAACATCGAGCTACTTCCTGAGCATCAGGGCAAGGGGATCGGCGCGGCCCTCATCCGCTCTATCATCGCGGAGGCCGACGCGGCACACTTCCCGGTCGCGCTGCAGGTCTTCAAGATCAATCCAGCGCGCCGCCTCTACGAGCGCCTCGGCTTCGTCGTCACGGGCGAGTCCGAGAACCACTACCAGATGCTCCGGCCTGCCTCCACCTCCAACAAGGGCCTGGCCGAAGATTGATGCAACTCCCGCTCAGTTCTCCGCAATCAGGTGGCCTCTGCAAGCCAGTCACGGTATGCGTTATGATTTCCCTGGGTTCATTGGTGAGCACGTATGGAATTCGCGGGCTTCCCGTCCAGCCAATGCTACAAACGCTGTGAGAGACTGAGGACTGGAAGCCGCAGAGCAGCGAGAGGGTGAGACGTGCCAGAAACGCGCGCTAGTTGGCAAACACTGTTTGACGTGCGCGGCCGCACAGCCGTACTGACGGGCGGCAGCGGGCAGCTTGGGCGCGCCATGGCATCGGGGCTGGCGCAGGCGGGCGCGCATGTGGCCATTCTCGGTGGCCATGCCGAGACGGCACATTCGGTAGCCGCGTCGATCCAGGCAAACGGCGGCTCCGCCATCGGCATTGCCTGCGATGTGCTGGATCGCGCGTCAATCGAGCGCAGCCGGGAGCGCGTGATGAGCGCGTTTGGCCCGGTGGATATCCTGATCAACGCGGCGGGAGGCAACTCGCCCGCGGCTACGACCTCGCCCGAACAGACTTTCTTCGATCTGGATGCCGCAGCCGTCAATCACGTCTTTGCGCTGAATTTCACAGGCATCTTCCAGGCGTGCCAGGTGTTTGGGCGCGACATGACGGAGCGCGGGCAGGGGTGTATCGTGAACGTCGCGTCCATGAGCGCGCTGCGCCCCCTGACCCGTATCGCCGCGTACAGCGCGGCGAAAGCGGCGCTCGCAAATTTCACCCAATGGCTGGCCGTGCATATGGCCCAAGAATACAGCCCGAACATCCGTGTGAACGCCCTGGCGCCTGGGTTCTTTCTGACGGAACAGAACCGCTATCTGCTTACCGACGCGGATGGCAAGATGACCGCTCGCGGCCAGGCAATTATCAGCCACACGCCAGCGGGACGCCTGGGCGAGCCGGAAGACCTGGTAGGCACGCTGCTCTGGCTGGTGAGCGCGGCATCGGCGTTCGTTACTGGCGTTGTGGTACCAGTAGATGGCGGCTTTTCATCGTTTAGCGGCGTCTAGCGCAGGAGCAGGCAATATGGTCGTGGGAACCGGCTCAACGACAACCTCGTTGACCATCGAGAACGTACAGGAGTTGCTCGCCGCCGCGGACGATGCGCTCTTGACCGGCGCGGGCCTTGATCCTACCGGCAAGCGCGTGCTGGTCATTATCCCGGACGGCACGCGCACCGCGCCGATTCCACTGTTCTTCCGACTCCTCTACGAGCGATTCGGACGGCGTGCCGCGCAACTGGATTACCTGATCGCGCTGGGAACCCACCCACACATGGCACCCGCGGCTATTGACCATCTGGTCGGCGCGACGGCTGCCGAGCGTGCGGAGCACTATCCCAATGTGCGCATCTTCAACCACGACTGGGATCAGCCAGAGAAGCTGCGGACGATTGGCGTCATCTCGCGCGCGGAGGCGGGTGCGTTGAGCGGCGGGCTGCTCGCCGATGAGGTGCGGGTCACGCTCAACCGCCTGGTCTCGGACTACGATCTCCTGCTCATTTGTGGCCCCGTCTTTCCTCACGAAGTTGCCGGATTCTCTGGCGGCGCCAAATATCTCTTTCCTGGCATCGCAGGCCCCGACATCATCAACTTTACGCACTGGCTGGGGGCGCTCGCGACCAGCATGGCGACCATTGGCGTCAAGGATACCCCCGTGCGACGCATCATCACACAGGCAGCCTCATTGGTGGCCTGTCCGATGCTGTATGTGGGGATGGTGCTGGAGGGCGAGGAATTGCGCGGCCTGTATATTGGCCCGCTCACCGAAGCCTGGAGCCAGGCGGCGGATCTCTCGGCACAGCTCAACATTACCTACGTGGATCATGCCTTCCACAAGGTGCTCTCCGCCCCGGCCAGGCGCTACGATGATCTGTGGACAGCGGCCAAGGCGATGTACAAAACGGAGCCAGTGATTGCCGATGGTGGCGAGGTTATCATCTACGCGCCACATATCAGCGAAGTCTCTTACACCCACGGCAAGCTGATCGATGCGGTCGGCTACCACGTCAGGGATTACTTTCTCAAGCAATGGGAGCGCTTCAAGGACGTGCCGGGGAGTATTCTGGCGCATAGCACGCACGTCAAAGGAACGGGCACGTACGACACCGCGACGGGCATCGAGACTCCGCGCATCACGGTCACGTTAGCGACGGGCATCCCTGAGGAACGCTGTCGCCGGATTAACCTGGGCTACGCCGATTACCGGGAGATCGATCCCACCGAATGGGTAGGGCGTGAGGAGGAAGGCATACTCTATGTGCCCCACGCTGGCGAGCGGCTCTACAGGATTCGCCCCGATTGAAGGATGCCGCCGAGACGGTAGACAATAGACGTGAGACGTGAGATGTGAGGCATGAGACGTTGCAGGAAGGTGCCCCGACGTGTTGGAAGACGCTGCCATACAAGCCCGTTTGCGACAACTGATCGAGGAAGACGCCATTGGCCAACTGCGGCGGCGCGATGGCCTCATGGCAGCGCTTGGGAGCGAGAACGGCGCGCTCAAGCTCGACTGGGTGGAGGCGGTCGCACGCCTGCTTGCCGATCCGGAAATGCTGGAGGCAGTCGAAGCGGAGGCCCGCGACATCAGGGAACGTGGGATTCGGCATATCATCTGGGCGGGTATGGGCGGCTCGGTGCTTACGGTGCGCGTCTTAGGCGAACTCGGCTTCTGCAATCAATCGGCTGGCGCGTCACAATCCCACCAGCCCCGGTCAGCGGTGGCCATTCATCCCCTCGATAGCACGGACCCGGCAGCGCTCAACACGATCATACAAACCATAGCGGCGGCAAAACATCTGGCGCTCCCGGCACTGGCGGCTGATGAAGCAAGCGCCGAGCGGTTTTCGCCCGCATTCCTCCACACGCTATTGCGCGACGTGATGATGGTCGGCGTCGCAATGGGCATGACCTCTGAAGAGCCGATGACCCATCTGGCCTGGTTCACCGAACTGCTGGAGCAGGCGCATCTCCCCCCAGCGGAGCATCTGCTCGTCATGACGCTTCCCGGCTCGTACCTAGACGCCTTCGCGCAGGAGCACCACGCGCCGCGTCGCCCGCTACAGCTAGATGGCGGCAGCGGGACCGGCGGGCGGATGAGCGCTCCCGCGACGCGCGTATTTCTGCTGCCCGCGGCCCTCTATCTCACTGGCCTGTCCGATGCATCCGGCCGGTTACGCGCTATGCTGCAATCCGCCTGGGACGCATACGACCTCGACCGGGCGACCGCTCATCCAGAGCAACACCCGTTCGTGCGGCTCGCCGCCACATTGAGCGCCGCCAGCAGTGAGGGTGCCTGTCGCATGCTCATACGGATGCCAGCGGGCTGGATGGCGCTTGTATCCTGGCTGGAGCAGCTCATGGAGGAGAGCTTGGGCAAAGGTGGCAAGGGTATTGTCGCCTTTGACGATCAGGCGTTGAACGCATCGGCGCCTGGGTATCGCCGGGAAGGCTTGCTGCGGGTTGATGTGGTGACGGAGCCGGAGTCGGTTAGCAATGCGGACGGGCAGTCGTTCGCTCTGGCGCAACCTTCCCTTGCGAGTACCGAGCCTGAGAAGCGCCTGGGAGCGCTGGCCGCCAGTTTTCTCGGTTGGCAGTTGACGATGGCGCTCTATGGCTACCTGCACCAGATTCAGTTCGCGGGCCAGCCTGCCGTCGAGAACTATAAGGCCAGAGCGCGGGCGCTGCGGGCGCACGACAATCCACTGCGTATCGTCGCAGACTGGCGCCCTGCCTGGCATGAGGGGATGCTGACGCTCCTCGCGCCTGCAGCGGTTGCATCCTGGGAGGAAGAGCCAGCCGCCGACCTGCATCCCGCCTCGGCGTTCGCGCGCGTGCTCCAGGCGACCGTTGCGGCGGGTAACACCCCCGCCCAGAGCCAGTTCCGACACTGGCGAGACATGACGCTTGGCTACCTGGATGTGACGGTCAACGGGGAAGCGCCGACAAGCATGTTCGCTGCCCTTGGCGAGCATGCGCGCGTGATCGGGAATACCCTGCTCGGCGTTCCGGTGAAGCTGCGGGGGGCGCCTGCCGCCTATCACTCGACGGAACAAAGTGAGATGGATGGGCCACCCAATCTCGTCAGCCTGCGCCTCGTTGCGCGCAAATCAGAAGCGTGCCTTGTGGGGGACTACAACGACATATTTCTCCATGCGCAGGCCGTGAGCACATGGCAAGCCATGATGGAAACCGGCCACCTATGCTTTTTACTCGTCATCGATGGCACGCTCGATGACGCAGCCGAGCCACTTGCCGCATTCTTTGCTCGCGTAGCAAGTGCGCTCACCCCAGATGCCTGAGTGAATACGATGTCCTCCAGTTGGGTCGCCGCTCTGCGCGAGAAGAACCCTCCCCCATGAGGGGAGGGTAGCCGCAGGGCGGGGAAGGATGAGCAATTACCCCACTGGATTGTACTGACAGAACCAGTCGAGAATCTTGTGGTAGCGTATCGCACGCGAGCGCGGATGGCCATTGCGCGAGAGGTCGTGCGTCTGCTCCTCGAAGATGACGAACTCGGTCTCGCGGCCCAGATACTTCAGCGCCGTGAAGAGCTGCATGCCCTCCGCGATGGGGCAGCGCAGATCGTTATCGCTATGGAGAATCAGCAGCGGCGTGTGGATGTTCTGGACGTAATTGAAGGGCGAGAAGTGCGCCAGCCGCTCCGGCTCGGTCCAGGGGGTGGCGCCGCCCAGCTCATCGACGGTCAGCTCCCAGCCGATGTCGCTGATACCGAACATCGTCGTCATGCTCACCACGCTGCGCATTGTTACCGCTGCCTTGAAGCGGTCGCTGTGGCCCACGGCCCAGTTGGTCATGAAGCCGCCGTAGCTGCCGCCCGCGATGCCAAGGCGGTCGCCGTCGATGCCGCCCTTCGCCAGCGCCGCATCCAGCCCCGCCATGATGTCTTCGTAGTCCTTGCCGCCCCAATCGTTGAGCACGGCGGCAGAGAAAATACGCCCATAGCCAGTGCTGCCACGCGGATTGGTGTAGATCACGGCATAGCCGCGCGCGACCAGTAGCTGGAACTCCATGAAGAATCCGTAGCCGTACATGGCCATTGGCCCGCCGTGCACCTCCAGCACCGCCGGGACAGTGACCGTCTCGCCTGCGCCAGTCTGCGGCGGGCGCATTATCCAGCCTTGAAGCTCCCAGCCATCGGGGCCAACGAAGCTATACTCTTCTGGCCAGGCTAGCTCTATCTCTCTGAAAAGCGTCTCGTTGAGGTTTGTCAGCCGCTCCATCACCGGGACGGTGTTCTCGCCCAGGGCAACCGCCTGGGTATAGAGGTCGCCGGGGATGTTGGGGTCCGAGACGGCCAGTGCGAGCCGGCTGCAGGCGTCATTCATCGAGAAGCCATAAATGCGGCGGGAGCCTTCAGTCATGCGGCGCGGCAAGAGATTACCAGCGGGCCGGGCAGCATAGACGTGTGTGGTGCCACGCATCGAGGCTACGAAGAAGATATCCCGGCCGTCGGGCGACCAGGAGAGATGCGCGCCACCATGCCCCGCGCGCATGTCGTCTATGGACGTATCGTCGCAGGTCGGCACAAAGTCAGCGGTGAGCTGGCGATGTTTTTCGGGCTTGTTCGCGGGGACGACGTAGAGGTCGGTGTGGCCGTCGCTCTGGCGGCGCTTACCGGCCAGAAACGCGATGGTCTTGCCATCAGGCGACCACTTCGGCGCGTGGCACGCGAGCGCTTCATCGCTCATCCGGGTGAGCGTGCCGTTGGTCAGATTGAGCGTCCAGATGGACGCGCCAGGCCACACCCAGCGCTCCTCGGTGCGATCCGAGGCGAACGCGATCATCGTGCCATCAGGTGACCAGTCAGGATCCCCTGCGTCATAGTCGCCTTCGGTCAACTGATGCGCCTCGCCGCCCCCTACTGGTATGGTAAAGAGTTGGGTGCGTTGCTCGTAGATGAATCCGACGCCATCCAGCTTATGCCACAGACGGGTGATGGTGCGTACGCGCGGCAGGTGCTTCTGCTCCTCGCCAATGGCCGCGTCCTCCACCTCTGGCTCCTCTGGCTCACCCACCTTCGTGGTAAAGAGCATCGTCTTGCCATCGGGCGACCAGGTCGGCGTATCGGCGCCATAGCGCATCTTGGTCAACTGGGTTGGCTCTCCGCCATCCAGCGGCAGAATCCAGATTTGCCCCTGCCCGGCGCCCGCGTCGCGTTCGGTTTTGGTGTGTGGCGGTGTTGGGTGGGCGGGACTGCGCACAAACGCCAGCGCGCGGCCATCCGGCGACCAGCGTGGCGCGTGATCGTTCGGCCCCGCGGTCAGGCGGCGCGGCTCCCCGCCATCCACTGGCGCAAGCCAGATCGTGCGGCGATACTCATAGCTGTCACGATCCACGCCCTGCACGACATAGGCGATACGCGAACCATCTGGAGAAAGGCGCGCGTCTTCGACAAGACGGATAGAATAGAGATCTTCCGGGGTTAGCGGTCGTGACATACAGGCTAATCCTCCGATGCTTCGGCAACCGGCTTGCGGTAATTACGATCAACTTCGGCGAGCACCGCGCCAGGAACACTCCAGGTTTCCGCCGTGAAGATGTGGTATTCGCCGTCGCAGGCAGGCACAGGCCGCGAGCAGCGCAGATGGGGCGCCAGGCGGAAGCGCAGCTCATCACCTTCGATATGTACCCAAATGTGGCGGCGGGTGTAGCCGTGGCCCCACCTGAAAATCACGCCGGAATCATACTCCTCGAAGGTGCCGCGCCCCTGAAGGGCATTGCTGTTCAGCCTGCGAAGAATATCGGCGACGCCGCTCTCGCGTAGCACCCGACGGGCATTGTCGCGGATGGCCTTGCGCTGCGTCTCATCCATGGGCGTGTCGGGATGGGATGATACTGGTGGTCCTGCGTCATTCATCAGATGGTTGTTCCGCCTTCTTTCGCTCGAAAGACTTCTCTCATCTATTGTAGCGCATGAATTGCCCGTAGAAACTGCTTCTGGTGGGCATAGTCAACTCTGCCTCAGCCGCGTGGGCTTATGCTGCTCGTTCGACGTGCGCTATCCATCCAGAGTGTACTGGACACGACGCCCATCGGGCAGTCGCGCCTCCCCGGTGTTGAGCAGATCCGCCAGCACTTGCACATTCGCCGCGACCGCAGCCCGCGTGCGTGGCTGGGCGAGCCGCTCCATCAGTCCGGGTAAACCTGTATCCAGGTCCCACGTCTCGACCACTCGCGTGCCTTGCTCGTCAGTTGCCACGTGGAAACGGAGGGTTAAGGCTCGCGCAGGCGGCAGCGTCTGGATTGCGACCTGCTGATCGGGTATGAACTCGGTGATCACATACTGCTGGCGATCGGTACGCCGGATCTGGTCGAAGACGGTCCCAATGTGTGGCGTGCCCGGCGTCATCTGGGTGACGGACTGGACATAATAGTTCCAGAGCGGCATATGGGTAAAATCGGAAAGAAACGCGAATACGTCGTGAACGGAGCGGTTGATGTGCGTCTGAACCTCAAAGTGTAGCATCGTCATCTTCCTCCTGTGAGGCGAGCGGTAGTTGGCGCAGGCGGCGGGCGAGTGCGTCGCCCGCTGGGCGCCCAGTGACAAAGGCGCGCAACGCTGGCACTATCGCCTCGATCTGCTGATCGGAAAACTGCTCACGGAGCATGGCATATAACTCGGTCTCGATCTTGGCCACCTGTTGAGCGGCTGCGACTCCGCGTGGCGTCAGGGTCAGCACGACTTTACGCTTGTCGTCGGGCGATGGCTCGCGGGCAACGTAACCCGCGGTCACCAGCCCAGCGACCAGGCGGCTTGGACTGCCCTGTTCGCACACCAGGAGCGACCCAAGCTCGATCAGCGCGAGTGGCTGCCAGTCCTGCAGGACGCGCAGCGCCTCGGCTTGCGACGGCGTCAGCCCCAGCGGCTGCAGCGCCTCGGTAAGGAAGCGATTCCCATCGCGTTGTGCCGCGAGTATGAGATAGCGCAGCTCCTCGATTGGCTTCATTGGCTCCGTAGGCTTTGTAGGCTCTGTTGGCTTCATCGGTGTCCTTTCTTGTTTCCTATGGCCTCTTGTCGTTCAGGCCGCCGCAGGAGCGACCGCAAGAATGCGCCGCTCGGCCAGTCGCTGAGCCGATGCTGGATCATGCGTGGGCAGATAGACGGTGGGCACCGAGCGGGCAAGCTGGAGGATGCGGCGGTGGGTATCGCGCTGTTGTTGCTCGTCTGCGCCAACCCCATCGGGCATCTGCTCAATCAACAACGCCTCGGTGTACGAAGTATCTCCAGCGAGAAAGACCGCATGGTCGCCGTCCCGAACGATCACCGAGAGATGCCCAGGCGTGTGGCCGGGAGTGGGGACAAGCACAACGTCGCCAGCCTTCGTCAAAGAAATACTCTGTTCAAAGGGACCATAAGGGCAATCCTCGAAATCCAGCAGGTGCGGCGCGAACCAATCGGGCCAGCGGTTGTTGGGGTAGCCATTGATACGCCCACGCAGTCCCTGGGCGCTCGCGTACTCCGCACGTGAGGCCAGGATATCAACGCCGGAGAAGTGCGCCAGCCCACCGGCATGGTCAGTATGCAGGTGGGTCATCACAAGCCAGCGCACGTCACGCTGTGGGTTGATGCCAAGCCCGCGAAGCTGCGGACCAATTTCCTCCTCGCGCCGGACCCACTCCTTGACCGCGAGTCGAAAGTAAGGCTGCCAGCCAGGAAA
>DASUWS010000335.1:0-7543 GCA_036378295.1 Ktedonobacterales bacterium
TGATACTGTCAGGCCCGTAGCGGTAGCACGGCGCGACGTGTACACAGGTATTTCAGTATCAGAACAGCGCAAGACCACAGAATAACAAATCCACTGCACTTTACGCGGCTCGTACGTTCAGTACTCCACCACGTTGGCGCCCGTTACGGGAGCAGACGAACGGCAAAGCGTTCCAGCGGGTTTGTTCGCTTGCGAACAGACGCACGTAAGGCATTCATATACACTTCGTAGTCGGGTGTCATTTCTGAGGTCAAGGCATGCTGGTTAAATAGCATTGCCCATTGCGCTAAAGTGCGCACCACCTGTCTTTTTTACAACGCCGTTTTGTTTAGTAGAGCCATCTGACAGGAAGGGGGTAGGACAGATAGCAGTTTCGGCAAGAGGAAGCGATAGGAACGGTTGGAGTTCGACCAAGAAGGAAAAGACCAAAAGGCCGTGACATCGATGCACCACAAGATCCTGTCACGACCCTATTAGGGGGATCGATAATGTCAACTGCAACGATGACAAGGACCGATGAACAGATCCAGCAGGACGTGCTGGAAGAGTTGAAGTGGGATGCCCGCGTATTGCCCAACGAGATCGGCGTCGCCGCCAAAGACGGTATTGTGACGCTCACAGGTTGGGTAGATTCCTATACCAAGAAGTGGGCGGCGGAGGACGCGGCCCACAGAGTGCGCGGTGTCAAAGCAGTGGCCAACGACATTGAGGTGCGTTTACCCAGTTCCTCTGAACGCACCGACGCCGATATTGCTGCCGCTGCAACCCGGGCGCTCGAATGGGATGCCTTCGTGCCAATCGAGCGGTTAAAGGTGACCGTCTCGAAAGGCTGGATCACGCTCGAAGGCGAAGTCGACTGGCAGTTCCAGAAAGAGGATGCCGAGCGGGTCGTACGCCGCCTCTCAGGGGTCCGTGGGGTGAGCAACCTCATCATGGTTCATCCGCGATTTAAGCCATCCACTGCGGACCTCAAGAGGAAGGTGGAGGACGCGCTGGTCCGTAGTGCTGAGACGGATGCCCAGCAGATCAAAGTGGAAATAGAGGGCAACAAAGTCATCCTGCGCGGTAGTGTGCGCTCGTGGGCCGAGCGGCAGGAGGCCGAGCGAGCGGCGTGGTCAGCGCCAGGAGTCACCGGCGTTGAAAACCACATTACGATTAAGCTGTAAGCACGTGACACTCCCTGAAAGAGGGGCCGCATTCAGGGAGTAACCCAAGCAACATAACAACACCGAGCAGCATATCGAGCAGCATATCGAGCAGCATATCGAGCAGCAGATTCGCGTCGGCAAGTTCATACAGGCATTTTCACCAGACGAGCGACGAGGAAGTTAAGACCATGACACTTGATCCCTTTGAATGGGGCAGCTTTGGCGGCAGTCCCTTCGGCGATGCGTTCGAGCGATTCTTCGGTGGTCGGACGCCAACCCGTCGTGTCCAACAGGTGAATCTCTCGCAGCTCCTCAACGAGCAGGCCCGCGATCTGCTGGCGCGCGCTGCCACCCAAGCAGCCGCCTGGGGCAATCCAGAGCTGGACGCCGTTCATTTGCTGTGGGCGAGCACCCAGGTGCCTTCAACCCGAGAGCAGCTTCGACAGGCAGGCGTAGACACAACTGCCTTAGCCCACCGCATTCAGCAGACGGCCGATCGCGGTTCGCCGCGAGATGAGGTGACCTCTCTGAGTCCAGCCGCCAAACGTGTGCTGCTAGATGCACTCACGCAGTCACAGGCTGCAGGCGCGTCGTACATCGGACCTGAGCACATTCTGCTGGCCCTGGCCGACAACACGGACACCCTCGGCGGCGAGATATTGGACGCGTCCCAGGTCAATACGGATGGGTTGCGTCCCGCGACGAAACCAGGACGCCCTGACGCGAGTAGCACCCCAACCCTCGACCAATACGGTCGTGACCTCACTGCGGAGGCACGAGAAGCACGCCTCGACCCGGTAGTCGGCCGCGAGAACGAGATTGAGCAGACGATGGAGGTGCTTTCGCGCCGCACCAAGAACAATCCGGTGCTCATCGGCGATCCAGGCGTCGGCAAGACTGCCATCGTTGAGGGTATAGCACAGCGAATTGTCAATGGCGACATCCCGACCACGTTGGCGGATAAGCGCGTCATCGCGCTTGACCTTGGCCGAATGATTGCCGGCACGAAGTATCGTGGTGAGTTCGAAGAGCGTCTCAAGGCAGTTATCGACGAAGTGCGCGCCCATGAGGGCGAGGTAATCCTGTTTATCGACGAATTGCATACCGTCGTTGGGGCAGGCGCCGCCGAGGGCGCAATGGACGCCAGCAACATGCTCAAGCCCGCTCTGGCTCGCGGCGAACTCCATGTCATCGGCGCCACTACGGTCGAGGAATACCGCAAGAACGTCGAGAAGGATGCAGCGCTGGAGCGCCGGTTTGCGCCAATATTGGTGTCAGAACCCACCATTGACGATACCATCGAGATTTTGCGAGGGCTGCGTGACCGCTACGAGGCCCATCACCAGGTTCGCATTACCGACGAGGCGCTGGTCGCCGCTGCCGAGCTGTCCGACAGATATATCACCGGTCGATTCCTCCCTGACAAGGCCATTGACCTGGTCGATCAGGCCAGCGCTCGGGTACGATTACGCGCCCATACAGCACCTGCGGACGAACGCGACGTGGAGCGACAGCTCGCCGCGCTGCAACGTGAGAAGGATACCGCGGTGGCTGCGGAGGACTACAAGCGTGCCGATCAGATACGCAAACAGATCCAGCAGTTGCAGTCGCATCTCAAAACCGCTCCTGAGAAGCGTTTAGAGATCCCCGAGGTCACTTCTGAGGACATCGCCGACATCGTCTCGAGAGCAACAGGCATCCCTGTCTCGCAACTGACGCAGGAAGAGCGCGATCGATTGCTTCGTTTGGAGGATCGGCTGCACTCCAGGGTAATTGGCCAGGACGAGGCGGTGCAGGCCGTGGCAGAGGCTGTTCGGCGAGCGCACGCTGGCCTCTCTGACCCGCGTCGGCCAGTCGGATCGTTTTTGTTCCTGGGGCCGACTGGAGTGGGCAAAACCGAGTTAGCCCGTACCCTCGCCGAGGCGCTCTTCGGCGATGAGGACCGTATGGTGCGGCTGGACATGAGCGAGTATCAGGAACGACATACCGTGAGTCGGTTGGTGGGTGCGCCACCAGGATATGTTGGGTATGAGGAAGCTGGCCAGCTTACCGAGGCGATTCGTCGACGCCCCTACAGCGTGCTGCTGCTCGACGAGATCGAGAAGGCTCACCACGATGTCTTTAACATTCTGCTCCAGATCCTCGACGACGGTCGACTGACCGACAGTCAGGGACACACGGTCGATTTCAGCCATGCGGTCGTCATCATGACCAGCAACCTCGGGGCGGATCGCATCCTCGCCACAACCAGTTCCGGTCAGTCGCTCGACACCATTCGCGAGTGGCTGATGCAACTGCTGCGTGAGCACTTCCGGCCAGAGTTTCTCAATCGCATTGATGAGATCATCGTTTTCCACGGCCTCGAACGCCCGCAGTTGCGACAAATTACGCAATTGCTGTTGGAACAGACACGTCGTCGCCTCCATGCCCAGGGTATTGCCCTAGAGGTGACGGAAGCCGCTGTGGACTGGCTGGTTGATCGCGGCTTCCAACGTGAATTTGGCGCTCGTCCGCTACGTCGTGCGATTCAACGAGAGTTGGACACCCCCCTCTCCCGTATGCTGCTGGATGATCAACTGCGTAGCGGGCAACGCGTACGGGTGGATGAGGGAGCAGGTGAGCTCAAATTCACAGTCACAGATAATCAAGACGAAATCGCCCCGGAGGGGAAGCTCCCACGAGCAGGCACGCGTCATAGCAAAGATGCGTCTCATGTGACGAAAGCGACTAATAGAGAGAGCGGTACGGGGAATGGCCACGATGCTCATAGCCAACGATCCGTTCCTCGTCACGTGCCCCAGAGCCGACGCGACGATACGGATGACACGCAGGATATAGCGAAGCGGTAAGTGTGCGGAATTGCCCCTAAGCAGTACACAAGATTGCGTCGCTCAGGCGTGCAGACTGACGGTTCATAGCAGATCGGGCCTCGTCACAGGCCGCGAGTCATGGGAGAACCCATATGGCCTGGATCTTGGTCACTGGCGAAGACGCAGGATTCTATCAAGGCGCCGTTCGACGACGGCCGATCACATCATCGGGCGGCTGATCGACTGAGGCGTAGACATCATCGACGGACTGCCCAGCTCCGATGGCTAGTGTTGCAGATGGTTGAGGCGTGTATGGTGGACACCGATATCGCGTCTACCGGAAGCACCGAGCTTATGTAACACCAATAACCTCGAGCGCAATTCGAGGTGTTTTCAAGCAATGAGGTGAACCATGCAGGCACGTATGGTGATTGTCCAGCTCACATCAGGCAGGGCCGAGCAAGCGATTACTCTCTTCAAAGGATCGGTACTGCCCGCCGCTCAGGCACAACGTGGCTTCAAAGGCGCGTTCCTACTGACCGATCACCGAACAGGAAAGTTCGTATCGCTGAGCCTGTGGGAGACGGAGGCCGATCTGAACGCAAGCGAGGAAAGCGGATACTACCAGGAGCAGATCACGAAGTTCGCTGGTGTTGGCGTATTTGCCGGAGCTCCGGTCCGCGAGACATATGAGGTGAGCGTTCAATCTTAAGTTCGAGGGCCGCGTGGCGCAGCCACTGACTATCGGATTGATCATGGGTAGGTTAGTTGTTTGGAGGGATGCTATGGCGTCATCCAGCCCGAGTGTGGGACTGACGACTTGGGAGATCGACCCGGCACACACGCGCGTCGAGTTCTCCGTTAAGCACATGATGTTCGTGACGGTCAAGGGCAGCTTCGCCGACGTACGCGGCACCCTCAGGCTGGACGAGGCAGATCCATCGCGCTCCTCCGTGGAGGCGGAGATCGATGCGGCGAGCCTCCATACGGGGGACGGTCGCCGCGATGCACACCTGAAGTCCGCCGACTTCCTAGATGCCGAGAAGTACCCAACAATCACATTCAAGAGCACTCGCGTCGAGGTGCTCGGAAGCGACCATGCGCGAGTGGTGGGTGATCTCACGATCCATGGAGTTACCCGCGAGGTGGAACTGGACACAGAACTCACGGGCCACGGGACAACCCCATTTGGCACCAATATCGCCGGATTCGAAGCTAAGACCACAATCAACCGCAAAGATTTCGGCCTGAACTGGAACGTCTCGTTGGAAGCTGGCGGCGTTCTTGTAGGCGATACCATCAAGATTGAAATCTACGCTGAGGCCGTCGAGGAGACTGAGTTGATGGGTACCGGTTGAAAGCCATCATCGCCGCGCGAATCGTGAGAATCGTGAGAATCGCGAAAGACGAGATTTCTTCGCGACGTCTGCTCGACCGCATCGCCATCTCGTGGAGCAGGATCAGGTGGATCTTACCGAGATGTTGCAGGAATTGCGTGTCTTGATCCCTGGCGTCCAGGTATTGACGGGCCTCCTGCTGATCCTGCCATTTGACCAGGAGTTCCGCAGCCTCGCCCTCGCCGAGAAGTGGGTCTACCTGGCTGCGTTTGTAAGTGGAATCACCAGCCTGATCCTCCTCAGCGCGCCAGCGGCACAACTCCGATTCGAGCGCCCACTCCGCGATTGGGCACGCTTCAACAAATACGCGACTCGCATGACCATCATTGGGCTGATCCCACTGTCGCTCGCGTTGATCCTGACGACACAACTCATCGTTGAGCGCACCCTCGGCGCGACCACCGCGATTATCATTACTGCCTGCGTGGCCGTTTTGCTCGCCAATGTCTGGTGGGTCTGGCCGCTCATGGGACTGCGCGCCCGCCGCTGAGTTTCCTAGGTCTGCAGAGTTGCATAGCGCACGACTGTGCCACCCTGACGGTATCGTATTGAGATTAGGGACGATTCGATGCGACACTCAAATGGCTGAAGAGATCATCGGGAGGAGAGAGTGTGTAGCCAGCCTGGTCTCGCCTGTCGTTCTGTTCGCTGGCGAACGGACGGAGTGATGATGTGGGTGTAAACTCCATGCGGATGCGGACCACAATCACGGTCTGCCAACAACTTGAGTACTGGCTTCACTGCCAATGCAGTTGAGCAGGAGTAAGACTATGGCCATGCAGCAAGGCCAGTCTGTGCCCACGGAGGAGCACCATGCGCCGGAGGGATACAGTTCGTGGCCGAGCTACTGGAAGGCGCACGGACAGCCGTGGCGCTCCGAGCCGGGGATCAGCCAGCGGCGGCAGCAATTTCTGGCCGAACGGCGAGTGATCCAACCGGATATAGCGCGAGGCCTGTACCCATTTAGCGGTGTAGCGCTTACCCGCGCGGACGTGGAATGGTTGCTGACGACCCATGAGAGCGGCGGCATGCGTGGTCCAGTGGACTGGATGGATATCAATCAGCGCACACGCCAAGGCCTAGATCTACGAGGAGCGCAACTCCAGAGGGCAGTCCTTTCTGAGTTGCCGCTCGCCAGGGTGCAGTGCGGACTTGACATAGCCGAGTGGGGCAACACCTCAACAGAAGGGGTTGATGCTGCCGCTGCCAATATGGAACGTTGCATGCTCGTGACCTCCCATTTGGAGGAAGCTTGCCTGAATAGGGTGCAACTTCAGCGGGCCGACATGGCGGCAGCGCATCTCGAAGGGGCCGCCTTGGTTGAGGCGCATCTTGAACAGGCTGACCTGTTCGGCGCCCACCTCGAGGGGGCGATACTGACCGGCACTTACCTAGCGGGGGCACAGCTCGACACGGCCTATCTCGACAGCTCCACAAACCTTACCAACGTCTCTCTAGACAACGATATCTTCGGCTTCGCTCATCTGGGGCGTGTGCGCTGGGGTGGGGCAGATCTCTCCGCAATCAGTTGGTCGCAGGCGAAAAAAGGCGTCCGACGAAACAGACCGGTTGCCATCGTGTTGGGAGAGGAGCGAGTGGCTCGTGCTTCGCAAGACCTGAACAACCGCCCAAAGCTCAGGCGTACGCGCCTCGGCGAGTATGAAGCAGCAGTGCGGGCAAATCACCAGCTTGCCGTGGTCTTACGCGAGCAGGGACTCAGCGAGGATGCCGATCGGTTCGCCTACAAAGCGCAATTCCTTCAGCGGCAGGTTCTCTGGCTACAAGGCCGACCGGGTGCGGCGCTCGGCTCCTTGTTCCTAGATCTGGTTGCTGGCTATGGGTATCGTCCGCTCCGAAGCTTCATTGCTTACGTCGTTATCATCTGCGCGTTCGCTGGCGCATACCTGCTTAACGCGCAATTCGCCGCGCCCCATCTGACCTGGGATGAGGCTCTTGTCCTCAGCATCAGCAGCTTTCATGGGCGTGGATTCTTCCCATCGGAAATTTCTCTCGGCGACACGTTGGCGCGAGTGGCGGCAGGTGAGGCCATTGTTGGCTTGCTGATTGAGATCACCTTCATCGCCACATTCACTCAGCGTTACCTTGCCCGGTGAGGTCGGGACATACCGCCAGCCAAAGCATGGGGTGCGAGAGGGTTATTGGCTCGTCACGAGAGTACACTCTCGTG
>DASUWS010000336.1:0-9339 GCA_036378295.1 Ktedonobacterales bacterium
TGAAGTGGGTAGCCAATGGCGACCCTCTCCCCCTGCCCCCTCCCCTTCGAGGGGAGTGGCCCTGAGGCGACCGCTGTGGCCTCCGGGTCTGGCTCCCCTCTCCGTGTGGGAGAGGGGCCAGGGGTGAGGGCAGAGGCCAACACCCCAGCGTCACGTCGTGATGTCGGGGTACGGCAGCGACCAGTGCTTGAGGTTGCGGGCGTATTCAAGCTGGAAGCCCAGCGGCTCTGGATAGTCACGCTCGAACAGGGCGATGAAAAGCGTCAGCGTCAGGAAGGGATGCGCGCCAAGCTCGAACAGCTTGACATAGTTGTGTGTGGCCAGCGCCTCACGCTCCTCGTCGGTGAACTTTAGCCACGAGCTGCACTCGATCTCTGGCACGTTCAGGATGACGTTCGCGCGCTTCTCTTCCCACCACTCCACCGTGCCACGCGGGTCGGCGCGATACCGCTCGACCAGATCCGGGTCACGATCCACCGTGAAGAGGAATTTGTTGAGGAGATACTTGCTCATGCGTTCACCCCCTTCGGATACCACGTGAAGTAGGCTTCCATCGTGTGGAAGAGGTCGAGCGTATCGGCGTAATCGGCCTTCACTTCCCCCGCGACGCCCATCATCAACATGAAATCGAGGAAGCCATGCGTGGCGTTGCCTGGCTCCCACAGGCTGTCGAGCGAGACACCCGCCAGCGCGCCCTCGATATCGCCGTTGGCGATCCAGTTGACAGCCCTTCGATCGAACTCGGGGTCAGGGCCATGCGGACCAAACTGGCGCGGCCCCCCAAGCTCAAGTGAGAGATGCCCGGTGCCGATGATCGCGACGCGCGCATCGCTGGGCCATTCCTCGACGAGCCTGCGCAGGGTGCGCCCGAACGCGACGTAGCGCTGTGGCTGGGGCAGCGGCGGAGCGAAGATGTTGGTATAGACCGGTACGATGGGCAGGTCCGCCTGGGGGCGGGTGGTAATGATGGGGCAGGTGATGCTGTGGTCAACGCGCAACTCATTGCTGAAGGCGAGATCGAACCCGGCGTCCAATCCCTGGCGCAGCAGATACGCCGAAAGCTCCTCGTGCCCCTTGAGGACCATGCGCGGCAGACCGAATTCGCGCTGCTCGTTGTAATAGTTCGCGTCGTAGAATGGCGCTTTGCCGATCAGGAACTGCGGCATGTTGTCATAGAACATCTGGTGGAAGTGGTCTGAGCCAACCATCACCAGGATGTCGGGGTTGGCCCGTGTGAGCGTCTCGCGGTAGGCCGTTACTTTGCGGACCCATTCGTCCGCGAAGTCAGGTCTGCTCTCCGGTGGAGAGGTACTGGCGCGGTAGAAGAACGGATGGTGCGTTGTTGCGAGGACGGCAACCAGGTTGGCCATGACTCCCTCCTTCAGGCACGCCGTGCGCATATCGCAGGCACTGGACGATTGCGGCTAATGTCTTCCCGGGGCATCGCCCGGGTCATTCACCTCCGGAGTGCTGGCGTTGGCGGGACGATAGACAGCGTTGCGATCCACCGAGTAGTAGATGGTGGGCGCGATAGGGGTGCGCATCTCCTCGGCAATGTGGCCGAGCAATCCGGCGGTCCGCGCGAGCAGCGCTACGCCGCGCAGCAATTCAGGTGGCAGCCCCAGATCGGCGAGCGCCGCGCCGCAGACGCCAGCGCCGTTGAGCGGGAGTTGGCGCCCGAGTATCTCGGCATGTACTCGCCCGATAGCCTCGAAAAGCCGCAGGTGCGGTCCCCGCAGACCCTCCTGCTCGGCGATGCCGATGATCACTGGCGTGCGCGGGTCGCCACCTTTATGGACTGGATGGCCCAGACCGGGAATGAAGCGTCCAGCGGCGCGTTCCGCAGCGACGGCGCGACGGGCCAGCGCATCCCACTCTTCGTCGGTCGTCGGGAGCTTACCCTCGACGCTCGCCAGCACCGCCGCGAGAAAGCGGCCCGTATCCTCCGTGACGCCCAGGAATCGCGAGCCGCCACCGAGCAGGCCCGCCGCGATGGCTCCCTGAAGAGCATCTGGGGCACTGTAGAGGGTCAGGCGGGCCGCAATGGCGGTAGGTGTGAAGCCATGGTCGGCCAGCGCGACGAGCACAGCCTCGAAGACGCGTACCTGTTGCGGGGTTGGTCGCTGCTGCGTTGCGAGCCAGAGGGCCAACTCACCGAAGCCTACCTTGCCGATCAGGTCGGCGGCCAGATCGTGACCAAGCAGTTGGATGCGGTCAGCATCAGACGTGCCTATCCCGGTAGGGTATTCGATTGGCCGCTGCTCCCCCATGGACGCTCTCCTTCTCGCATGCATCGTAGACATACCGGGCTGTGGAACGCAATCGGCCGCTCAGCGCGTGTCGCCGGGCGTATCGGCGGGGTCGCGCTCCAGAGAGCCACTACCCGGCGGGCGGCTGAGCCAATCCCGGATGGCATCACTATCCTGGCCGAGCGCGGGCGGCGGTAGCTCGTAGCGGGCTGGTGTCGCGGAGAACGTGATCGGATGACGAATCATCGGCACGGCATGTTCGCCACTGCCCACCTCGACGACCGGATCAAGCCCTATCTCGCGCGCAAAGTTGACACCGCCCGCGATGTTGTTGATCGGGCCACAAGACACCCCAGCGTCGGTCATCAGGCGGAACCACTCGTCGGCGGTCTTCGTGCGCAGCCGCTCCACCAGCAGCGGACGGAGCGCCTCGCGGTTGCGCGTGCGGTCTTCGTTGCTGGCGAAGCGTGGATCGTTCGGCAGGTCCGGGAGACTGAGGACATCGCACAACTTGCGGAACTGGCCATTGTTGCCGGCGATGACGATCAATTCGCGGTCGGCGGTCGGCAGCGGCTCATAGGGGAACAGGCTGGGGTGGGCATTCCCCATACGGTAGGGAATGACCCCGCCTGCGACGTACGCTGAGGTGTGGTTGACCAGCCCCGAGAGCGCGGAGGCGAGCAGGCTCAATTCCACATGCTGGCCCTCGCCCGTGCGATTGCGGTAGTTCAACGCGGCCAGAATGCCGATCGTGGCGTGGAGTCCCGCCATCACGTCGAACACGGAGATGCCAGCCCGATAGGCGGGGCCGTCCGGGTCGCCAGTGAGGCTCATCAGGCCTGAGATCGCCTGTACGACCAGATCGTACCCAGGGAGAGAAGC
This sequence comes from Ktedonobacterales bacterium, assembly GCA_036378295.1. Classification (GTDB taxonomy): domain Bacteria; phylum Chloroflexota; class Ktedonobacteria; order Ktedonobacterales; family JADMIN01; genus DAHUXT01. The sequence goes on from DASUWS010000336.1 coordinate 3,132, forward strand.
GCCCTCCGCCGTCCCGAAGCCACTGATGGACGCGTAGATGATCCCAGGGTTGCGCTGCTGGACCGCGTCGTAATCCAGGCCGAAGCGCTTGAGTCCGCCGGGCTTGAAGTTCTCGATGAACACGTCCGCGCGCCCGGCAAGCTCCTGGGCGAGCCGCAAATCCGCTGGATTCTTGAAGTCTAGCGTTACCGAGCGTTTGTTTCGGTTGATGGCGAGGTAGTACGTGGAGACACCGTCGCGGACCGGGGGTATCCAGGTCCGGGTGTCATCGCCCGTGGGACTCTCCACCTTGATCACGGTCGCGCCGAGGTCGCCAAGCAGCATCGTGCAGTACGGACCGGCGAGCACCCGCGAGAAGTCGGCGACCAGCAAGCCGTCGAGCGGGCCTGGTTGGCGTCTGTCATCTGTCGGCTCTGACATCGGCTTCGGCCTTTGCTCCAGCGATACGTGTGTCCGCTATACGGACACGTGTCCGCTCAAATCCTAGCCGCTGGACAGGGTGCTGTCAAGGGGGAGATGGGCTACCCTCTCCCCCCTGACCCCGGCCCTCACCCCATTCCCTACGGGGGAGGGGGAACCAGAGGCAGGGGAGCCAGAGGCAGAAGCAGGCCTGTATTCTTCCCCAGGCGGCCCCTTTTGAGCCTGTTTGGGAGCGGGCCCCGCTATCTTTAGAGCAGCGTGTACGACGCGAGCACCATCAGCAGCACTGTCGCCAACAGGCAGAGCGCGGGCGCGCCGATGACCAGACCGAGCTTGAAACGCGTGCTGAGCTTCGAGCCGCCAGCGAAGTAGTAGAGAATCGGGCCAAGAATGGGCACCGCCAGCACCACGACGCCCCAGCCAAGCTTGCGGCTGCCGCTCATATCCTGGCGCTGGCCAAGCTCCACGAAGGCGACGGCGAGCCAGGCCGCATAGAGCGCGAAAAGCAGCAGATTGCCGTAGAGCGAGAGCAGGATCTGGACGACCGAGTATCCGGTGAAGCCAAGTGGCTGCAGCATGGCGGAACCTCCTGAGGTGAGGGCTTTGGCGGCGGGTGGCGTCCCATCTGCCGAAGTCGTCCCGGCGGGGAACGCGTCAACAAAGATCGGCCCAGGCGGCGCATTGACATCGAGCATGGCAGGCTGTGGCGGCGGCACGGGCGCCTTGCGGAAGTCCGGCGGCTGATAGCTGGGGCCAGGCTCGCTAAAGCCGGTATTCGCGTACTTCGCCAGCAGTCGCAGCGTGATGCTGAAGTCCCCGCCCCCGTTCAGCGGCAGCGGCGTGCCGCAGGGGTGCGAAAGCTCCAGCAACGGCGGAATCGTCGTCGCCGCTTTGTTATCGGCGAAGCAGTTGTTCGCGCCAGAGGGCGAGGCCAGCCCAAGATCGGCCACCCCGGAGCCCACGACCGTGTTGCCTCTGATGACATTCCCCGACGCCAGCCAGAACTGCTGGTCAATGTTGCCAACTACCAGGATGCCGTATTCGCTGTTGTTGATCACCCGGTTATTGGCGATGTAGTTCAGATCACCGCCGGGAACGAGGATGCCATCGCCCAGCGGAATGTGCGACCACAGATTGTAGGGCGCCCTGACGTTGCCGTTATCGTGGACGTAGTTGTTGATGATCGTCGTGCCCTGCTCCGGCGCGATCTTCTCGCTATCGAGCGTATTGGGCACAATGCCCGCGCTGTTCAACCTCCACTCGGAGTTCTCGATCACCAGATTCCCGCCCGCGTTGGTGCCCGAATAGCCAAGTCCATTCCACTCTGAGAGCACCCCGTTGATGATGGCGTCGCAAGGATAGCACTGGCCAATATAGAAGCCGGAATCAGGGCTGCCGGAGGCATATGAGCGGTCGAACTCGCCATGCTTCGAGCCGAAGGCGTAGATGCCGTAGTCGCCGTTATCGTAGGCCGTCAGATAGCTGCCGCGGTATCCCGTCTGGTTGGTCCAGTAGAAGCCGTTCCCGGCGTAGTGATGGGCGGTCATATTCTCGATGATGACGTTATCCGCGAGCACGGTGAAGCCGTTAGTGAGCTTCGACTGGCCGTCGAGAATGGTCGTGTTGCGGTTCTCGCCGCGAATCGTCAGATCGGCGGTGCAGACCCGGACGGCTTCGTGATACACGCCCGGTGCGACGAGGATGAGGTCGCCCGCCTGCGCCGCATTCACGGCCTGCTGGATGGTCGGTTTATCGGTCGGTACGTGTATCACGTGGGCGAACCGGGAAGGCGGTGCGGTCGTGGTGCTGCGGAGGGGTGAGCCAGGCGGGCAGAGCGTGTTGGCTATCGGGCGCTGCGCGTGGGCGGAAACCGTGGGCGCCTGCCCGATGACGGCGAACATGGGAAGGGCGAGCAGCACGGCGAGCAGCGCCGGGAAGACGAGGAGTGCATGCACCGGACGGCGACGTCCGGGCGAACGCGGTTTCGGCATGACGGCTTCCTCGATGAGTGGGTATACGGGCGCACTAGCAACGAGCACTACAGGAGCACTACAGGAAACTGGCAAGCCCGGACACGGTTATGATACCGTGACAACGACCTCCATGCCAGGATGGATGATGCAGACGACATGATAGACGCCTGCGGTTGGAAATGTGATATCGCGCCTATCGCCAGTATTGAACGTTATCCCCTCAGAGGTATTCAGCTCGGCGGGCGCGCCAGATTGCGGAACGCATTTCACGCCTTCACCCACGCAGATGATGTGCGTGCCGCCGCTGGCTGGGTCCACGAAATGGATAGCCTGGCCCGCTTTGATCGAAACGCTGGTCTGCTGGAAGGCCGCGACACCCATATCGACTTCATTCGACTGACCACTGCCACCGCATCCCACAAGCAACAGTGCCAGCAGTGCCACACCCAGCACCCAGCCGCTGACCATGCCGAAGCGTCTGCCTACACGCATACTCATCCCTTCTGGTCCTGGTCCGCGCGCGCTCTACTCGTCGCCTGCGGTGTCGCGTCCTCCATACCGTTGCCCGCGATGCGGCAATCTGGCAAAAAGCAGGGCGCCAATTCGATTGAACACGAGTATAGCGAAGCTTGTGTATGCTGTCTAGCCTTCGCGTGGGCAACGCGGAGAAGCCCTCTCATCGGCGGTTGGCGGTCCGAGCGGAGTCCGGAATAATTCGCCTCTCTTGTCACCGTGGGCGTGCTGGCACAGCGCTTGCAAGAAGGTTTTCATGCTGTTTGCTCTTCAGCAGCGGGACCCACCGCCATCCTCCAGGACGGGAATGGGATGCGAGTGGGTTTTGCGAAGGAGGAATTGTCATGATGCACTATACCGAACCAGACGATCCACGGTTCGCCAATACAGATCCAGCGCCACGGTATGTCGTGGAAACTACGCCTCCACCGCCGCAACACTTGCAGCCTGTCGAACGCGTGGAGCGAGACGAGGCGTACGCACCGAGCTGGCGTGGTTGGCGTGCCGCGCAGATCGTCTACACGATTGGCGGGATCATCGAGGTGCTGATCGTCATTCGTGCGCTGCTCGAACTGCTTGCCGCGAATCCCGACGCGGGCTTCAGCAGCTTCATTTACGGCATCACCGACCCGCTTGTCGCGCCCTTCCAGGGCGTCTTTCCGACGCCGCATACCAACGGCAGTGTGCTCGACATGGCGGCGATACTGGCGATCATCGTCTATGCCCTCGTGATCTGGGCCATCGCCCGTCTGCTCGATCTGGCCCAACGCCGCTCGAACAGAGTAGTCTGATCGCCTTCATGCCAGAAAGCGCAAGGGGTAGTGATCGGGTCCGGTAATCAATACCCTGTTCTGGCAACGAAGATGACGAGGTGGCCGAGGTGGAATTTGTCCCCTGTTAGGGGTTTGCCGCCGAGGCCGCCAGCATCTCCTGCTGTATGAACTTCCCATACGGAACGCTTGGCGCGCCGGACCAGTCCGCGAGCAGACTGGGGCCAGAGCATGAGCCGGTCTGCCATGTCCAGGCGAGCCACGAAATGTGATGTTTGTTGAAGTAGTCAATCGCCTGCCCAATATAGTTCGTGCCGCACTGATATGAGCCAAACTCGCCCACGAACACCGGATAACGTGCGGCGGTGTGGCCAAACGCCCGGTACCAGTCGCCTGGCTGCTTATTGCCGTAATCGAACGGATGGGTGCTATAGACGATATTCTTGTCTGGAAGCGCGAAGCCATAGAGAATGCCCGAGAGATCGTAACCCCAGTTGATTCCTGAGACAACGATGACATTGTCTGGCGCAATCGCGCGCACTTGTTTGACCAGCTCGCGCATGCCAATCGCGCGATATGTGCCGGTCTCCTTAGCCAGTGAGGGACCGCCAATGATGTAGCATCCCTCAGTGATCGTGCCACCGTTCAGCCATGTGGACCACGTTATGTCATAGGGCTCGCCATACAGGTCGAAAAGGACGCCGGTATCGCTGCGATACAGGGTCGCGATATCCTTCCACATCGCCAGGTCTTTCCCCGTATCGGGCATGGGACACTGAACACCACCGCGGGTTCGGTCGGCAGGCAGGTCGAAGGGCGCGCTCCATTGCAGGTCGAGGATGACGAAGAGATGCGCGGCGCGTGCGCTGGCGACGACCCGCTGCACCGTCTCGTGGTACCCCGGACAGGCGCCGCCCGCGTTCGCCCAGAACTCGGACGAGGTAGGAATGCGCACGGCATTCGCGCCCCACTGGCGCATCGCCTGGAAGTCCGCGAGTGTCAGATGCTCATCCCCGGTGCACGAATACTCCAACGAGGAACGATTGACGCCGTGCATTGATAGAGGACGCCCCTGGCTATACAATCGTGTACCCTGAATGCTCACACCAATCGGTTGGGGAACGGCTGTGGCAGTGGCGCTCGCCGTGTGGCTGGCCTGAGAAGGCTGGCGGGTGGTGGGGGCATTTGATGAGGCGCACGAGACAACGGTGATCAGCACCAGTGCAAGTTCCATCATCGAGAGTATCCGCGTAGAAAGTCGTCTCATGCTTTCGTCCCCTCAACCAGACAATAGGTATTGACTGTAGTGGCCAACGCACCACTGGTTCCCAATTAGACGCAGCGTCAACCGCATGAACCGCAGGAGGATCGCTTAGCCTTTACATGCTGTTCAATCGTCCCGGCATACTCATGAGTTACTTATCGTGCGGTTTTTCCTAACGCATTTGCTTCGTTACGTCACGTTATGCCGCATTCGCGCCTGTGTCCCATACTCATTGCGCTGCGAGTGTTGTCGTATGAGCCACGGACTGCGGCATGATGGTATTTACCAGTTCTTGGTATCATCGCTGCCACATCCTCCCCGCCTGGCAGCTACCTTCCCCCACCGGAAGAGTGGGACGGGAGGAGAGCTTCGTCCCAGGAGCCGATCAACACCTAAAACACGATCGTACTCCGGCTGATGGCTCTAGTCCAACAACCACGATGAACCTGACATGACATCATTGTATGCCTGACTGCATTATTCGTTTACATAGGACTAACAGACTAGCTACTTCAAGCCTGTAACCATGCTCCGCACCATATCGTCCTGAGATACATGGTTCGGCAGGCCAGCCTCGAGATACCGCGGCACTCCCTGAAGGCCCATTCAGGAGACTGCTCGAATCTTCCCAATCGTGGCAACGGCTGCTTTCGCCCCAGCGTGAAATGTCGCACGCAATGCGTCGCTGCCGCTTATTCATCACAGAGAATAAGCAGCCTCTTGTAGGCGTTCGCACTATAGCGAGCAGCAAGAGTGATACGGCGGACGACACCAGTGGTGGATATGGGGTGGTGAGGTGAAAGGATGCGAAGAATGCGGTTGAGTGCGAGTGTATTCAGACGTAGTCTGGCCTGGCGCGGGATGTTCTCGCTCCGATACGCCGGTTTTCGGGCTGCCGCGCCTGGCTCGGCGCTCGCGGCGTTGGCGCCGGTAGCGGTTGATGCTCCCCGCATTAGCGATGAGGAACAAGAGGAGCGCGCCGTTCCACGCATCCGGCGGATGCTGCGCGCCCTTGCCCGGAGCTGGAATACCGGGGCCTGGGTGGCGCTCCTGGCTTCCACTGCCAGCGTTGCCAGCTACGTCTACTACGTCCAGCAAGGGCTGACGCTGGCGTACCCCGATTCCATCAGTCACATGATGATTGCCCGCCGCGTGTTTGCCAGCAGCCATCCTGGGCTTGCCCAACTCGGCACAGTCTGGCTTCCGCTCAACCACATCCTGATGCTGCCGTTCGTGTGGAATGACACGCTCTTCCATGACGGCTTCGC
>DASUWS010000337.1:0-13689 GCA_036378295.1 Ktedonobacterales bacterium
CGAAATGGCGCGACTCCTCCCCGCGAGCGGCACGACGGCCTTTTATCCGACGATTGCCACCGCGAGCCGCCAGCAGATGGCCGAGTGCGTTCGCTATGTGGCTGAGGCGGCCAGGCAGTCATCCGGCGCTACGCGGGCGGAAATTGCTGGGATACGTCTGGAAGGACCATTCATCAGTCCGGCCAGAAAGGGCGCGCAGTACGAGGCTGATATTCGGCGGCCCGACGTGGAAGAGATGCAATCGCTGGCTGAGTTGGGCCAGGGATATATCCGCTTCGTAGACTTCGCCCCGGAGGAGGACGAAACAGGGCAGTTGCTGGAAGCGATAACGCGACTGAGAATTGTGCCATGCATCGGCCATACCAACGCCACGTACGAGCAGGCGATACAGGCCATCAAGGGCGGCACGCGACACTCTACCCATCTCTTCAACGCAATGTCGCCGCTCAAGCACCGGGCGCCAGGAGTGCCAGGAGCACTGCTCACCGACGACCGTGTGACGGTGGAGATCATCGCGGACGGCATCCATATCGCGCCACCACTGCTCCAGCTCGTACTGCGCGCCCGCTCGCCACGCGATATTGCGCTCGTCACCGATGCCATGCTTGCCGCGGGCCTGCCCGATGGTGAGTATGAGTTTCTGCACCGCACCGTCTCTGTGCGCGGACGCGCGGCCCGCCTCGCCAGTGGCGCTCTGGCAGGCAGCACCCTGACACTCGATCTGGCAGTGCGTAACCTGGTGGCTTATACAGGAATCTCCTGGGCAACGGCGATTGAGATGGCGACCGCCACACCTGCGCGAATCGGCGGCATCGGGTCGCGCAAAGGCAGGCTGGCCCCAGACTACGATGCCGATATAGTCGCCTTCGACGCCGAGGGACAGGTGATACGCACGTGGACACGTGGTACACTCGCATATAGCAGGGATAGCGTGGAACAGGCAGGAGAGGTGGCCCCTGCTGTCGGACAATCTGGCGATAATGTGCACAACAAGCAATAAGTCCAATCGACATAGACAGGATACGCTCAATGATAACGGAGCATCTGAAAGCGTTGATGGATCGGATCGAGCAGCTTCCGCCAGATGCGCAAAATGAGCTGGCGGAAGAAATCGAAGACATTCTCGATGAAGCTGAGTGGCGGGCCTTGCTGTCCGACCCGCGTTCCGGTCCTGTACTGGACGATTTGATTGCCCAGGCAAAACGTTCTCCCAGGCGAGCCTGGCCTACAGCTGCTGACATGGGAGATATCGAGGAGTGAGATCCTACACGACCGATGAGTTTTGGGAACTCTACCGGGCATTGCCAGAGAACATTCGCCGCCAGGCACAAGAAGCGTATGAGCAATTCCAGCGCGATCCATTTCATGCGGGCTTGAACTTCGAAGAGGTGGATAAGAAACGACATCTGTGGTCAGCACGCATCACACGTGGTTACCGTGTTCTCGGCATCCGTGATGATGGTGAAATCACCTGGTTCTGGATTGGCTCACATCACGACTACGACAAGTTGATTAGGGGTCGCTAGTCCATGTAGCACGTGCATCTGAGGAAGGGCAAAGCGATGACGCAGACCGCTGCCACACTTCAGACGAGGCTCGACAAGCTGGCGCCCGGGCAGGTGCGCCCGGCGGAGGCATCCGACGCGGTGTTGGGCGTGCAGCCGCTAGTTGTGGCGGAGCCGTCCTCTCCGGAGACCCTGGCGGCGCTGCTCGCGTGCGCCGATAGCGAGGGATTGACGGTATTGCCGCGTGGTGGCGGCACGCAGAGCGGGCTGGGATTTCCGCCATCAGGCGGCGATATCGTGCTGAGCCTTGCCGCGCTCAATGCGGTCATTGAGCATGCGCCACACGACCAGACCATCACAGTGCAGGCCGGGCTACCTGTGGCAGCGCTTCAGGAGCATCTGGCGCAGACCGGCCAGTGGCTCGCGCTCGATCCTCCGCTCCGTCCTGGCGCGACGGTCGGAGGGCTGATCGCAACGGCAGTGGCGGGACCGCGACGGCTGCGCTACGGTGGAGTACGCGACCAGATTCTCGGTGCGCAGGTAGCCCTGGCGGACGGAACCATCGCGCGCGGCGGTGGCAAGGTGGTCAAGAATGTGGCGGGCTACGACCTGCCCAAGCTCTTCACCGGCTCGCTGGGCACACTCGGCGTCATCCTCTCGGCCAGCTTCCGACTCTATCCGCTGCCCGCCGACTCGCGCACGCTGGTCTGCGACGCGCCGTCACACGAGCCGCTCTGCAACGCCGTCCACACCATCACCGCCTCGACGCTGACCCCAACGGCGATAGATGTGCTTGGACCGGAGGCCAGCGAGCAACCCTATCGCCTCGCAGTCCGCTTCCAGTCGAGAGTTGAGCGCGCCGTTACCGACCAGATCGCATCACTTCAAACGCTGCTCGGCCCCCTGGCAAGTCAGGCTGTGGTGCTGCATGGGCCAGCGGAGAACGACTTCTGGCGGGCGCTCGATACACTGGATATGCCTGAGACGCAGGATATGCAAGACGCATGGCTGGATTTGCGGGCAGCCTTACTGCCAGGCGAGGTAGTGGGATGGCTGACGGCGCTGCAATCCACGGCTGGCACAAGTCGGCTGGCACTCCGCTGGCGGGCGCATGCGGGCCACGGCACGGTACGCGCGCGCCTGGCGGGCGATCCCGCCGCGCTGGTAGCGGCACTGCAAGCACTGCGACTGGCCGCTGAAGAGGCACGTGGAGCGCTGGTCGTCGAGGAGTACACGCCCGCGCTTGCTGGGAAGCTCGATCCATGGGGCAAGCCCGCCGCGCTCGACCTGATGCGGCGTATCAAAGCCGAGTTCGATCCGCATAACACGCTCAATCCAGGGCGCTTCGTGGGAGGCATCTAAATGGCTGAGCTGACTGTCCGCACAACATCCATATCCGACGGCAAAAGCGCCTTCGACGCGCATCATCCGCCAGCCCGCGAGATCATCGAGGATTGTGTGCATTGCGGCTTCTGCCTGCCCACCTGCCCCACCTGGCTACTCTGGGGCGAAGAGATGGATTCGCCGCGCGGACGCATCAATCTGATGAAGCTGGCGACCGACGGCGAGATCACGCTGACGCCGCAGGTGCGCGGCCACTTCGACGCCTGCCTCGGCTGCATGGCCTGCGTCACCGCGTGCCCTTCTGGCGTGCAATACGACAAATTGATCGAGGCCACGCGCCCCCAGCTTGAGCGCAACGCCCCGCTCCCGCTGAGCGACCGTATCTACCGCGCGCTGATCTTCGCGCTCTTCCCCCATCCCCGGCGGATGCGCCTGATTTTGCCGTTCCTCTGGTTGTACCAGAAATCGGGCGCGCGGCGGCTGGTACGGAGCCGGCTGGGCCAACGGCTCATCCCACCGCGCCTGCTGGCGATGGAGGCAGTGCTTCCCCCCGTCCGGCTGCGGAGGCGCAAGGCCCTCGCGTTCGCGCTGACGACGGATAGCCCAGACGAGATGCCACGCACACGGGTGGGTGTGCTGCTCGGCTGCGTCCAGCGCGTTTTCTTCGATGATGTGAACGCGGCAACGATGCGCGTGCTCTCCGCCGAAGGCTACGTCGTTGTGCCTGTCGCGCATCAGGGCTGCTGCGGGGCGCTATCCGTTCACGCCGGTCGCGAAACCGAGGGGCTACGCTACGCCCGGCGGCTGATCGACGCCTTCGAGACGGCGCGGGTGGATGCTGTCGCGGTCAACGTGGCGGGCTGTGGCTCGACGCTGAAAGAGTACGGCCATCTACTACGCGATGATCCCGCCTATGCCGAACGGGCGAAGGCATTCTCCGCGAAGGTGCGCGACATCTCCGAGCTGCTGGCGAGCCAGCCGCCCCACGCGCCTCGCCACCCCATCGCGGCGCGCGTCGCGTACCACGACGCCTGCCATCTGCGCCATGGGCAGGGCATCACCCGCCAACCGCGCGCGCTTCTGCGCCAAATCCCACACCTGGAGATTGCCGAGCCAGCCGAGGCGGATATCTGCTGCGGGAGCGCCGGCATCTACAATCTGGTCGCGCCGGAGCCCGCGGCGGAGCTTGGGCGGCGCAAAGCGGCGAACATCCTGGCGACACAGCCCGATGCGCTGGTGGCGGCCAACCCAGGCTGTCTGTTGCAGATTGCCTCGTCGCTGGAGCGAGACGGGCATCCGCTGCCAACGTTCCACCCCATTCAGGTGCTCGACGCCTCGATTCGCGGCGTCCCGCTGCCAGGGATGAGCAACAAAGCGGCGACTCAGGAAGGCAATGCCTGACCTGGTCCAGACCGAGGGACATCGCTACTGGCGAGAGCACGCCGTATAACGGCTGGTGCTGGGCTGCAAGCCATAACGCATGCGCCGCGCTATCCAACGTCCTCCGCTGACGTGCTCGCTTCCCTCGCCGTGTATTCCATGCCGCACCTGAGGGTCTATGCAGCTCTGCTGTATATTGGCAAGCATTTTGCGTACCAGGCGCTCAACGAGTTCAGCGTCGTCGGCCAAAACGATCCGAGGGCACGTCATCGTGACCCAATGCATCGCGCCTGGCAACGACGAGATTCGTTGTGTGTGGCAGGTAGCTCAGAGCGCTATCGGCATGACCGCGCACGGTGAGCAGCAGCAAGGAGTATGGCTAGTAGGTCGCCAGGTCACCGAATGTGCAGCCGGGCAGATAACTTCACTGGGCAAGAGCATGCTGCGATTCAGCAAGCCTTGTAATGTCTGGCGGCTGCATGGAAGGCTGGGCGTAGCGATCATACAGCGTAGGAGGCTCGCGCATGGCAGCACCGCAGTTCCAGATCCAGGTCCGCGAACTCTGCCCAGAGTGCTATGGCGCAGGGAATATCAGCATCTCAACGCCTTATTGTGGCGTGTGCCATCGGTCATTCACCGATGCGCAGCTGCACGGTCACAGCGAACATTCCTGGCGGGCAAAGCGCAATCGGCTTCCTTGTAGCCATCGCATCAAGCATGTGCGCTGGACTGACCCGACCTGCCCGTCATGCGGCGGCACGGGTGGGCAGATGCGTTGGCTTCCGCTCGAATGGGCACTCCGCATGCAGACGCGCTTGCAAGAGCAGCAGGCAGGGCGCGGGCGTGTCACGACGCGGCCAATCCAGCACGGCACCGCCTCATAGAGCTCATAGGACACAGAAGCTGCACGTGCCCTGTGCGCCGATGTGCGGACGGGGCTCTGCGCCGTAGTGGCGTTTGGGCAGACGCTGGCGACTTCACTGACGACCGGCATGTCTATCGGGTGCCGCGCCCGGGCCCGCGACGCTGCCTGGACCAGGTTCCGGGGGTTACCTCATCGCCCTTGGAACTGACCACGCAGCGCTTGATGACGAAGATTTCGCCCCCTTGATCCACGATTGCCAATCCCGTGCGACGTCCCGCAATGAGACGAGATAGGCGGGAGCACCCCGGTTGCCACGCGCCGCCAGTAGTGGCGGTGCTATCAACCACGGCATTTCACGGCATCTGATGCCCACAGATCGAGACCATGCATGCATCGGTCACATTGCTGTGTCGCGGCGTGTCATAGCCATGGTAAACGCAAAACACCCAGCCGGTGTGACCGTGCACCGGCATTCGTCAGATGAGGAGCATTGCAGATGTCTATCGCCTATGTCGTCGTCACCATTCTCGCCGCCCTCATGGTTGGCTTCTCGGCCTTCTCCGCCTTCACCCGCGCCAAGTGGATCGTGCAGCCCCTGGCCGCCTACGGCATCCCTGATGCGTGGGTGCCCTGGCTCGGCACGGCCAAAACCGCAGGGGCGGTGGGTCTGCTGGTGGGTCTGTTCGTGCCGGTCATCGGGGTCTTGGCCGGGATCTGCCTGGTCGTGTATTTCGCTGCAGCGGTCATCACCGTGGTCCACGCGCACGTGTACGCACACGTCTTGTTCCCTCTCATATACGTGGCGCCCGTGATCGCTGCCCTGGTGCTGCGCTCCGCCGCGTGAGCAGTGGCTCGACTCGGCTGATCGGGTAACCCACTCCTGAAGTGATCGCCCGCCAGTCGCGGAACGTCGTGCTTCCGTCTCTGGCGGGCTACACTGGAGGCCCCGGGTACCAATGCCCCCACATTGTCGTCAGACCTGGCACGATTTGTGGTCATTGAACTTGAAGCGAAATTGGGGTCAGGTGAAGGGTCAGCGCCCGTATTCACGGAGCCATCGCCACGATAATGCAACCCTCTTGCCGCCCGGAATGTTCTCCATTCGAACGATCACCGAATCTTGCTGTCACATCGAGTGTGTTCCGCGGGTCTCTTACATGACACAATGACGCTGTGCAGCGGAAGGATGTGACCAAATGAACGAGAACGAGTGGCTAGCCGAACGCTTCGAAGAGCATCGCGCCCATCTGCGGGCGGTGGCCTATCGAATGTTGGGCTCGCTCACCGAAGCCGACGATGCCGTGCAGGATACCTGGCTGCGCCTCAGCCGGTCAGGGGCGGATGAGGTCGAGAATCTGAGCGGGTGGTTGACGACAGTCGTCGCCCGCGTGTGCCTCAACATGTTGCGTTCGCGCAACACTCGCCGCGAGGATTCCTTCGGGGTTCACTTACCCGACCCCGTCATCAGCGCGGATGGGGAGCTTCAACCGGAGGAGGAGGCGCTGCTGGCCGACTCGGTTGGCCTTGCGCTCCTCGTGGTACTCGATACCCTGTCTCCGGCTGAGCGATTGGCGTTCGTCCTCCATGATATGTTCGAGTTGCCCTTCGAGGATATCGCCCCCATGGTTGGTCGAACTCCGGTGGCGGCGCGGCAGCTTGCCAGCAGAGCACGTCGCCGCGTGAGGGGCGCCGATATACCGGTTCCAGATGCCGATCTTGCTCGTCAGCGCGAAGTGGTGGACGCCTTCTTCCTGGCCACGCGTGAGGGCAATTTCGAGGCTCTCGTCAGCGTGCTCGATCCCGATGTCGTAGTGCGAATCGATGCAAGCGCTCAGGTTCCCTTAGCCTCCATGGTGGTCCGTGGTGTCGCAGCGGTTGCCAAGCAGACACTCAAGGGCCTGGCTTCGAGCCTCGCGCGTCCAGGGGTCCAGTTGCATTACGCCATGGTGAATGGAGCCGCCGGAGTGGTCGTCACGTTGCATGGGCAGCCCTTCGTCGTGATGGGGTTCACCATTGCCGAGGGCAAGATCGTCGAGATCGACTCCATTGCCGATCCTGAACGCGTCGGCAGGATCGCGGCGGCGATCCGCGCCGACCAGGAGCCGTAGAGCCAGCCCGGCGCGGCGCCTCCGCAGATCCAGGCATGCGAGGGTCGCTGGGCACATGGCCCCAAAACACGGCATGCACGCATCGCGTCATTGTTGCTCGCTGACATAGAAGTCTCCCAAGAGGAGCTCAAAAGTTTGTATACCTGTATGAGGAGGAGATTCGATGATGCAGACAAACACCGATGCAGATGAACGCGCAGTGGCGACCGCGCTGAATGGCGTGATCGTGCGCGGCGAGCAGAACATGCTGGCCGATACGGCCGCGCCCGGCATCGAGGGAGCGCGTGCGGCGATTGAAACGTTCTATTACGCCTTCAACACCCGGTCGCTGGACCTCTATCAGCGCATCTGGGCCGACGATCCCCTCGTCCAGGTCGGCAGCCCGATCGCGGGCGTCGTTCGCGGCAGCGCAGCCATCAGAGCGATCTCTGAGCGCGCCTTCTCCAGCCCAGGATCGCTCCGAGTACAGACCGCTCTCGCGGACATCGTGGCGTACGTGACGCCTGAGATGGTCGTCTTTACCGGGCGCGAGCGCGGCACCTACACGCGCGGCGGCGAACACGAAGCGAAGTCCGAACTTCCCGAGATTCGCTCCATCTGCATCGTTCGCTTCATTGCCGAACAGGGCGGCTGGCGGCTGGTCTATCATCACGTCTCGCTTGATGACGCGGATCAGCTCGCCCGGTATCAGCGCGCGGTGCGCGGCGCATAGGCGGAAGTCATACAGTGTCGCGGCGGAGCGTCGTGGAACCTGGGCATGCCACGACGCATCCGCTCGCACCCCCACTTCACTCAGGACGAGCTGGAAGCGCACCATCGTCGGGCCTTCATCCCAGGGCGACCACTCATGCGGGCGGCGGCTCCGCAGCTCCAGGCACGCAAGGCATACTGGCATCCATCACTGGTCCTCGCCACTACACATATCCCCCAAGAAGGACTGCATACTATCGGCTGGATGGCGTCTCGTCTCAGGGAACCCCTGCCCCCGGCACCACCTGCTAGACCCTTGACGCGTTAGAACAGACGTGCTACTATCCCATGGCCAAAGGGCTGGTAATTTCTGGCCTTCATCCGTGGAGACGACGCCGTGACAGAGGATCATTCACCATCGCCCAAGACCAAAGACCCCCGCATTCAGATGCGAAGCTACCTCTCAACCGCTCGCAAGAATGGACAGCGCGTGTTAGACGTGTCATATCAAGCTGGTGTGCCGTATTTGCCCCGGTGCGTAGCGTCTACAGCGCCTGAGTAATCTCCCTGATCGATTCATGACCGGGCAATGCTTGTGGTTGGTTGATCGTCAGAAGGAAATGGAGCAGATTGTGTCCCAGGAATATATCACGATACGCGGCGCACGTGAAAACAACCTGAAGAACGTATCGCTGCGCATTCCGAAGCGCAAAATTACCATCTTTACCGGTGTATCTGGGTCGGGTAAATCATCCATCGTTTTCGATACTATTGCCTCCGAAGCGCGCCGCCAGTTGAACGAAACCTTCAGTACGTTCGTCCGGAATTTCCTGCCGCGCTACGCCCAACCAGACGCCGACGCCATTGAAAACCTGAGCATGGCCATTGTCGTCGACCAGAAACATCTCGGCGGTGGCTCCCACTCGACGGTGGGAACGATTACCGATATCTATTCTGTGTTGCGATTGTTGTACTCGCGCATCGGGCAGCCATTCGTGGGCTATTCCAATGTCTTTTCGTTCAACGACCCGCAGGGCATGTGTCCGGAGTGCAATGGCATTGGTCGCAAGATAAGCGTCGATCTCGACAGGTTTCTTGATACATCCAAATCGCTCAACGACGGGGCTATCTTGTACCCGGAATATGCCGTAGACAGCTGGGGATGGAGCATCATCATCCAGTCGGGGCTGTTCGATAATGAAAAAAAGCTGGAGGACTACAGCGAAGAAGAGATGAATCTGCTCCTCCACAGCAAACCCTACAAGGTCAAGATGCAACTGGCCAAACCTGTCAACCTGACCTTTGAAGGCATAGTCGATAAGTTCAGCCGCAAGTACATAACAGGCGACGTGAAATCCTACTCCGAGCGCACGCAGCAAACAGTGGCGCCCTATATGACGTACGGGCCATGTACTCTCTGTAAAGGCGCGCGACTCAGCCAGACGGTGCTCAGTTGCAAGATCAATGGGTACAATATTGCTCAACTCGCGGCAATGGAAGTTGACGAACTGATCGAGGTGATCAGGGCGATCAAAGATCCCGTCGCCGCGCCAATGGTCGACTCGTTGATCGAACGGCTCCAGCACATGATCGATATTGGCCTGGAATACCTCAGCCTGAGCCGTGAAACCGATACGCTGTCGGGCGGCGAGTCGCAGCGCATTAAGATGGTCAAACACCTGGGCAGCAGCCTTGTGGATGTCTTGTACGTCTTTGACGAACCGAGCATCGGAATGCACCCGCGCGACGTACACCGCCTGAATGAGCTCCTGCAAAAGCTGCGTGATAAAGGCAACAGCGTGATCGTGGTAGAACATGATCCCGACGTCATCAAAGTCGCCGATCACGTGGTTGATGTCGGGCCATTCGCCGGAACTCGTGGTGGGACAATCGTCTTCGAGGGGAGTTTCGCTGACCTGCTGAACGCCGATACCCTGACAGGCCGACACATGAGACAGTCTATGCCCATCAAAAGCAGTTGTCGCCCGGCAAAGGGCAAACTGTCCATTACCAACGCCAGGGCCAACAACTTGCGCAACGTCAGCGTCAATATACCGACAGGCGTCCTGACCGTCATCACGGGTGTAGCCGGGTCGGGCAAAAGCTCGCTCATCCACCAGACCTTTCTGCAGCAGCACCCCGACGCGATTGTGATTGACCAGTCGCCGGTCGGCATTTCCAGCCGCTCGAATCCCGCCACGTACACGGGTATCATGGATGAGGTCCGAAAGACGTATGCCAAAGTCAACAATGTCAGCCCATCCCTGTTCAGCTTCAACTCGAAAGGTGCTTGCGAAAATTGTCAGGGATTGGGCGTCGTCTACGTCGACCTGGCGTACATGGACGAGGTCAAAATGCCGTGCGAAATATGCGGCGGCAAGCGTTTCAAGGACGAAGTGCTGGCCTACACATTCCATGACAAATCGATCGCCGATGTCTTGAACATGCCTGTCCGGGAAGCCCTGGAGTTTTTTGACGCCAAAGAGGTGGCGAGAGACGTCATGCGCAAATTGCAGGCCTTGAGCGACGTCGGGCTGGACTACCTGACACTTGGTCAGCCGCTGAGTACACTCTCCGGCGGCGAATGCCAGCGTATCAAGCTGGCCAGCGAGCTGCACAAAAAGGGCAGCGTGTATGTGATGGACGAGCCGACTACCGGGCTGCACATGTCAGATATTGGCCATCTGCTCGCCATCATCAACCGGCTGGTGGATGCCGGCAATACGGTGATTGTCATCGAGCACAACCTGGCGATTATCAAGAACGCCGATTGGATCATTGATATGGGTCCGGAAGGCGGCAACAAAGGCGGTAGAGTCATATTCGAAGGCACGCCGTGGCAGTTGCTGGATTGCAAACAATCGCTGACGAGCGCGTACCTGCGCAATTAGGGCTCGCTGGCTGTCTAACGGGTGTTGGAGTCTCGGTCACCATCCGCAACAGCAATGCGGCGGCGCACGCGTTGCTGCGAGACATTCGCTGGCAGGCGTACAGGCGTCCATAGGACACCAGCCCATGGGCAACCAGTATGACCGGGCACCACGGGCAGGAACACATTGGCTATCGCCATGATGCGGTGACTCTCTGTTGGAGTATTCTGAATTTCACCGGTATCTCGCTCTGTTGGGAGGATCATCATTGCGGTCAACGCATACTCGCGCGCAGCCAGGGATGTCTGCCGTGCTCAGGTGGGGCTTGCGGATTGGCGTGCCGATCTCTGTGCTGCTGGTGATACTCTGGTTCCCGTTTGATTGGCTGAGCACTGTCTGGCCCGCCTTTGGTGTACCCTTTCGACAGGTCTTCCGCAATGCGCACGATCACCTCATCGGACACACGGTCTTCTTCTTCCTGGTTGGGTTTCTCGTGCTCGCGATAATTCCAGCATGGCGCCGCAGGCCGCAGTGGTATTTCCCCGCGCTGGTGTTCGCGGCCCTGGTGCAGGAGACGATTCAGGCGTATTTTCGTGGCCAAGTGCCCACGTTCACGGATTTCAACGCCTTCACAGGTGACGCTCTTGGGGGCGTCAGCGCGTTCGTGCTGTGGCTGCTGCTGGGGCTGCTCACACGGATACGCGACACCCGGACCCGGTAGATAGGACGAACGCCTGACGACGCGGCCTGTATCGAATAGATGAGATACATGGCCTCACCCTCGGCCTCAGGTCTTCGGCCACCCCCTCCCGACTTGACGGCCACCCTCCCCACAGGGAGAGGTCCACTGATGACCCGATCAGGGTCCATCATGCCGCGGCCGCTGGCTCTCTAGTCCAACAACTAGGACGGCACTGATATTACGCGCGCTCCCCAGTGGGAGGCTGCGCAAGGCTGCTGCGCAAGGCGGCATCCACAGCACGCCCATGCCGTACAACAATCTCCGGCAATGCCTCTATATCCGCGACGGTCGTGCGGAAATTGACGATGCAGGCGCGCAGCAGGAATCGTCCATCCAGCACCGCGTTTGAGACGAATACCTCTCCGCTCTGCTGTAACCGCTCCAGAAGCGCGGTATTCAGCCGATTCAGATACTCATCGCTAGCCGATGTTTCAGACACAAGATCGAGATCGGCCGGTACGTAACGGAAGGTGACGATGCTGAGCTGTCGCGTGAATAGCTGTAACGCATGTGTGCTCGCGATACGTTGGGCCATCGCCTCGGCCAGCGCAATGTCGTCCGCGATCTGGCGCGTCACACCGCTACGTCCGACGTGCCGCAAACCGAGCCATACCTTCAACGCCCGGAAGCCACGCGAGTTCTGGGGGCCGTATTCGTAGTAATTCACTGGCGGTTGGCTCTCTGCGCCCTCGCCCAGGTGATAGTAGGTTGGATGTGCACTGAACGTCGCGGGCAGATCATCCCGTCGACGCACCAGGACACAGCCAGCTTCGAGCGGACTGTACAGCCACTTGTGCGGATCAATCGCGACAGAGTCAGCCAGGGCGAGACCGCGCAGATCATCGGGCACAATTCCCCCCTGGTCGTCGCCTGCCAGTCCAGCGGCGAATCCGCCGTAGGCGCCGTCCACATGGAACCATAACCCCTGCTCGTGGCACAGTGCCGCGAGGTCCAGCAGCGGATCAACCGTTCCCGTAGCCACGGCTCCAGCCGTGCCAATCACGCAGAAGGGCAGATATCCCTGCGCGCGGTCTGTCGCGATGCACTCCCGCACAGCATCCACGGTGATTCGCCCCAGGCTATCGGCTGGAATCCAGCTAATGGCCTCCGTCCCAAATCCGCAGAGATCGGCAGTCTTTTGCAGCCAGGTATGGGTCTCGCTAGAGGCATAGATGCGCAGCCGCCCACCGCCCGCTGCCATGCCCTCCGAGCGTACATTCCAGCCAGCGCGGCTGGTCCGGGCGGCGAGTAGACCTACAAAATTCGCCATGTTCCCGCCGCTCACAAACAATCCGCCACAGTCTGCCGGGTAACCGACCAGATCCGCAATCCAGCGAACTGCCTGAGATTCTATCTCGGTCGCTATCGGCGCAAGAGCGAAGAGGCCAACGTTTGGATTCACTGCCACTGCCAGCAGGTCGGCCAGCATGCCGAGCGGCGCGGGCGACGAGGTGATGTAGCCGAAGAAGCGCGGATGCCCGTTGATGAGGGAGTGTGCGAAGAGTATGTCCGCCGCATTGGCAAGCAACGCATCTGGCTCTGCGCCTTGCTCGGGAAGACCGCCCGCCGGCAGTAGCGCTCGTACGGTCTCTGGCGGCTCGCCAGGTGTCACTGGCAGTGAAGGCAATCGAGCCAGGAAGTCAGCGATACGGTCAACCAGATCATGGCCCAGCGCGCGGAAATCGTTCGGGTCCAGATTCGAGGGCGCCACTCGCGCGCGAGGCTGATGAGCATCCGCTGTGGAAAGGTCTTGCATCATTTTCTCCCTGACTGGTTCGCTTCGCATGGCTCAACGCCTCGATCGAGTCCTCAATTGACTCTCAGTGGCCCTCTCCCCTCAGGGGGCTGGGAGCACCTCTCCACGGGATGAGAGACGCATACTCCGAGAATCCGGAGAAGTGCCCGCCAGCCACCACCCAGAAACAGCAACCGACAAAGGTATCACGAGCGCATGCCACTCCCAACCACCAGGCCAGCAGCCACCAGTTCCGGCTGGCGCTGCTGATGTTGCTGCACGGCGACTCTCAGCGTCGCGACCTCCAGTGCCAGGTGGCCACAGAACTGCTCCAGATAGGCGATGCGAGCATCCGCTATCCCTGGCTGGCCCACCGCGAGCGTCACGCCAGGGGACTTTCGCGCGGAGTTCCGGCCATACATGGTAGCCGCCATAGCTTCGAGGTGCGTC
>DASUWS010000338.1:0-7161 GCA_036378295.1 Ktedonobacterales bacterium
GGATTGGAGAACTCCTCGACAGGCCCGTATCCGCTCTCTTGCGCACGTGCCCGCTGGGCGAACTCCTCCTGGCTGACGGCTGCGCGGGCTTCGGGCGCGAGGTAGCCATACGCCGTGGCATAATCTCGCCTCTTGATCGCCCTATAATAGCGGTCGGTCACTATGCCGAGAGCCAGGCTGCGGAGCGGGTGAGTGCTCAGGCCACGAAGCCACTTCAACATGACATCCTCAGATGCTGCTATGTCTTGCCGCTGCGCATCGCGGTTCCATACGGCTGGGCCTGTCTCCTCGAACGTGATTCGCGGGAGGAGCAGCCGTCCAAGAACGGTATGTATCGTTCCGCCTACGAAGAAGCCAAGCAACACCGCCAGCCACATCTCTTCCCAGCTTGCGTAGGCGCCGACAAGCACCGCGACACTCGTAAGGGGCAGGAGCAGGAAGTAGAGGGCGCGCGGCACGCGATGCGGTCTGGTGATCACCTCAGCCAGCCCCCAGCCGAGCGTATAAGCCACCATCACAAAGACGAAGAACGCCAGCAGCGCATCAGCGTAGCGGACACGCACGTAGATACCGGCAGCAATGGCGACGGCGACGCCAAGAAGGATGATGGCTGGATGTAGACCAGTCCAATGCATCCGATAATGCCTCTCGCCCAGTTCACTACGACTTGGATGCGGCTCGGTGAATATGGACATAGTCTGCTTCCCCCTTTCTCTCCTGCTGGCTGTCCGCGGCGCTCTCCTCCATGACGTGGTAAGCGCGCCGCACACGCTACGGCCCTGCAAGCAGGGCCGTGTCTCGCCGTATTGAGCAGGCGCGGGCTGTTTGGGGATGAGTGAGATGACAAGGAGTTCATGACGGGATTGAAAAGGATCTAACGATATCTGGCATTGTCGCCGCTCACTCGCCCTCCTCACTTCAGCCTATCCCAGGGGTGTAACATCCTGTTCACATTGCGCAGGGAGTGCATCACATATGGATTACAACCAGGTGTGGCGTCCCTGTCGCAACGTGTGGCGGCTCATGAACATCTCAGGCACCAGGCGATACGATATATTCCTGGGAGCTCCATCGCCGGTATTGAAACAGGCCACATGGTAGCGCATTGACCTCTGGTACAGATTAAGAAGGTGGGAGAATTCCCTCCATGAGCACACGGTGTATCAAAGTGAGAGAAATTGCAGTGAACGTGGTGAACACGCACGAACGCCTTGTGTCGCGACCGCTTCGGGAGGTCTTCAACGAACTGGCGGCGCTCGGAACTCCAGCGGATCGGATCTGGCCAGAGCCGAATACGCCGTTTCGCCGGACCGATGGTCCGATGAGGGTTGGGGTAACGCGGGAGCGACATGGTGGCATTCAAGCTGTACTTGACGCCTACGAGGTGAACGAACGCATCGTCTGGCGCGCGGATCAGGGGTTCCTGCGAGGCACACACAGCTTCGAGGTGCGGGAAGTCGCGAGCGACGTCACGCTCGTACGCCATGTGATCCGAGCCGATCTCGCGTGGTGGTTCGGTCCTCTCTGGCGGTTCTATGTGAGCGGTATTCACGACCGCATCATGGAAGGGCTGCTTGATTGCCTTGCTACGAGCCCATCCGCCAACTGAAGCGGACCATGCCGGAGGCATATCGCGAGCCGGGAGTTCGTGCCGTGTGCCCGATTCGTAACACGCGGTTCACGCGGTCATGATTCCACTGAGTGTCGCCGGTACGATGTCATCGAGTAGTGTGGTCTGTCCCTGATTCCAGGCCGCCGCGTAGCGGATCGCTCCCAGTGTGTCTCTGGCTTGCTTGCGTGCTCGTTCGTGCATGCCTCGTTCCTGTGCTGGCGTCGGGCATCCAATGCTCTGGCGAAGCGCCTCAGCGGAGCTCCACAACCGCACTCCACGCTCAACATATCCCAGAGCGCATTCGGCCAGGGCCAGCCCTTCGAGGCTGCTCGCAATTCCCCGGCGCATCCCGATGGCATGGTAGAGGCGCAGGCTACGGCTATACCAGCTTCTGGCCGCTTGCGGGTCGCCGGACACACTCGCCAGGTAGCCGTGGCTCGCGTACGCTTCGGCAATGCCCCACGTCGACTGTGTCGTTTTATAGAGTGCCAGACTCTCCCGCAGCAGCGTGCGCGCCCCGGTGATATTTCCTTCTGCGCAGTCGATATGGCCCAGTGTATCGAGCACGCTGGCGATCGGGACCGTGACCCGCAGCTCGCGCGCAATGGCCATGCTCTTCTCGCAGAGGGTACGTGCGCGCACGAGATTTCCCATTTGAAATTCGCCTGCTCCCAGGTTGTGCAGCGAGACGGCTCGTCCGAGGAGGTCGCCTAACTCACGCTTGATCCACAGACTCCGCATATGGAGTCTGCGCGCCTGTGTATAGTCGCCTTGCAGGTGTGCCACGACGCCGAGGCCGGTCAATACGGATGCCTGCCCCCGCAGGTCGCCTAGTTCGCGCCGCAGCGCCAAGCTCTCCTCATAGAGCGGGATGGCGCGCGGGTACTCGTCGCGCTGTGCCGCGATAATCCCCAAATTGTTCAGCATGGCCGCAACGCCCTGCCGGTCATCGAGGTCACGCCGCAGGGAAAGGCTCTCCTCGTAGAGGGTGACCGCCTGGTCGTAGTCCGATTGCTCATACGCCAGCACGCCCGCCACATGCAACGCCCGCGCGCGGATAGCCGGGGACGCGCGACGGCCAGCGGATCCAGCATCAGCCGCGAGGAGCCGGCGCAACCACTCACGGCCTTCGACGGTATAGCCGCGCGTGATCCAGTGCCAGCGCAAGGCGGCGGCAATCCGCAGGCCAATCTCCACCTTGCCATGATCCAGCGCATAGGTGAGCGCGGCACTCAAGTTGTTGTGCTCAACATCCAGACGCTCCATCCACTCGCGTTGTGCCGCGCTGCGCAGGTGCGGCTCGGCCATTTCGGTGAGCGCCGCGAAATACGCTGCGTGCGCCTGCTCCACCTTCTCGCGCTCACCAGCCACCTGAAGGAGGTCACTGGCGTACTCTCTTATCGTCGCGAGCATGCGTATTCGCCCTTCACCGTCCCGCTCCTCGACGCGCTCGACCAGTCCCTTGTCCACCAGGCCGCTGAGCGACTCCATAATCGAAGGCCCACTCGCGTCGGCTGGCGCCGCATTGCTCCGCTCGATGGCCTCCAACGCTTCTAGTGCCTCCAACGTGGCGCCACCAGTGAAGACCGCCAGGCGGCGGAAGAGGCGCTGCTCCGCGGGCGCGAGCAGGTCGTAACTCCAGGTAAGCGTACCGCGCAGCGTCTGCTGCCGTGCTGGGAGGTCGCGCGAGCCATCGACGAGGACGGCGAGACGGTGTTCGAGACGAGGGAGGAGCGCGGCAGGCGGGAGGACCTTGACGCGGGCGGCCGCCAGCTCGATAGCCAGCGGCAAGCCATCCACCGCGACACAGATGGCAGCGACGGCCCCGACATTCTCAGGTGTCAGGGTGAAGCTGGATTGAGCCCGGCGCGCACGATCAAGGAAGAGCGCGACGGATGGCACCTGAGAAAGGGTGTCTGGTGCGCACATGGCGATTTGCTCACCACTCGGCAGTAAGAGCGGAGCGACCTGGAACTCCTGCTCACCATGCATCCGTAATGCGGCTCTGCTCGTCGCCAGTACCTTGATGTGGCCACAGGAGTCGAGCAGATCACCGATCAGAGGAGCGGCTGAGAGCAGATGCTCGAAGTTATCGAGTACCAACAGTACCTGTTTCGTACGCAGGTGCGTCCGTAGCATCTCAGGCAGCGGCGGTGCGCCCGGAGCATGGACCATACGGAGGTTGAGCACTTGTGCGATGGCGTCTGGAACCAACTCGGGGACGGCGAGCGATTGGAGTTGGACGAAGTAGACGCCATCGGCGAAGTGTGCCTGGAGCGCCGTCGCGGTGGCGATGGCCAGACGCGTCTTCCCCACACCAGGAGGCCCCTCCAGTGTCAGCAGCCGCACGTCGGCGCGATTGAGCAGGCCGATTACGGCAGCCACGTCCGGATCACGTCCGATCAGAGAGGTTCGCGGCGTGGGGAGATTGGGTGGCGTATCGGCAGTAACATCTCCTTGCCGTAGCGGAGGCTCTGCACCGACGCCGACGGAGGTACTAGCCGACCCATAGACAGCGAGGCGCATCGCTAGTGCCTGCTCAGCATCGAGCCCTAATGCGTCCGCCAGCAGTGCAAGCGTGCTGGCCCGTGGCGAGCGCAGTTCACCTCGTTCGATCTTGCCGATGGCGCGTTCACTCAACCCAGCGCGGTCGGCAAGATCTGCTTGGGTGAGTCCCGCTGCGGCACGATACTTCCGAAGCATTTCTCCCAGCCGACTACGACCACCTGGCTCTCCTCGATCTCCCCGCATCGTCGTCTCGCATCCCTCTCACTTCGGCAGGACTGTGCCATCGCCTCTGGAGTCTCCCCCAACACCGCCCTCGGATGCCACGCATCCAGTGCAAGATGCTCTACCTTCGCGCCATTGCCCGCTATACTACAGCACTTATTACCTGGCGATCTGAAACACATTCTAAATACCCCCAAAAGTGCTGCCAAGATGCCCCCTACGTTCCTGGTGCTCCCTCGCTATTTCTCGCATACTCGGCGCTACAAGCCAAGCTGGCACTGGTTAACGATCAGTCGTGCTGTGCGCCCCATGCCTGGTTGAAGCGCCGTACGACAAGCAACATCAGAAGGGATCATGCAGATCATGCAAATTATGCAGATGATGGGACGTCTGAATCGCGGATTGGACCCACAAAAGAAGCGGCCGCTACTCGTCCTGCTCAGGGTCATGCTACTGGTGGCAAGTGTCTCGGCGGGGCTTGTGCTGTCGGTACCACTGAAGACGGCACTCGCGGCCGCACCGCCCACCGATGTGCTCTTCGTGCATGGTTTCAGCAACGTCGAAAGCACCGACTGCACATCATCGTGGAATACCGCGGAGAACTACTTCATAAGTCATCAATGGCCAGGGGCGCCGACAGCCCCAGGTCAGTCTGCAGGAACGCTGCATACCGTCGGCTTCTACAACAATGACTCGAACTGTAGCTATAACTTGAATAAGCTAGATCCCAGCACCGGCCAACGATGGGATCCGCTGGTCACTGGGACGTATGCATGCAGCTATACCAATGAGCCCTATTTTGGTGGCGCCTACAATCCGGACTCAGATGGCACCTACAATGAGCATATTGGACGCCTTGCGTGTAGGCTGGCATGGCTCATTTGGGATGAGTTTACGTCAAAGGGGAAGCCAGTTGTGGTTGTCGCCCACAGTATGGGCGGTCTCATCATCCGCGACGCGCTCTACCTGGCCAGCCGGAAGCCGGGGAGTCCTCCCCTCCCTTCGGGCCTCTATCCGGACCACCTGCTCGTGCCAGCGGTCGTGACGCTGGCCACGCCGCACATCGGCCTCCCAGATTGGCAGACGTCCGCCTTCGAGTGGGCATCATGCGCAGGCAGCAGCACTCCCACCTGCAGCCAACCTACATATATGTCCACGGCCAGTAACCCTTGGCTGACTGACCTGATCAACAACGGCACTAGTCCACAGGGAACGGGCGGCACGAAGTGGGAGACCCAGGCGCTCATTCATTCTCAGCGCGTCCTCCAGGGCGATCCTGCAACAGGGTGCCATGGTCAGCCTGCGTGGGGAACTGATGTGCCTACCAAGGGCGACCCGGTAGGCGAGGTCATGGCCGGCGCGCATCAGATCTTCTATTACCTGCCCTGCTACACACACGGTGGCTACCTCGAGGACTCCTCGGACACCGACAATGCTCAGGGGCTCGTGTGCGAAGGGACCTGTCCTGACAGTCAATCCGCGCCCGCGACCTGGTCGAGCATTTCCCACTCGCTCAGGGCCGCCTTCACCTTTCTAAGTCCTTATTCCACCGCGCCGCTCACCTCCGACGTCTGCTACAAGGGCCTGGTAATGGGCAGCTCCAGTTGGCAGAGCGAGGTGTGCAACGGCGGGGTGGCCGGCACCGTCGGACAGTCGCTTGCGCTGCAGCAGATCTCCATCCGCCTCCCGAGCAAGGCAACGATTGGCGCTCAAATCTGTTATTCGACGCAGGTACAGAACATCGGGTGGGAAAGTGAGTCGTGTGACGGGAATCCAGCCGGCGATTTGCAGTTGAAAGGCTGGCGTATCGAGGCCGTCAAGATACACCTGAACTCCGCACCAGCCGGTGCCCAGGTGTGCTATCAGGCACAAGTGCAAAACATCGGTTGGCAGAATACCGTCTGCAATGGCGCACAAGCCGGAACAACCGGGCAATCCCTGCGGTTGGAGGCGCTCCGTGTCAGCGTCTCGTGGCCAGCAATGAATCCTCCTTGGCTTGTCTCCGATGTGGCCGGTGGCGGCGGCACCTTCTCTACCACCTGGCAGAAGTTTGGCGGAGCCAGTGGTCTGGGCAATCCGACGGGGAGTTGGTACGAACTCAATGGCGGCCAGGGTCAGGATTTCGCGGCACCATGCGGCAGCCCTGCTCACCTCTACTTCTCGTCCGCGTCGAATAAAACATATATGATGAAGTGCGCCATTGCCCAATACTACCTTGGGCACCTGGGTGGTCCCACGGGAATGATGGGCTTCCCAACCTCGGATGAGTATTCCATCGCATATGGGTGGGGCAACGATATGGCCGGGCCCAAGTGTGGTAGCAGCGGCGGTGGCCACATCTACTACGCGAGTACGACTGGAGCTCACGAGATCCACGGCTGCATCGCAGACTACTACCTGGGTTCTTTGGGTGGTCCACGCGGTTCCTTCGGCTTCCCCACGACGGATGAACAGCCAGTGTATGCCAGCGATGGGGTGACAGTGATAGGCCGCTATAACGGCCTTGAGGGAACCTATTGCGGCTCGACGAAATACGGACGCATCTGGTTCCCGAACGCGACCGGCATTGTGCGCGCTACCAACGGCTGCATCGGGCAGAAGTTCGAGGGCATGGGTGGCCCGAGTAGCTTGCTGGGCTTCCCGAAGACCAACGAATACGATGTGGCGGGAGGACGCGGCCAGGACTATGCAGGCGGAACGTGCGGCAGTTCAGGCGGCGGGCACATCTACATCGGCGGCGGACAGTCGGCACATGAGGTCCACGGGTGCATCGCCAACGTGTATCTGAACAACGGTGGGCCTGGTGGTTGGTTGGGCTT
>DASUWS010000339.1:0-4826 GCA_036378295.1 Ktedonobacterales bacterium
GCGGTGAGAGCACATGGCACTATCAGCATGACGCCGATGAAGGCCAGCGATGGACGGGATGGGGCGCCGCCCGCAATGGCGCGCGGACGACGATCACCCGCCGCCAGAAGCTCATCTTTATTGTCCTGAGCATCGCAATTATCGTCTGCGCATTCACTCTGCCGTACACGCTTATGCTGGCGCCCGTGGCCTTCATCACGTTCGCCTACCTGGTGGCGGGCGCCTACAAGGTCATGATGCTGCTGCGCGGCGAGCGCAGCGGCCGGAACGCCCTGGACCCTGTCGCAGCAGCAGCGGATCCGTATGCGATTCCAGACGCCGAGCTGCCCATGTATACGGTGCTCGTGCCACTCTACCGCGAGGGGAAATTCGCTCCGGTGCTCGTAGAGCAGCTGATGGCGATTGATTACCCACGAGACCGGCTGGAAGTGCTGCTGCTGGTCGAGCACGACGACGCCGAGACTCGCGCAGCGCTGGAAGAGTGCGCCCTGCCGCGCCACCTGCGGGTGATCGGCGCGCCAGCGGGCATGCCGCGCACCAAGCCGCGCGCACTCAATGTCGGTCTGGCCTGGGCACGCGGCGAGTTCATTGTCGTGTACGACGCCGAAGACCGGCCTGAACGCGATCAACTGCGCAAAGCAGTCGCAATGTTTCGCGCATTGCCCCGGCGTGTCGTCTGCCTGCAGGCGCGACTCAACTTCTACAACCGCCATCAGAGCCTGCTCACGCGCCTCTTCTCGATGGACTACGCCATCTGGTACGACATGCTGCTCCCCGGAATGGTGGGGAAGCAGACCATCGTGCCACTCGGCGGCACCTCGAATCACTTCCGCGTTGACGCGCTCCGCCGGCTCGGCGGCTGGGACCCCTATAACGTCACCGAAGATGCCGATCTGGGTGTCCGGATTGCCCGCGGACGGCTGAGCGTGATGATGCTGGATTCGGTGACCTGGGAAGAAGCCGTTGCCCACGTGCCACAGTGGGTCCGCCAGCGGTCGCGCTGGATTAAAGGCTACATACAGACGTATCTCGTCCATATGCGCCATCCCGTTCAGCTCCTGCGGCAAGTCGGCCCACGCGCCTTCCTCGATTTTCAGATCATGGTGGGCGGCTCATCGCTCATCCTGCTGGTTAATCCAATCATGTGGGCGCTGACCGTCGTCTACTTTCTGAGCAAAGGCACCGCGCTGGCCGTGATGATCCAGTCGCTGTTCCCGTCTCCGCTGTACTATCCAGCGCTGCTGTGTCTGCTCGCCAACTTCATCTTCTTCTATAGCCAGTTGTACATCTGTGTCAGGCGCGGCTACGACGACCTTGCCCGCTTCACGCTGCTGGGGCCGCTGTACTGGATTCTCATGAGCGTAGGAGCCTGGGCCGGGCTGATCAGCCTGGTGCTCCGCCCGCACTACTGGGCGAAGACGGAACACGGGATCAGCCTGGGCGCGAAAAGCTCAGTGGCGTACCGCTCAGCCTTGCGAGATGTGCTGATCGACAGACGGGCTGAGGATGCCCCGTACCTGACAATCGTAATTCCCGCCTATAACGAGGCGCATCGTCTGCCCGCGAGTCTGCGGCGCCTGCGCGAGTACGTGGAGAATCTCAGCACGCGCATCGAGGTCATTGTCGTAGACGACGGAAGCAACGACGGGACCGTCGAGATCGTGCAAGCATGGATGCGGCGCTGGCGCGCGCTACGCCTCATCCAGGGTGAGCATCGCGGGAAGGGCGGCGCGATCCGCATAGGTGTGCTGGCGGCCCGTGGCGAGTACGTGGCCATGGCTGACGCGGACTTTTCCATGCCTGCGTCGGAGTTCGACCGCTTCAGCCCCATCGTGCTTGGCCCATATGATGTTGCCATCGGCTCACGCGAAGTGGCGGGCGCGCTGCGCCTGAATGAGCCACGGCACCGCTATCTCATGAGCCGCCTGTTCAATCTCTGCGCGCGCTTCCTGCTGGTACATGGTATCCGCGACACACAGTGCGGGTTCAAGTGTCTGCGGAGGGATGCCGCGCTGGACCTCTGCACGCATCAGACGGTTGAAGGCTGGGGCTTCGATGTCGAGCTGCTCCACATTGCCCGCCTGCGTGGCTATCGCATTTGCGAGGTGCCGGTCGTCTGGCGGTATGTCGAGGGTAGCCGCATCCATCCGCTCCGAGACGCGCTAGCGATGGTGGGTGAGCTGCTGGCAATCCGTGTCCGTAGCTGGCGCGGGCGCTATGCCGAGCGGGCGTCTGAGCATGCCGTGTGGAACAACGAGACCGTTGCCAGGCGAGCGCTTGCCGAGGCTGTTATCGCCGACTGATCCTGGTGATACCAAATCCGCTGTGGTAGTTGTCCTTCGACTTTCTCCTCTCGGGCCTTTGGGCCGCCCTCCCCTCCCAGGGGAGGGACCGGGGAGAGGACGGAATCGAGCGATCCGCTCTACCGCCGAGCGTACAACTCGTGGAGTCCATCCGCAACGACGATGTCTGGGGAAGCGGATGTGGATGGTGAGGAGGAATGTGGTGGTGGAATCCGCACGAGATGCATCAAGGGGAAAGTCCCCGCGGGACGTTGCGCTGCGTTGGCGCATCGCTCGCGGCGCGCTGAATCTGGTAGTCGCGGTCGCTCTGGGCATGGCGCTGCCTGCTATGATAGGTGCCGGGATGCCCAACGCTCATGCAGCGGCAAGCGCGGCACCGGTCACTGATAGCTGGCCGACGTACATGCACGACCATCAACGCACTGGCGGAAGCTCCGATACAACCGTCTCGGCCAGCAACGCCGCCCAACTGGGCAAGCTGTGGTCGTATCAAACGAGTGGCATGATCGCCGCTCAGCCTGCCGTGCTCGATGGCGTCGTCTATGTCGGATCGTGGGATGGCTACGAGTACGCGCTTAACGCGACAACCGGGGCCGTGCTCTGGAAGACATTCCTCGGAACTACGACGGCATCGTCCACCTGCTTCCCGTCGCAGATGGGCATCTCCTCTTCCGCCACAGTAGAAAATGGTGTGGTTTATGTCGGCGGCGGCGATGCCTACTGGTACGCGCTCGACGCGGCGACCGGCGCGGTGCTGTGGAAAGTCTACACCGGGGATAATAGCGCGACCGGCGGCCACTACAACTGGGCCAGCCCGCTCATCTATAACGGCTATGCCTACATCGGCATTGCCAGCGTTGGCGACTGCCCGCTCGTTCAGGGCCAACTGCTCCAGGTAAGCCTGAGCACGCACCAGGTGGTCAATACACTCAATATCGTTCCTAATGGCCAGGTGGGCGGCGGCATCTGGACCTCGCCCGCGCTGGATCAAGCAACGAACACGATCTACGTGACGACTGGGACAATCAACAACCCCACGCAGACTCTTGCCCAGGCCATCATCGCGATTGACGCCTCAACGCTGGCCATCACAAGCTCCTGGCAGGTTCCGCAACAGGAGACGGTTTTGGACTCCGACTGGGGAACATCGCCCGTCCTCTTCACCGACGCGAGCGGCCACCAGCTTGTCAGCGCCATCAATAAGAACGGCTACGTCTATACCTTCAATCGGGCGAACGTCGGCGCTGGACCGGTCTGGCAGCAGCACCTCTTCATCGGCGGTGAGTGCCCGACATGCGGCGACGGTTCTTCCTCGAATATGGCATTCGGCAACGGCCTGCTCTATGCCGCGGGCGGTAACGCCATCATCAATGGAGTGGGCCAGGCGGGCGCGGTCATAGCGCTCAACCCGGCGACGGGCGCCATCGTCTGGCAGCATGCGGATCCCGCTCCGGTGATCCCGGCGCTGGCGTATGATAACGGCCTCGTCATTGCCGGGACAGGCTCCGCGCTGGAGGTGCTCGACGCCGCGACCGGCCATCGCCTGTATAGTTACACGACCGGGGGCGTGCTCTATGGCCCTCCCAGCGTGGCCAATGGGACGATCTATTTCGGATCTGGCGACAGCAACCTCTACGCGCTCGGCTTGCCGGCCACGCCGCCCTCGCCTCCCCCCGGAGACGCGCAGTGCCCAAGTGGCTGGACATGCCAGGATATTGGCAATCCACAACCGGCAGGCACAGAGTCTACCTCTGGCTCCTCATGGACCATTACGGTAGGAGGGGCCGGTGTTGGCGGCATAACTGATCAATTCCGGCTGATCTCGCAGACCGCCTCGGGAGATAGCCAGATCAGCGCGCAGGTGACGGCGCTGACCAGCGGCAGCGGAGGCCAGGCGGGCATCATCGTCCGCCAGGATGCTACCCCAGGCTCGCCCTACTACGCGATCTTCTCCCGGCCCAATAGCACGTTCGTCGTGCAATACCGGTCACAATTCGGCGGCGGCACGACCACGCTCAACACCAGCACCGCATCACTGCCCCGCTACCTCGAGATTCAGCATACCGGCGATCTGTTTCAGGCCGCCACGTCGGCAGATGGGGCAACCTACACGCTGATACCCGGCACCAACGCGACGATACTCATGCCGTACGCTGTGATGGCGGGCGTCGCTGTCAGCTCCGGGTCGAACGGCACAGCAGCTAGCGCTACTGTGAGCGGGACGGCCACAGGCGCGGTCACGAATACGCTCAATCCGGCACCCTCACCGTCCCCATGTCCGAGTGGCTGGTCCTGCGCCGATGCCGGAAATCCCCTGCACGTTGGGGACCAGTCGCTGAGCAACGGGACCTGGACGCTCAGCGGTGCTGGCAACAACATCCAGGGATATGCTGACCAGTTCCACTATGTCTGGCAGGCGCTATCGGGCGACGCCAGTGCCAGCGCGCACATCACCGCTCAGACGAATACCAGTGGTGGCGCGAAGGCAGGAGTGATGCTGCGCCAGAACTCCAGCGCGGGCTC
>DASUWS010000340.1:0-15289 GCA_036378295.1 Ktedonobacterales bacterium
CGGGCTGCTACAGGCCGCTGGCGTGGTCAGCCTTCGCATTCGCTTCGAGGGCGACCAATGGGCCAGTGGTGCGGAAAGCTGTGTTGGGTGGTGGAACACCGAAGGATTGCCGGTGTGGTGTGGAGCGGCGGGCAGGGTGCAGGATCGCGCCTTCGCCGCCGGAGAGGGGAGACACGGGCTTTCCATGCCCGCGACTTCCCTCTATGGGAGGTGCGGCTTTGTTCGCAACACAACTTCGCTGGATGCCGCGCAAGCGGATTCTCACGCTCATTCTCATGGGAGGCGTCGCCGTCAGCACAGGCGCCGCGTATGCCAGTCCGCTGCCACAGGCGGATACCGCGTCCCGCTATACCTGGACGAACTTCGACGGGGTGTGGTTTTGCCGAAGCTGGAGCAGTTCCGCTCCGGTGGTGAAGGTTATCCTGCCGGGGACGGCGAATGCTTCAGCCGCTACGCAGACGATTTGGGACTACGATCCCGCAGGCGGGCGGGCGTATGGCTTGAGCGCGCGGGCACTGACGAAGTGTACCGTACATTGGCATGTTGATAGCGCGCTGCATCTGGTCTCCGATGACGCCGCCTGGGCGGCAAACCCCACAGGCGAATGGCCGCTTGCCAGTGACCTGCTCGACACCGATTGGGCGACATACCGCCACGCGCCACGGATGCCTACTCATACCGGCGCGGTGAAACACCGGAAGATCGTCAGATCCGCTCCTGCCGCATCATCCGGCGCCGGGCATACCAGCACGAGCGGGTCCACTGGCGGCGTGAGCAGCAGCAGTGGTGGCTACAACCCGTGGGCGCCGGTTCCTGGGCATCCCACCTACCGTATGTATGACTTCGCGGGCGACCCGTATGCAAGCTCCTTCGGCGTCTGCACGTGGTATGCCTGGTACCGGCACCAGAGCGAGCCACTCGCGTCATTCGGCTCTGCCATCAACTGGATATCGGCGGCGCGCAGCCACGGCCTCTCGGTCGGCACGCAACCGGTGGCTGGCGCGACGGTTGTCTTTTCGCCGGGCGTCGAGGGCGCGGGCGGCACTGGCCACGTCGGCCATGTCGAGCAGGTGCTCGGCGGCGGCTGGTTCATCATCTCTGAAATGAACTTCTACTGGAACGGCGGCGGCTGGGGCAAGGTGGACTACCGCTATGCCTACGTCCGTTCCGGGGTGAACTTCATCTATTGATGGGGAGCACCGGATTCAGCCGGGTCGCTGTCAGAGGGCGGGCGGTTGTTGTTGACCGTTGATCAGAGAACAACCGCCGCCATCCAGCAGCACGCGCCAGCCACCCCAGGACGGGTCAGCGCGTGGCGAATGTGAGCGCGAGGACGCCCACGAGCACAATGACCGGCCAGAAGAAGAACAAGATGACCGCTCGCGTTACCAGCTTGTTCTGGGTCGCCATGTCCGTCTCCTCCCAGTATCGCGTGGTCCAGAATCGTGGTCGCGCCTGAACCTGAGGTCTGCGGTCGCTGGCGACAACGGCCAGGGCAATGACCATGCGCAGGGGCGTCGCGAGAGCCGCCCGCTCGGCCTCGCGCCCTACGGCGTGGGCGCACGACGTACAGAGCGGCCATTGCCGCTGGAAGACATGGATGTCCTCGTGGTCGTCGTCCAGGGGAGGACACGATACGGCTGTCACGGCGGGTTGCCGCTGGCAAATTGCGCACTGCTCGAAGGTAAACGCCCCGCTCAACTCATCAGGCCCGCGAAGGGAGTTGGTAGATGCCATGGGTCGGTACTGCTTCCTTTCAGAGTCTCTTGGATTTCCTCTCCGGGTCAAACTCTTGTGTACTCTGGGCATTATGGCCCGGCGCACGCGGCGATAGTCCACGTCCAGACCAATCTTCCTAGATCTCCCCGGAATGATGGTTTCCCTTCCTGAAAGAATGGTGGATGGGAGTTTGAGATTTCTTCAGATTCGAGCACGTGTGGACCTGTGTGGAGGCGATGGGAGATGTGGCAGCCGCAATATGCCCGGCTGGAGCAACGCTAGACGTGATGCCTTCCAGGGACTCTTCGTCTGTGAAACGCATACAATCCTGCACGTTTCCGCGTGATATGGCATAGTGCAGGCGTATCTTAATACGATACGTAGATACGATACGCAGGCGGCGAGCGATAGGCGAGGATGGATGGAACGGCGGGACTATGCGCGCGGATCGCTTACTCTCGATTATGTTGCTGCTCCAGGTGCATCGGCGCATGACGGCGAACGAGCTGGCCCGGCGCCTGGAGGTTTCAGAGCGGACGATTCACCGTGATATGGTGGCGCTCGGTATGGCGGGCGTGCCCGTTGTGGCGGAGCGCGGCACGGGGGGTGGCTGGCGGCTGCTGGAAGAGTATCGTACCAACCTGACTGGAATGACCGCGGCGGAAATTCAGGCGCTATTTCTGACTCGCCCTTCCCGGCTGATGGCCGACCTGGGCATGGAAAAAGCGTCGGATGCGGCGCTGATCAAGCTGCTGGCCGCGCTGCCCGCGATCTCGCGCCAGAACGCGGAGGATATCCGCCAGCGCATCCATATCGACATCGCGGGCTGGGGACAGCGTGATGACACTGTTCCGCTGCTGCCAGTGCTCCAGCAGGCGGTCTGGCAGCAGCGCTGCCTGCGATTCACCTATGGCTATAGCGATGCTGAAGCGAGCGAGCGAGTGGGCAATCCGCTGGGGCTGGTCGCAAAGGGCAGTGTCTGGTACGTGATCGTGGCGATCAACGGGCAGCCACGCACGTATCGCGTCTCGCGTGTGCGCAGTGCCGAGCTACTGGATGAGGTCTTCGAGCGACCGCTGGGCTTCGATCTCGCGGCATATTGGGATGAATCGGCAGCGCGTTTTACGGAGCATGTTCCCCGCTTTCCAGGCACACTGCGTGTCGCGCCCGATGCGCTCAACGCGGTACGTGCAGGCGGACGCTATACGCGGGTTGAGCATGAGGAGCCACCTGACGCGGACGGGTGGGTGCGGATGGTTGTGCTCTTCGATGGAGACGAGCACAATGCCTCCGAACACATCCTGAGCTATGGGCCGCAGATCGAGGTGATCGCGCCGGAGACATTGCGCGCCGCCGTCCTCAACGCGGCACGAGCCACCGTCAACCTGTACGAGCGGGCGGCAGGGGAGGGTCATACGCGATGAGATCGTTCACCTGGGAAATGGCGTGTCGGAGGCGGCTTGCGCACCAGCATCTGCTCACCCCGGCATTACCAGACCAGATGATTGATGCTGTCCGTGCGGTCGGCGGCATCCAGGCGCAAATCCTTTCCGCCGCTGAGCTTGCCATCGGCACTCGCGTTGCCAACATAACCCGGCAGGATGTGCAGGCAGCACTCTGGGAACGGCACGCCCTCGTCAAGACCTATGGGCCTCGTGGCACACTCCACCTTCTCCCGGCGGATGAGCTACCTCTCTGGATGGCCGCGCTGCGGGAAGCCGAACGGCTCAACGGAGGGTCCTGGTATCAGCGTGCTGGTATCGAGCCAGCACAGGGAGAGGCGCTTCTCGCTGCTATCGCTGAGTCGCTCGATGGTCGCCGCCTTACACGCAAAGAACTTGCGGACGACGTCGCTCGCCATGTGGGCGAATGGGCGCGGAAGCCCTTGCTCTCGGCATGGGGAGAGTTGCTCTACCCAGCCGCTGTTGCTGGGAAGCTGTGCTTCGGCCCAGGCAACGGGAGTCAGGTTACTTTTGTCCGTGCCGACCAGTGGATAGGGCACTGGGACGATCACGATCCGAGGGAATCGCTCGTCGAGTTGTGTCGTCGCTACATTGCGGCGTACGCTCCCGCCACCCATCAGGATATTGCGCACTGGTTCCGGCTCAAGCCTGACCAGGCACGCGAGCTGCTAGAATCGCTCGCCGCTGAGCTGGAAGAAGTTGATTTCATCGGGCGGTGTGCCTGGATGTTAGCGTCAGATGCTCAGAATCACACCCAGGAAGTGAATGAACCATCATCTGGCGCCCTGCGTCTGCTCCCGCAATATGATTGCTATCTGCTGGGAAGTGGGCCACGCGAGCGTGTCGTTCCCGCCGCTGCCCGGCCACGCGTGAATACCTACGGGCGTGGCCGTTTCGAGGGAGCAACCGCGCTCTCGGTCGTGCTTGTCGAGGGCGTCGTCGCCGGGATGTGGGAGCGGCGAACCTCAGGGCGCAAGCCGACTGGAACGGGCGACCTGCGGGTGGAGATGTTCGGCCAGCTGACGCCCGGGCAGCGCGAGCAGCTTGAGGCGGAGGTGATTCGGGTGAGCGCATTCCTTGGGGTGGATCTGGCATTCTCACTCGGCGTCCTTGGGGAGTGAGCCTGTTCCTCCTCCCACATCTGCCGCCAATGCTGGCCAGAATGCCCCACGACCTTGGGGATGGGCGCGAAACGACGGCCTTTTGCCCTTGAGATAAGCGAACGGGTGTTCTATTATTTCAGGTGCGTATCAGCCGGAGAGAATGAGCGGCGCGCGCAGGATCGCGCATCTTAGAGACTTTTCGAGACTTTGCGGGCAGGCGAGTGTTGCGGTCGCAGGACAGGAACAGCATGGGGGATTTGGAGCAGGAGGTGCGCGGAAGCAGCGATAGCCACGAGGGAGAGCTACGCTATGGCAGCCTTCGTATCCGGCTGCGCGGGCGGACGCTCCGCCTCATCCTCTGGCTGGCCGGACACCAGACGCGCATCAACGAGACCGCGCCCGAGAGTGGGCAGATATGGCTGACGTGGAAGGGCGAGGGACCGCACTCGATTGATGGCGATATTCGCACGCGGTTGTGAGGGGCACGCGTTGTTGACGTGATTGATGGCAGATTGATGGCATGAGGGTGAGCCGAAAGACGGCGCCCTGGCTTCCTGGAATGGGAGGCTGGGACGCCGTCTTTGTGTTGTTCTGAGGCGGCAGTGGTCATTGTGGGGCCTTCGGGCACGGGAGCGCAGGGGTGGGGGCGCTCAACCTCCCGCGTGGCAACAGCGGACGCGGGAGAGAGGGAGAGGAAGAACGATCATGGGAAACGACGATATGCTGGATGAGAGCGGCATGGCCGACAAGACGAACAAGTTGAACCAGCCAGCCATGAGCGATGCGCATACGCATCGCCGCGAGGAGCGGGCATTTACGCTGTATTGCCAGGGGATGCGTGTCCCCGCGATTGCGGAGACGCTCGCCGTCAGCGAGACGACCATTCGCCGCTGGTTGCGCGCCCGGCTGGAGACGCTGGCCACCGAGGAGCGGGCCGAACGTGCCGAGCAGTTGCTCCGCGCCATCGAGAGTCAGCGTTCGATTGCCAGCGCCGCCTGGCAGGCCTATGAGCGCGAGCGCACTGGCGAGGAGCCAGATCACCACGAGGGCGCGCGCTATCTCTCGATTGCTCTGGCTGCCCAGCGCGAGGTGGCGCGGCTGCAGGGGCTGTACTACCGCATCGGGCGCGAGCCATCGCCAGTGAGCATCACGCTCACCCGCCGCCCCAAGGATGCCTCCCAGCAAGAGACGTCAGGCGCGGGCGACACCAGCGATGAGGCCCACAAGCAGTCATGAGCCAGCCAGATATGTCAGACGTGCCAGACGTGCCAGACGTGCCAAATATGCTGGATATGGCAGAAATGACGGATACATCGCCTGGACTCGTCTGGACGCTCAATCCAGTCCAGTGGGACTTCGTGCATTGTGCCAACCGCTTCAGCTTCTACGTGGGTGGGCTGGGCGCGGGCAAGACGACTGCCGGCGCGATGCGGGCGATTCTGCGCGCAGTTGAGCATCCTGGCTCGCTCGCGGTTATCGGCGCGCCGACCTATCCGATGCTGCGCGATGCCACCGCCCGCACGTTCTTCGCACTTCTGCCGGAGGCATTGACCGCCTCCTACAACAAGACCGAGGGTCATCTGATCTTGCGCAACGGTAGTGAGATACTCTTCCGCTCAGCGGATGCTCCTGACCGGCTGCGCGGCCTCAATCTCGCCTGGTTCTGGCTGGATGAGGCGCCGCTCTGTGGCTACTATGCCTGGCAAGTGCTCAAGGGACGGCTGCGCCAGCGCGGCTATGAGACGGCGGGTTGGGCGACAGGCACGCCGAAGGGACGCGATGGGTTCGCCCGCGACTTCGAGCTAGCGGCTCGTCCCGGCCACGCGCTCTTTCGCGCCTCTACCTGGACGAATGCACACAATCTGCCGCCTGGATACGTTACGGAGCTGGGCTATAGCGGTGCATTCGCGCAACAGGAGGTCGAGGGACGATTTGTCGCCTTCGAGGGGCTGGTCTATACGCTGGACGCCAGCACAGGGGGCCATCTGGCCGAGCCACCGGAGCGCGAGCGTTGGCAGCGGGTGATCGGCGGGGTAGACTGGGGCTACACCAATCCCGCGGCGGCAGTGGTCTTCGCCCTGGACGGTGATGGCGGCGTCTGGCAGGTGGATGAGTTTTATCAGCGGCGGGCCGGGCTGGAAGAGACGCTGCTGCCCGCGATACTTGAACTGACCCGGCGCTACGGTGTCGAGACCTGGTTTTGCGGGCCGGATGAGCCGGAGCATATCGACGCGCTCGCTGCCATGCTGGCGCGTGAAGGGCTGTCCGTGCGTGCGCAGCGGGCCGACAACAGCGTGCGAGCGGGCATCCAGACGGTGACGAGTCTGCTGGCGCGCCGGGCCGATAGCGCCTACGGGCTGCACATTGCGCCGCGCTGCGTCCACACGATTGCCGAGTATGGCAGCTATCAGTACGCCACCCGCGCCAGCGAGCGCCGCGACCCCTCCGAGCAGCCATTGAAGCAGAATGACCATGCCCTCGACGCCACCCGCTACGCGCTCCACACCGCGCTTGGCCGAACTCGCGCTACGCTGGCCTATCTCCAAGCGCTGCAGCGGAGGGGTGGGGATGGCCCCTCCCGGCTCGAACACCCGGAGTAACGGGGGCAGGGATTAGCCGTGCCGTGGTCTTCAGGCCACAACGCGCTACCCCCTGCCGCATCCGCTGCTATTCGCTACATCGTGCCCCCGCTGATGATATTTCGCCCGCTGCTCAGCGATATAGCCCATATGGGTGGTCGCGCATTACCCAATCTGTTTGCGTCCGTCTCCGCTGTATTTCTTGTATAACGCCATTTCGCACGCCTGAGCTTCATGCCCGCTTGTCGCGCATCATTCACCGCCATGGACATACTCCTTGATGACGAGATGGATGAGATTGTGAGGCAGGAGGAAGCCGTGTCAGGTGAACGAGTGAATGGACGCAAGTTACCTGCTGGAGGAACATGGGAAGGGGAAACGGGAGTCGAAAGAGCAGCGACCAGGCGACATTCGCATTTTTCGCACGTATCGAACGCTGCGCCTGGCCTACCCACTGGCCCGCGAGTGACCAACCTCATTCCGCACGCGCGCACAACGCAGCCACGAACTGCCGCCGGGCCGCGTAACGCCACCTCACCCCGGCTCCCAGGAGATTCACGGGGTGCAATCCGTATTCCACGCCAATCCAGCGGACTGCTGGATACCGCTCCGACGATGATAGGGCGATCACCGATTGCCCCCGCTGGCACGTCTTCCCCGCGCTCGCGCAAGACACCGCAGCCAGAGACAATCGTGCCGCCCGCGCTGCATAATGTGGATGACGATACCGGCCAGCCCAGCGCCCAGAGACGCCGGAGAACAACGACAACTCGCCAGACGCTCATTCTGAACGCACTTAAAAGCGTGGGTGAGGATGTGCGCGCCGCGACCGCGGAGGTTTCGGCACTGCGCAACCAGACCACTATGCCAGCGGCGAACGCAGAGGTCACGCCACACGCGCCTGTTACCCTCGTGCCAACAGCGCCCGCGACGGCTCCCAGGCTGGGGCGGCGACTTCTGGGGCGGCGAAGTGTGGTCGCGAGCATTGTGACGTTCCTGATGGCGCTTGGCATCATGCTCGGCGTGCTAGGAGCCGTCAATCCGCTCAGCTTCGCGCAGGGTGGTACCTCGCAGACAGCACCGACGGCCAGGAAGACCGCTGCGGGCCAGCCCACCAAACTGTGGAATACGCAGGCCGGGGCCGTGCTTGGACTGGGTGGCGGCGCCGCGCCGGGAGTCCACGCGCCAGGAAGCGCGGGATTGCCCGTCAGCAAGACCGTCGCTGCCAGTGCTCCCAAGGCGAGCACGACGTCATATCAGACAAGCACCACGCCGTCCGCGACCAATGCGACGATCTCGCCCGCGCCGCTGAGTCCCTGGCCGCCAAGCTCGCAATATATCGCTCCGCCTGGCTATCACCCGTTCCGTGTCAGCCAGCCATCCAATGGCTATTACATATGGGCATTTGGCCAATGCACCTGGTGGGCGCAATACAAGCGGCAGGATGAGAATTTGCAGCGCATGGGCAATGCCCAGTTCTGGGCGGGCGGCGCGGCGTCGCGCGGCTATCGTGTCGGATCGACGCCGGTCGCGGGGGCAACCGTGGTCTTCCAGCCGGGTGTTGAGGGCGCGGGAGGCGCGGGCCATGTCGCGCATGTCGAGAAGGTCTATCCCGGCGGCTGGTTCCTCGTTTCTGAGATGAACTTCTACTGGAATGGCGGCGGCTGGGGAATCGTGGACTACCGCTACGCCTATGCGCGCTCAGGCGTCAGCTTCATCTACTGATGCTCCTCACCTCCTGAGGAGTGCGGGCAGGCGAGCGCGAGAGGAGTGATGTGTCGCGGGAGTTGCGGCGCATCACTCCTCTGGCTCCGTGAAGTCATCTCCCTCGGGCACGCAGCACGATCTCCCTTTTCAGGGATGGTCCTTTCGCGCCACGCTGTGACGAGCTATCCTCTCACATGGTCCCTTGATCTGGCACACCCCCTGCTGGACAAATTGTGTACCGCACGGCTAAAATTGGAGCGGCAACCCAACGGCTCACTGCGCAACGGCGTGCATGAGTCGATGCCCGGACGTTGCCCAGATAGTGAGTCGAGCAGCATGAGCGCAGATACGTCAACTGGTGCCGCGGCACAGCGGCTCAAACGCACACCCCTCTATGATGAGCATCGCGCGCTGGGAGGGCGTCTCGTCGAGTTTAGCGGCTGGGAAATGCCCGTCCAGTATAGTGGCATCCTCGAAGAACACCGCGCTGTCCGCGAGCGAGCGGGCCTCTTCGATGTCTGCCACATGGGCGAGTTCAGCGTCGAGGGTCCAGGCGCGCTTGATTTCCTGCAAGGACTCGTTCCCAACAATGTCGCCCGGCTGGCCGATGGACAGGCGCTCTACACGCAACTCTGTAACGAACAGGGCGGCACGCTCGATGACCTGCTGATCTATCGCCGGGGCGACGAGCGCTACATGGCCGTGGTCAACGCGGGCACGACAGAGAGCGACTGGGCATGGTTCACGCAGCGGGCCGCTGGTCGCTCTGACGTGACCCTGGCCAACATTTCCGACGAGACCGGGCTGGTTGCTCTGCAGGGGCCACGCGCCCGCGACATCCTGCGTCCTCTCACGGATACCGACCTCGACGCGATCAACTATTACCATTTTGTGGAGGGGACCGTCGCGGGCATCTCCTGCCTGATCTCACGTACTGGTTACACGGGTGAAGACGGCTTCGAGCTCTATTGCGCGGCGGGCGATGTCGTGGCGCTCTGGCGGGCGGTGCTGGAGGCCGGAACGCCACAGGGATTGCTCCCCGCCGGACTCGGCGCGCGTGATACGCTGCGGCTGGAAGCTGGCTACTGCCTCTACGGCCACGAGCTCAATGAGCAGATCACGCCCCTGGAGGCGGGCCTCGGCTGGTCGGTCAAGCTAGAGAAGGGCCACGATTTCATCGGGCGCGAGGCGCTATTGGCTGAAAAGCAGCAAGGGCTACCGCGCAAGCTGGTGGGTATCGAGCTACGCGACCGGGGCATTCCCCGCGCGGAGTACGCGATTCTGCGTGACGGCAAGGCCATTGGCGCGTTGACCAGCGGCACCATGGGCCCGACGGTAGGCAAGGCGATTGGCATGGGCTATGTCCCGTCAGAGGATGCCGCCCCCGGCACAGAGATCGCCATCGATATTCGCGGGAAGGCCGTTCCGGCGGTCATCGTTGCGCTGCCGTTCTACAAACGGGCGAAATAGTATCTCACTCCCTGGTTTAGTGAACAGGCGAACGGGCGCCAAAGGAGCACAAACAACATGGCCAAGACGGATCAGCCGGAGGATTTGCGGTACGCCGAATCGCATGAGTGGGTGCGCGTAGACGGAGACGAGGCGACCATCGGCATCTCAGACTACGCACAGGACGAGTTGGGCGATGTCGTCTATCTCGATCTCCCATGGGATGGTGTTGGCAGCCGCGAGCTCAAGGCAGGCGAGCACTTTGGCGATATCGAGTCGGTCAAGGCGACTTCAGAGTTGTTCAGCCCTGTGAGCGGGGCGCTAATTGCCGTCAACGACGCCCTTCAGAACTCGCCAGAACTGGTCAATAGCCAGCCATATGGTGACGGCTGGATGCTGCGCGTGCGATTATCCGACCCCAGCGAGCTTGATAAGCTGATGGACGCCGCCGCCTATACCGAGTTTCTCAAGACGGCAGGCCATTAAGCCAGGCAAACTGGCAGTTAAAGCGCCTGCATGGCTTCCTGGCCTCACCCTTGCCCCCTCTCGCCCTTCGAGAGGGATGGCTGGCAGGCTGGCGTGAGATCAGGCATGACTTCAGGCGCCAGTCTCGTCCTACGTGCATCGCTGGCAGCGCAACGTCGTATGCGTTCTTACCCGCCGCATTCGCTGGTCAGGTTGGCATGGTCCCACGATATATAATGATACCCAGGAGATCACTGCTGACCTCCCATAACTATCAGTGCGTCCCGGCGATGCTGGCGATTACTGGCGATGTGGGCCAGGTACACTCTGTGAGCCATCGCGGGCTGGCGAGGAATAGAACACGTCATGAGCTATGTGCCAAACACCTCCGCCGAGCAGCAGGAGATGCTGCGCGCGGTCGGAGCCTCCTCCATCGAGGACCTACTCACGCCCATCCCTGAGGCGGTGCGCCTTCAGCGCCCGCTAGACCTTCCTCCGTCGCTCGCTGAGCCTGATCTGCGGCGGCTGATGGTAGGCATGGCCGAACAGAATGCCGACCTCGACCACTACATCTCCTTCCTGGGCGCGGGTACGTACGATCACTTCGTGCCCAGCCTGGTCCCGGCCCTGGTGAAGCGCAGCGAGTTCCTGACCTCGTATACCCCATATCAGCCTGAGGTCAGCCAGGGAATGCTCCAGGCAATCTACGAGTACCAGACGATGGTCTGCCAGCTTACCAATATGGATGTCGCCAACGCCTCGCTCTACGACGGCTCGACAGCGGTGGTCGAGGGCGCGCTGATGGCGGTTGGCCCTTCCGGG
The DNA here is from genome assembly GCA_036378295.1 of Ktedonobacterales bacterium. Taxonomy (GTDB): domain Bacteria; phylum Chloroflexota; class Ktedonobacteria; order Ktedonobacterales; family JADMIN01; genus DAHUXT01. The sequence continues at coordinate 11,308 of DASUWS010000340.1, forward strand.
CGCGGCGAGGTGCTCGTCTCACATGCGCTCGATCCGCAGTACCGTGCGACGCTGCAAACCTATGCGCACGCTCGCGGCTTCACGCTGCGTGAGATCGGCCTGGACGATGGCATCACCTCCGTAGCCGAGCTTGAGGCGGCGATGACGCCTGAGACGAAGGCAGTTGTTATCCAGCAGCCGAACTTCTTTGGCGCGCTCGAAGATGTGCGCGGCATCGAACGGGTGACACACACGGGGCAGGCGGCATTTATCGTTGCCATCACCGAGCCTGCCTCCCTCGGCGTCCTGGCCACGCCGGGCGATTACGGCGCCGATATCGTCGCGGCGGAGGGGCAGAGCCTGGGCAATCCGATGGGCTACGGCGGCCCCGCGCTCGGCATGTTCGCGGCACGCAACAGCTTTCTCCGCAAGCTGCCAGGGAGACTGGCGGGCAAGACGGTAGATTCCCGCGGCCAGGATGCGTACGTGCTGACTCTGCAGACACGCGAGCAGCAAATCCGTCGGGAACGCGCCACCTCGAATATCTGCACCAACCAGTCGCTGCTGGCGGTTGCCGCGACGATCTACCTCGCGGCGCTCGGCAAGCAGGGCTTCCGTGAGCTTGGCGAGCAGTGCCTGCAACGCGCGCACTACGCCCAGGAGCGCATCTGCTCGCTGCCGGGCTTCGAGCCGATCTTCACGCGCCCATTCTTCGACGAATTCGCGGTGCGCTGCCCCATGCCTGTGGAGCAGCTCAATGCCAGATTGCGCGACGAGGGCATCAGCGGCGGCTATGATCTGAGCCGCGACTATCCAGAGTTGGACAATGCGGCGCTTTTCTGCGTCACCGAGACACGCACGCGCGACGATATCGAGACGCTGGTGGCGGCGATGGAAGAAGTGGCAGGCGAGAACCGATGAGCACCGAGAAACTGATCTTTGAGATGGGGGCGCCGGGGCGTCGCGCCGCGTTGTTGCCCGCGATGGATATTCCGACGAAGCCCCTGGACCAACTGGTGCCGCAGGATATGCTGCGCGCCGAGCCTGCGCCGCTGCCAGAGGTGAGCGAGATCGAGGTGGTGCGCCACTTCACCCATCTCTCGCAGCGCAACTTTGGTGTGGATACAGGCTTCTATCCGTTGGGGTCCTGCACGATGAAGTACAACCCCAAGGTCAACGAAGAGATGGCGGGACTGCCCGGCTTCGCGCGGATTCATCCGCTGGAGCATGAGAGCATGACGCAGGGGGCGATTCAGCTGCTCTACGAGCTTGAGGGCTATCTGGCCGAGATTGCCGGGATGAAGCGGGTCACGCTCCAGCCTGCGGCGGGCGCGCACGGCGAGATCACTGGCCTGATGATCATCAAAGCGTACCATGAGCATCGCGGCGAAGGCCATCGCAATATCGTGCTGATCCCCGACGGCGCGCACGGCACCAATCCCGCCAGCGCGACGCTGGCTGATTACCAGACCGTCGAGCTGAAGTCGGATGCGCGTGGGGGCGTGGACGTAGAACATCTGGCGCAGGTGCTCGCCGAGCATGAGGGCAAAATCGCTGCCCTGATGATGACCAACCCCAACACGCTAGGCGTCTTCGACGAGAATATCATCGAGATTGCGAAGCGCGTGCATGACGTGGGCGGCCAGCTCTACTATGACGGCGCGAACGCCAACGCGATCATGGGCATCACGCGGCCAGGGGATATGGGATTCGACGTCGTCCACCTGAACCTGCACAAGACGACCAGCACGCCCCATGGTGGCGGTGGGCCGGGATCTGGCCCCATCGGCGTCGCGGAACATCTGGTGCCGTTCCTGCCGGGACCACTCCCCGCCAAGGGCCACCAGGGCTACTACTGGGAGGATGCTGGACCGCTCTCCATTGGCCGTATGCGCGCCAACGCGGGCAATTTCCTCGTGCTGGTCCGCGCCTATACGTACATCCGCAGCAACGGACCGGACGGGCTGCGCCATGTCAGCGAGAGCGCCGTATTGAATGCCAACTACGTCATGCGGGCGCTGCAGGACTATTACGAGCTACCCTTCGATCGCGCCTGCATGCACGAGTTCGTCTTCTCGGCCAACCGCCAGAAAGCGGTTGGGGTGCGCGCGCTGGATATCTCGAAGCGTCTGCTCGATTTCGGCATCCACCCGCCAACCAACTACTTCCCGCTGATTGTGCCTGAGGCGTTGATGATCGAGCCGACCGAGACGGAAACGAAGGAAACGCTCGATGAGTTCATCGCCATCATGCGCCAGATCGCCGAAGAAGCGAAGCATCAGCCGGAATTGGTGCTGGAGGCGCCACACGTCACGGTCGTGGGGCGGCTGGACGAGGCGCTCGCGGCGCGCAAGCCCAATCTGCGCTGGCAGCCTGAGCCAGAGACGGCGGCAGCGAAGGCGTAACGGTTTGTCCTCTCCCCCAACCCCCTCCCCCGACACAGGGAGGGGGTTGTTGCCTTCAGTGGAGGAGGAGCGGCGATGCGATGCTCAAGACGCTGATGAGGGGCGAGGTGGGATAGCGCCCAGGAATGCCACGAGGCGCTCATTGAACGGCTGGCCGACGAACTGGACGGCATGCCCCGCACCCACACATACCGCGCGCTCGGCGTGCAAGCGCTGCTCCAGCACATCACAGACAGCATCGAACGCCTTGCTCCAGCCTCCCGAGAATACCAGCTTGGGGAATGGCGCGGACGCCAGCGGCTCGAAAGGGATTATCGCTTCCCATGGGCGACGCTCGCGCATGGTCGCTTCGACACCCTGGCGAGCGGGAGGCGACTCCAGTTCTCTGCGCTCGTCCTCGGTCAGCTCAAGTGGCGCGTCGGGCGGCAACCCCCGTAACGCCCGGCGGAAACTGAGGAGATACGCCTCTGGTGTCAAACTTGGAGCTGCCGCAAAGACTGGTTCCAGGCGCGCGATGATCGCCTCGACATCGGGATTGCCGCGCGCGACGCCAAAGGCTGGCGGCTCGATGACCGCAAGCGAGCGGATCGCCTCTGGCCGTTGTGCCGCCGCGAGCATCGCTGCCAGGCTGCCGTATGAATGCGCGACCAGATGAGCGCCGTTCTCGATGCCGCTGAGAAGCTGCGCGATATCATCGGCATCCACCTCAAAGTTGCCCTGCTCGGCTGGTGGACTCTGGAAGTAGCCGCGGCGAGACGGCATGATCATCTGGTAGCGGTCGGAGAGCGGGCGCTGTTCGATCCAGTCGTCACTGGCTGGATCGGCGGTAAAGCTCCCATGCACCATGACCACGGGCTCGCCCTCGCCCCATACCGTCACGTGCAGGTCAGTCTGAGGAAGCTGCATGCTGCCATCGCTTTCTACTGTTGGCCCAACTCTCGTGTCTGATTTGCCACCGCGCCGTGGCGGCTCTGCATCGTACTCGGCATAATAGCACCTTTGCTTCTCAGCCCCCGTCATGGATACTGCGTAGAGCACGTACGTGCTTTCGCGGAGAGTTGCGGGCTTTGCTCGCGACAGGCAGCACTCTGCGCAGGGACAAGTGACGGCATCGGGGCAATGTGTTTGGGCGCGGCTCTGCTACTGACCTACTGTTGTCACTCAACTCTCCTACAATGATGTTGACATCGCGAGTAGTGCGGCGATACGGAGAGAAGGAGAGCGGATCATGAACATGGGATTTGTCATCCTGTACGTGCGCGATATGGAGAAGCTGAAGGCGTTCTACACTGAGGTACTGGGTATGCCGGTCGTAGACGCGGTTTCTGGGCCGAACTTTGTCACCTTGCGTACCACTGGTGGCTCTCTGCTCGCTCTGCAGGATAAGGCGGCATCGCAACTGCCGCCGAGGCTGGAAGAGCAGCCCGGAAGCGTGGAGTTGAGCTTTGAAGCAGACGACGTTGATGCCACCTGGACGCGCTGGAAGGAGAACGGCGTCGAAATGGTGACCGAGCCTATGGATTTGCCATTCGGGCGCTATTTCCTGGCGAAAGATCCAGAGGGCCACTATCTCTCGGTGTACCGCTTCGCCCAGTAGA
>DASUWS010000341.1:0-13403 GCA_036378295.1 Ktedonobacterales bacterium
CCGGCGACACGACACAAGAGGACACGTGAGCTAGCTTGATCGAGGAGGCGCACGAAATCGAGTGGCACAACACCAGTATGATACAAGGCACCGCGCAACGCGAGATGCATCAGCGAAGCGGCGCCACCAGATCCCAGCCCGAAGAGCCGCCCATCCTGTTGCTCATCTGCATTAGAGAGCGCTATCCTTTTTCACAGCACTATGCAGCGCTACGACCCCACCTGTCAGGTAGTGAAACCGGACATTCTGCCAGCCACATTGCTCCATGAGCGCCTTGAGGTGGGGAGCGTCGGGAAAGGCGCGCAACGATTGGGGGAAGTACTGGTAGGCGCTGAGCTTCTGGCCGAGCAAGGCACCAAAGAGCGGTGCACAGGTGTAGAAGTAGGCATGGAAGAGCGTGCGAAAGATGGGGTCGGGTGGGTGGCTGACCTCCAAGCAGACGAGCCGACCGCCAGGACGTACAACCCGCCACATTTCCCGCAATCCCTGCTCCCGATCCGCCAAGGTACGCACGAAAAAAGAAGAACAGCAGAGATCTATGCTGTTGTCAGGCAGATCGAGTTGCTCACCATTGCCTAAGCGCAGTTCGATCCACGTCTCAAGCCCGCGCACGCACACCTTCCGCTGCGCCTGAGCGAGCATTTCTGGCGTGAAATCAATCCCAATGATGTGTGCCCCGGCAGCAGAGATACGCGTGAGCTCGATGGCGAAATCCCCTGTACCTGTTCCCAGATCCAGAGCAACTTCCCCAGCGCCCACAGTCAGCTTACGCGCCACACGTTTACGCCACGCCCGGATCAGACCAAAGCTGATCAATAGGCTCATCGCGTCATAAATCCCCGCGATAGAGCGAAAAGGATTACCGAGAGGTACGATCTTCTTGCTGGCGACCGCAGGGATTTCTTCTTCTTTCATCATGAGTGCACATTCTCCACCGCTGATCTCGACCGCTCATCTCGCATGAAGCGCGTCAGCGTTGCTCATCTCCCGCCACGAAATCGGCTTTGCTTCTCGGCTGACTCGCTGCTGTTGAGCGCTCGTCAGAGCTCGCCAGGGTTCTGTTGCCATTTCAGCGCAACCAGATGAGCGCACAGTCAAAGTGTACAAAGCCCAGGTAGGAGCGATCCAACGTGTCGAAGCGCGAGAAGATGCGGCGACCGTGCTTGAGCGTGTTAATACAGCATTCGATCACATGCCGTTCGTGAGCAATAGAGCCAGGTAAGGAATACACCAGGAAGTGGGATGGGAGTGGGAGCCGACGAGGAGACCCGAACCCCTAACCGGTGGATTGCACGGCATGCAGTCTATATTGGCCCGGGTTCAATGTATCGAAGGAAGTGAATCATCCCAGCGAACTAGACTCTCGTGAGATTGCGCGCCCTGGCCGGGACATAGACGCAGTGGGGGTCGCTTGCCAGATGATTCCCTGTCATCGCATAGGCGCGAGCGCGGGAGCCGCCACATTCCCAACGGAATTCGCATACACCGCACTTCCCCGCCAGCAGATCGGGATTGCGGAGCTGCCGGAATAACGGTGACTCCTGGTAGAGCCAGGCCAGCGAGCGCTCGCGCACATTGCCCGCAGCGAGAGGCAGAAAGCCGCTGGGATAGACCTGCCCAACATGGTCAATGAACACAAAGCCCTTAGCATCATTCACACCGAAAGAAGCGATACGGCCTGGCATGGGCACGCCAGGTGCGGGAATTGCCCTCAGCGGTGGCGAGGCAGAAGCAGCCGCGTTGGGCGACTCGGTTGCCTGTCTGGCCACCCGCCGGAAGAAAGGAGCCTCAGTTGTTTTGATGGCATAGGGTGCCTTGCCGGACAGTTCATAGAGCCACTGTACCACCCGCTCGCCTTCCTCCGGAGTGACCATGTCGCTCTGTTGGCCGCGACCGACTGGAACCAGAAAGAAGACGCTCCAGAGTACAGCGTTGACCTGTTCTACGATGGCGGCGATCCGCTCCAGTTCACCGATGCTGTAGCGCGAGAGAGTGGTGCCGATTTGCACCTCTATGCCCGCATCGCGCGCGTGCCGCAGCGCATCCATTGTCCACTGGAAAGATCCAAGCACCCTGCGAAAGCCGTCGTGCGTCTCTGGAGTTGCCCCATCCAGGCTGAGTTGCACTCGCTTCAACCCTGCCGCAGCACCCTTGCGCATCGCTTCGGCTGTGACCAACTTTGTGCCGGAAGGGCTCGACGACACACGCAGACCGATAGATGTGCCATAACGCACCAGATCGTAGAAATCTGGACGCAGCAGCGGATCACCTCCGGTCAACACGAAGACAGGAGAACCAAACGCCTGGACCTGATCCATGATCTGGCAGCCTTCGTCAAAGGTTAGTTCCTGGGGGTTGCGTTTGGTAAGGGCATTGGCGCGACAGTGCTTGCATGCCAGTGCGCACGCGCGTGTGACCTCCCAGATGACGACCATTGGGGCCCGATCGAAATCCCATTTCGCGAAGTCCGGCACAGCTCAGATCTCCTCTCCTCTATGACTTCTTATGAGACCAGGGTCGCCAATGGAGCAGTGAGCGCAGTGACGGCCCGTTGTGCCGCTTCCTGCCCTTGCCGGATACAATCAGGTAGACCAATGCCTCGGTAGGCGCTGCCGGTCACGTAGAGCCCTGCAGGCAATTCGGCTTCTATCGCATCCACACGGGCCAGGTGGCCGACCTCATATTGTGGATAGCCGTCTTGCCAGCGATACACACGCTGGAACAGCGGCGAAGCTTGAATACCCAGCAGAGCCGCCACCTCAGCGCGCACAACGGCCAGCAGTCGCTCATTCTCGAGCGCAATCAGGTCGCGTGTATGCGGACCGCCAAAGAATATCCGCAGCAGGACATGATCGGCTGGCGCGCGCCCTGCCCATTTAGAGGACGTCCATGACATGCCATCGATGTGTCGACCTTCATTACGAGGAACCACCATACCGTAGCCGTCCAGAGGGTGTGGCACATCGTGACGTCGGAAGGCCAGATATGCATTGCCAATGCTGGCATAGCCGATCGCGCTGAGGCGGGTTGATGCGGATAGGGCTGCCTCGCGAAGCAGCGATGACGCAACATGCGCGGGCACCGCCAGGATGACTGCATCTGCCATCAGATAAGAGCCATCCGTCAGCACGACACGATATGTGCCCTCGGCGAGGCGCTCCACACGATGTACCGCGCTCCGCAGGCGCAGAGAGCCGGCGAGCTGACTGACGAGTGCGTCCACCAGTGTTTGCGTGCCTCCATTGAATGACACGAACGGCTGTGCCGGTTGTATCGACAGACGCTGATGTTGGCGCGCCACTGAGCGCGCCCCGCGGATCACGCTGCCGTACTGCGCCTCCAGTGCAGGGTACAGTGGAAACGTCGCCAGCATGCTCTGACGTGACGACGCCATATTGTAGACGTCGGCCATCAGAGGCTCGGCGAGCGTCTCAAGTGCCTCTCTGCCGAATCGCCGCTGCACGAAGTCTGCCAACGACTCATCACCTGCGCCCATTGTGCCGCGTCGTGATGGGATAAGCGTCTCCAGTTCAATGCGCAGCTTGCCCCAGGGCGAAAAGAGAGGCGAGCGCATAAACGGCCAACGCAAGGTTGGAACGAGCAGTTGCAGACCTGCGGGCAGCGGCACCAGCCGTTCCCGGTGCAGTACGAACGTCCGTTTGTTGGCCGGGTTGCCTCCCACCAGTTGGCCTTCCAATGCCAGTTCACGCGCCAACGTCACTCCCCAGGGTTTATGAGTGAGTAGCGCGTCGGGTCCGGCTTCTAGGATGAACGGTGCATCGCCGAATCCATCCACGCGTTCGGTGAGGATCTTCCCTCCCCAGTGGCTTGATGCTTCCAGCATGGTAACGTGGAGCGCGAGATGATGCTGTTTGGCTTTCTGCTGAAGGTACCAGGCGGCCGACAATCCAGCGATGCCGCCGCCGATGATTATGATGTGCTTTGCCGCCTGCTCTGGTACGCGAGAGACATCTGGTCCGCGCTGGACCACCCCCGATCGCACAATGCTCATGAACCAAGTCCGCCAATCGTCCGACGCTATGTAGTGCTACGCCACTTGGCAGCTTATGAGGGCGCATTGACTGCGACGTTCTCTGGACGTTCTCAGTCTTGATGATGTACCGCAGAAGTTATCAGCGCCCTCCTGCCTCTATCACAGGCTCATCGTAGCAAAACGCCTTTCCGCAGGTCGAGAGCCGCAGGTCACAACTCACTCACAATGTCCGACCTCATCTCCACGTTGCCATTGGCCCACATCCGCGCCGTCGATCTTGCTGCCAGAGGAAACGTCCGATGGATGCTGGGCGGACAGCCACGGAGTGGCGCGCCTCAAGGTTGTGAGTGACCTGTGACTGCCGTGCGGCATTGGTCTCACTATACTGAACATGCGCTAGCCGCTGGTGCGCGCCTGAGTAGATGGCAGGCCTGGCGCGAGCGATACGAGGAGGACAAGTTGGCTCGAGATAGCGGCAAACGATATGTGATCATCGGGAATGGCATCGCGGGCACCACCTGCGCCCAGTCGCTACGTAAGAATGATGTTTCCTGCGCGATTTGGCTCATCACCAATGAGCCGTATCCTCTTTACAACCGCGTTTCACTGAAGCGCCTTCTGGATGGTGTGCTTCCTGAACAGAAGGTGATGATGCGTGACTTTGCCTGGCACGAGCAGCAGCGTATCACCTTGCTTACGGAGACGCGGGTGATCCACGTGGACACAGAACAACGGGTTGTGTACCTCGATCGGGGTGCTCCACTACGCTATGATGCGCTGCTGGTGGCAAGCGGCGGACGCGCACAGGCGCTGGAGGTTCCAGGGGGAGAGGAAGCCAGGTACGTTCATAGCTTCGTCTCGCTGGACGACACGAAGGAGATCATCGCACGCGCCCTCGAAAGCAAGACGGCCGTCACCACGGGCGGCAGCTACATGGCCTACGACCTGACTGAAGGGCTGCACAAACGTGGTATCCACGTCACCTGGCTGATTCGCGGCCCATACTGGCTACGCCGTATCCTGGATCGCGCAGGCGGGCAGTTGGTGGACGAGATTGTTACGCGCCACGGCATTGAGACGGTGTATGGCGAGGAGATTCGGGCGATTATCCCCAGCAATGGAGTACCCGCTAGGGTGGTCGGGACGTCCGGCAAAGAGTACCAGGCTGACATGATCGGCACTGGCATCGGCTTGCTGCTCAACCACGAGTTTCTAAACGATACCCCTGTCCAGCGACATACAGGCATTATCACGAACGAATACCTGGAAACAGGCGCCCCAGGTGTGTATGCAGCGGGCGATGTGGCAGAGTTCTACGATCCTCTGACCGGGCAATACCGGACGCTAGGAACGTGGGATAACGCGTTAGGGCAGGGCAGGCTGGTCGCTCTCAACATGGCTGGCGGCCACGAACCTTATGTGGATGTGCCGGTTCGAAGCAGCCCCATCTTCGACACGAACATCGTCACCGTGGGCATTACAGAGGTTGACAAACCTGAATTGGCCTCGATCTGGCGCATCACGCCAGGGGAGAAGAATGGGAAGGACTACCGAAAATTCATCTTCAAAGGCGTCCAGTTGGTTGGAGCCGTTTTCATTGGCAGCCCAAAAGGGCGGCGAAAGATCGAGGAGCTTATTCGCACCAGGCAGGAGTTCGCCACGCAGACTGACCGGGAAGGACTCTTCAACGTGCGTTAACAGGGGAACCATCAGGTCTAGGAGTAGCTGGCAAGCAAGGGCGGAGATTCCTCAGACTATCCGAATCGCCTCATGCGCCGCCGGATGCGGCTTCTTGCCTGCCAAACTCTCGCTCGTCAGCACCAGAACGAAGTGATGTCGCAGGTCAAGAGGGTCAAGCCAGGTGTACACCTCGACAGACGGACATTCGGTACTCCTTCGAGGAATCTAACAAAGTACAACGTCGCACTTCATGAGAAGTTGTAATGGAGCCGACGTGGGGACTCGAACCCCTAACCGGTGGTTTACAAAACTCATGCGTTCCGTTCCTGACTGTTCGTGGATATCCGCCAAGTCCGGAAAAATAACTAGGTTCTGTTGACATCTCACCGTAACCATAGAAGAGCACAGGCGAAATGGACAAAGCCCAGGTAGGAGCGATCCAACATGTCGAAGCGCGAGAAGATACGGCGAAAGTGCTTGAGCGTGTTGATGCAACATCTCGATGAGATGGCGTCCGCGATAGAGCCAGGTATTATTATAGTCGCGCTGCACCTTGGCCCGTTGGTGCGGCCGGATGACCGCTTCGCTGCCACGTGCTTCGATCGACGCGATCAACGCCGCAGCCGCATACCCATGATCGGCAATCACGCGCTCGACGGGGGAAGCCGTCGCGCAACGCCTGCGCCCAGGAGCTGTCGCGCGGTTGGCCTGCTGTCAGGCCGATCTGCAGGGGATTGCCTAACCCATCGACGGTCAGGTGAACCTTGCAACTGAACCCACCGCGACTGCGGCCCAGGGCTTGCTTCCCCCGTTTTTTTGCGCGCCCGCCGCACAGGGATGCGCGCGCACAATCGTGCTCCGCTCTCGGCGGTCGACTGCAGCGTGCGGCTATCGAAGATCACCGCTGGCGGCGTCTGGGCGAAGGCGGCTTTGGTCGTGAAGACAGTCGTGGCCATGGTCGTTGCTGTGTTCATGACCCTGCGGCTGCGCATCAGGATCCCATACGTGCACTGTATCGCCCTGCGGTACCATCCTATCTCATCTCACCCATGCATGTCCCCCATGTCCCTATTCTCCGTCTCTCTGCCTCTCAGTTGAGTGCTCGCCTGCCCGTTCCTTGAGAACGGGCAGTCATCCCGCGGGAGACAGGCGCAAGCCTCCGAACCGCCCTACCTCAGAAGGCGGCTTGGACTGGGCTAATCTCGCTTGCGCAGACGTGCGGTGGGCGGCAGCAACCGGGCCGAGTTCAGGATGAAGATCAGCTCAGAGGTGACATGGATGAAGGCCGCTAGCAGCGGGTTGAGGAGCCCAGCGGCAGCCAGTCCCATGCCGACGAGGTCCACCGTGATGGTCCCGGCGAAGTTCTGCCAGATGATGCGCCGGGTGCGCCGGGCGAGCGCCAGCGTCGCGGTGAAGGTCCCCAGATCGTTACCGAGCAGCACGACATCGGCGCTCTCGCGCGCCACGTCGGTCCCCGAACCCATGGCGACGCCGACCTGCGCCGCGGTCAAGGCAGGCGCATCGTTGACGCCGTCGCCCAGCATCGCGACCGAGCGCCCGCTTGCCACCAGGTGCTCGACCCGTGTGAGCTTCTCGGCGGGCATGAGGTCGGAGGCGACGTCCGCCTCGTCCATACCCAGGCGCCAGGCAACAGTGGACGCGACAGCGCGGGTATCTCCCGTCAGCAGGAGGGTGGCGATACCCATATGGTGCAACGCCTCCACAGCTCGGTACGCCTCCGGCCGCACTGTATCCGCTACGACAAGCGTCCCCAGTACCTGCCCACTGCGAGCGACGTACACCTCGGAGCCTTCCGCATGCTCGGCAAGCCGGCCCTGCAGATCTGCTGAGATGGTAATGCCACGGTCGCGCAGGAGGGCGCGATTGCCCACCAACGCCACCTCGCCGGCAATGGTCGCCTCAACCCCACGACCGGGGGTATAGGCGAACCGGTCCGGCTCGGTGACAGCACAGTTGCGCTCACGCGCGAAGGTGACGATAGTTCGCCCGAGTGGATGCTCTGAGCGCAACTCAGCCGCTGCCGCAACGGTAAGCACTTCTTCGTCGGTGACGCCCGATGCGGCCAGGATGGCCTGTACCTCTGGCTCGCCGAACGTGAGTGTCCCGGTCTTATCGAGCACCACCGTATCGACAGCACCGAGTTGTTCGAGGAAGCGCCCGCCTTTAATGACAGCCCCCATCCGGGCCGCGCGCCCGATGGCACCGAGTACAGCCAGCGGTGTGCCGGCGGCGATACCGCACGCGCCCGCGACGATGATAACCGAGATGGTCGAGCGTATGTCACGCGTCACCAGGAACGTGACCGCAGCCGCGGCCAGCGCGAAGTAGACGAGGTAGGCGGCCAGCCGGTCGGCAAGCCGCTGCACGGGCGCGCGGGAGTGTTCCGCACGCTCGACGGCTTCAATGATCTTGCCGAAGCTCGTATCGCGGCCGATCTGGTCAGCGCGGAGTTCGAGCGCACCGGACTGGTTGATCGAGCCGGCATACACGGGTGCGCCAGCGATCTTCTCGGCCGGCAGCGATTCCCCGGTGATGCGCGACTGATCGACGAAGGAGTGGCCGGAGAGGACCGTACCGTCCACTGGGATGCGTCCGCCGGGATTCACCAGCACCGCATCGCCCACCACGAGCGCGTCCGCCGCCACTTCCACGATCGCTCCGTCGCGCCGCACGGTCACAGTTTGTGGTAGCACGTCCAGCAGCTCCCGGATGGCACGTCGCCCGCGCGAGACCGTCAAGCCCTCAAGGACTTCCGCAACCAGGACGAACAGTGTAATCACCAGCGCCGTGAAGAATTGGCCAATCGCCGCGGCAGCTACGATGGCGATGGTCATCGAGAGTTCCATCGTCATACGCCGAGCGAGCAAATTCTCGAACGCCTCCTTCAGAATGGGCCAGCCGCCGATCACCAGGCCAGCGATACCGATGACGCTGATGGCGCCGAACGGCTCCCAGACATGGAACCAGACGGCCGCAGCCGCCAGGGCGACGACGACGATGCGCAGCGCCTCGGGCCAGGTCAAGGCTTGCGCGTGCTCTGCCTCTTCCTGCTCCTCCTGCTCCGCCTCTGGACCCAGATCATCGTGCCTCTGCCCTGCGCGCGTCTCATGCTCTGCAACTGGCATGTAGGGGTGCGTCGGGCGACCCGCGCCCGGCGAGGGTTCAGCATCCGTGGAGTTCAGCATGCGCGAGCGCTGCTCTGATGCGGTCGAGTGGTCGGCCATGGCTCCATTCCCTCATTCCAGCATTCCAACGGGACAGTGATGTGTGTCCGTCACGGCATCGAGGTACTGACACCTACTTGAGGTAGGTACGGACGAGCTCAATGAGCTCCTCGGCGCCGGTGGCACGTTCGGCCTCGGCGTCTGGATCGGAGGTGAACACGTGTACGCGGATGTGATCCTCGAGCACCTCGGCCATCAACCCATTGACAGCGCCACGCACGGCCGCGATCTGCTGCATGACGGCCGTGCAGCCGCGCTCCTCTTCCAGTGCGCGCTCCAACGCCTCAACCTGACCGCGGATGCGGCGAACGCGGCTGAGCAGTTTCGCTTTCTCGCGAATGGTGTGGGCCATACTGGCGATCCTCCCGCTGAGAATAGTATACTGGGGTAGAGTATAACACACGACGATCCACGGCACGCTTGCGCACGGTTGTGACTGACTTCCATCAGAGTCGGCAGAGGACAGCCAAAGCACGTTTACTCCTCCAGGGAACGTGCCTTAGGAGAGCTCCGGAGACCCTGACTGGTTGCTCTAAGTGCCTACTCGGGACTGTCTCGAGTGCTGTTCGACACTGACCGCCTTACACATAAGCATCCTGGCGCTCTGGATGCCAGATGAGTTCGTAGTGGCCAGCGTTGGCCTCGCTGGCTGTCGGGCAGGCAGGAGGTCACTGTGCCGGCGACTTCGCTCTGTGCAGCGTTTATGCACCCCGATAGCGCCTCTATGGTGATCATCGAGGCGGTGTAGCAGCGGTTGCAACAGGCGCTGTAATGCCGGTGCTCGATTCGATGACCACGCGGGACGATCAGCGTGACGAACGGCTGAGGAGCCTCAGCACTACGAAACCAGGGGAGTAGACGACGTGTGGTCTGTCAGATGCTCTCGGGCTGCTCTACCATTGCGGCTGCCTACCTCGCCGGGCAACTGCCTGAGCATGATGACGGGACGCATTTCCTCATCTGGTTGATGCAATGGCAGGACGAGTATCTCAAAGAGCGCGGCAATATCCTCGAAGAACTCTACACCCTCAAGCGACTGCGGCTGGGCACTCTGACTGGGCAAGTAAGCGCAATGGCATAAATTGTACGCACAGTCACTGCGGAAACCACCCTGCCAACGCTTGAGGGATTGACCTCCTTCTCACTCATCCTGTGCGGAATGGGCCAACTGTCGAGGTGGCGCGCGCGATGGGCGCTGGAGTCAGTACGTGTGATCAACTGGCGGCTCAACGTACAACAAGCAGCGTGCCGCGCATGTAGCCTACCTCAGCCATTGCTCCGGCCTCTCCGTCTGGTTCGTCGCCACACGGTGCGAAGCATCGCCAACTATAGAGGCCAGCCGCACCCGTGCGGAAGCTGAAGGTGACGATAACATAGCGCTTTCCGCCCGGGACGTTGCCTGGGATTGGCACGTTAAGATCAAGCCCAGGGACCGTGAAGGTATGAGCAATTCCAGTTCGCGTTAGCCTGGCGTAAGGTTGGCCATCCGCATAGGCGATGCCGCCAATCGTTCCGTGAACGCTGGTATACGGAGAATCGTCTGGCACAGGTACCGCGTCGAGATCGAAGTTGCGGATGGTGACTGTCACGATACTATGTGCAGGTGCGGTCAGCACTGTCGACGGCACATAGGCCGCGTAGTCCTGCCCGGGACCACCGGGCTTAACCGGCATGATATCCAGGGCGATGTGATCTTGGCTCCGAGTCTGACCCGAAGAATGAACCTGGCTTGGCAAAGCGATCGCGTCAAATCCGCCGCAGAGGGCCACCAGGGTCAATAGGCCAACGACTGCGACGCCCAGACGGGTCCACCGAAGCACAGTGATCAAGACCACATCGATCTGTGCTGTCTTCGGGATCGGCTTGCTGTCGTCCGCCGTCTCCGTCGTTGCCATGTGGGTCCTCCTTGCGCGAGCGCAGTGAGCGGTTCACGCAGTCTGAGTTTCCCTGGGACCTATTCTACGGCCTGTCCGTCACGAAACAGTCACGGATTGCTTGGGAGTATGTCTCAGGTCCATCACGTGTATCGTGTCGTCCTCGCGAAATCGTCTTTGCAAAAGGAACCCGCCGCTCACGATTTTCCGCTCACTCCACTGGTCTCTGCAGCACATATCCGGCTGCTACCTACACACCCATGGAATCATGGCAGCCCACGGCGACTTCTTTGTACTCGGCTCAACTGTTTGAGATAGTCTTCCTCCCCTGCAGGCATGTCCTCATTCCTGCGCACCTCTGCTCACCCCTGCCCATGTTGTGACACCTCTGTGATAGAAGCGCCATGGCCTCGTGATACCCCCGTGACATTCTCCCCGTAAGGTTTCTGTAAGCCATCACGAGGCGGGGTCGGAAGTCCAGCGAGAGACGACGCCAGTGAGAGCAGCATTCGGTGAATTGATAGCGAAACAGACAACATCAAGGAGAAGGACTCATGGAGACCCCGTACAGCCGGAAGGCCAACAACAGACTGGTTCTGACCGTGGTAGAAGTAGCAATCGTCGTCCTAGTTGCAGTTGCGGCCGTAGCGGTTATACTCAGTCAGAACGTCAAGCCAACGACGCAAGCCGTCAAAGCTACCTCCGCGACCACAACCCATGTGGCGCTCGACATCCTGCCAGTGAAGCCGGGTGGGCCTGTCGAGGACTGGCCGGCGTATATCGCTTCAACACCGCTGACTGTGCCCGCGAATAGCACTGTGACGGTGACGATCCGCAACTTCGATCTGGGCGACGCCGCCTTAGCCGCCAACTCCCCACTTGCCAACGTGCGGGGGACTGTAGGCGGTACCGCGCTTTTCAACGGCAAGCAATATTCATCGCTCGACGCGGCCAAAGTTTCACATACATTCACCATCCCGCAACTTGGGATCAATGTGCCAATCCCGGGTGATGCACCAAACGACGCTAGCTTTTTGACCGTCACCTTCAGCTTCCACACAGGCAAAGCTGGAACCTACACCTTCCAGTGCTACGCGCCTTGCGGTACTGGCACCGACGGCTTTGGTGGCCCGATGACAAGCATGGCATATATGAAGGGTACTCTGACGGTCCAGGGTTGAGTGTTCGGGGTCGAGTCGCTCGGCCCGAGCGTTCGTTCCTTCCATCGTGCAGTCCCGGTCGTACGGGAGCGAGTGGACAGAGTGGACAGATATGCCACCAAGTGAGGGCACATGTACAGCAAGGAGCAGAACCTATGAGAGTCACTCTTCTCCCGGCTCGTGTGGATCACCTGGTGGCAGCTCGGGCACGGGATGCTACGCCCGAGACCGGTCAGGTGGTAACGATAACTGAGCCTCCGCGTGCCATGCGCGCCCGGGATACGCTAGACATGGACCAGGCGCGCATGGTCGATCCTGCGCGGGTGCATAGGCTATGGTGGTACGGTCTTGGCATCCTGTGGATTATGGATGCACTCCTGCAGGCCCAGCCCGTCATGTTCACCACCAGCTTCGTCAGCAATGTGCTGGCGCCCGCAGCCGCAGGACAACCCGCCTGGATCGCCATCCCGATGATGGGTGGCATGCAGCTTTGGGAGCAAGCACCAGTCCTGTGGAACCTTGGTGCCATCGGGGTCGAGTTGTTGATCGGATGCCTCCTGCTGGCGGGCTATTCGCGGCCAGTATGGGGCCGAAGTGGGCTCATTCTCTCGGTCGTATGGGGTGTGCTGGTGTGGTACTTCGGTGAGGGTCTGGGGGGGCTCTTTGTCGGAAGCCCCACATATCTCAGTGGCGCGCCCGGTTCAGCGTTGCTCTATGTGCTGCTGGCGGGCGCTTTGCTGCTGCCAAGCTCCATCTGGTCGTCGCGCCACCTCCTGCCGGTACTCCGCCGTGCTGTTGGCGCGTTGTGGGCAGTCGGCGCGCTGTTCCAGTTGGCGTCCCTGTATTGGTCACCGCTCGGTCTGGCGAGTGTGTTACAGAATGTCGCTATGATGCCCCTGCCGTCTGTGCTTGCAGCGCTGGATGCCCAGTTAGTCGCCTCAATGGCCTCCTCCCCTGCGCTCTGGAATGCGGCATTGAGTGCCGTGATGTTCGGACTGTCCCTGGCATTCCTGCTTGGGCGCGGCGGCAGAACACTCTACACCCTCGCGCTGGTCTGGCTCGTGTTTCTGTGGGTGGTGTTCCAAGGGGTTGGCATGATCTTCAGCGGTATGGCCACAGATCCCAATACGCCCCTGCTATGGGCCCTCTTGTTTCTACCTGTACTGGTTTGAGATGAAAGCTGGTCCCAGCCACGACTGACGTACGGAATGCATCTCCGCTTGTGCGGATGCGTTCTTGTCCGGAGCCGCCTCCATGCGCCCTCGATAGTCTGTCGTTGTGCTACGACGTGCTCCGGCTGTAGCTCTGCCCACTGAGAACGGCTCGGGCGTCGCGCGATCCCAGTACACCTGGGCGCCGCTTTGTAGATGGCGTGCCGCGGAAAGGGGGTGAACCGCCAGGCAGATGTCTGGCGGTTCACGTTCGCTTTCGCTGGTTGTCTCTCAGCCGG
>DASUWS010000342.1:0-6204 GCA_036378295.1 Ktedonobacterales bacterium
CTCATCGGTATGCAGAATCGCGAATCCGCCCGTTGCCCGGCGCACCACATCCACGCCATCCGCCCGGCAGCGCGCCAGTTCTACGCCATCGAGCGGCTGGCGCTTGCCAAGCGAGAGGCACGGTGGCTCCCAGGCATAGAAGCGCAGTGTGGGGAGCGCCTCACCTGCCGCGACCGCATCCATAATCGCCTCGTCGAGCGCCATATTCTCCGCGCCTGTGCGTGGCGCGTGCTCGATAATCAGCCGCCAGACCGCCTGGGGATAGGTGCGTGGTGCTGTGTCCTGGTCTGCCATGCCGTGCCCTCAGCCTCTCATATTGAATCCGTCTGAGATGTAGTTGTGTGTGCTGGCCGTGCCGAAAAGGTATATACCTGTTCTTGGGGTAATCGCTGTTGCCCCTCCAAAGGGAGTGCATTGAGCATCAGCGTCTGGCTCCCCTCTCCTCCACAGAGAGGGGCTGGGGGAGAGAGTTGCCTCATGACCCGATCAAGGTGTTAAACACCATAACGCTCCGGCGCATTTCCCGCCCCCAAACGTACCCGCGTAGCCTCACCCATGTTCTGATAGTATCGCATAGGACGACCCCGTGCGCGATACATAGGTGGCCTGTCGACGATCTGGTGGCTCCCCTCGCCTGCGAGGCGAGAGGCTGGGGGTGAGGATCCCCGAGGGGAAAACAAGCCTGCTCAGGCGCGGATTTTTTCGCTTGTCTCTTCCACGCACTACAACTCTGGCCGCGCCCGTAGCGTATTCGATGCGGACGCGAGGTAGTGGGCAAAGCTGGCTGGCTGCCCATGGTTCCCGATGATACTATCATCGCATGAGCGAGGTACGTGATCGGCACGGAGATGAAGGCGGCGGGGAGCAGCAAGCATGGATCAGAACGCACCAGTACCAAATCATGCGGAGGTACGGGTGGAGACCTACTATCGCCCCACTGGCCCTACTATGACGACGCCAGCGCCCCTGGAGACCCCCGTTACCGCCCGTCGTCGCCACGGCCCGCGCTGGTTCATCTGGCTGATCGGCTGCATGCTGGCCGTCCTGGTGCTGGCATTGTTGATGTGCGCGCTCGTCGGCGGCCTGCTGGTGGGCATCGCGATCAAGCTGTCCAATGAGGTGACTGCCAGCGCCACCTCGACCCAGACCTTCGCGGTCAATGGCGTCCCCTCGCTCGATATCCACGATCAATCGGGACAGGTACAGGTACGGCCGGGAGCTTCGGGCAGCATCACCGTGCAGATCACGAAGGTTGCCCGCGAGTCCTCAGAGAGCGCCGCACGGGCCGGGCTTGAGAAGATCGTCGTGAACACCTCGCAGACTGGCAACCACATCGCGATTACCACAGACTTCGGCAACGATGGCTTCTTCGCCAACTCCGATTCCGTCAACCTGCTGATTACCGTTCCCGCCCGGGCCAATGTCGGCGTGGATGTTACCGCGGGCGCCGTGGAGATCGACGGCCTGAATGGACTGATGGAAATCAGAGGAGGAGCCGTCACTGTCGCCTTACAGGATGTCGTGCTCACTGACGGGTCGCGCATCCACATCGCCACAGGATCGGCGCTGGTGCGCGGCAGCCAGTTTCCCGGAGCGGCCCTCGACATCACCGTAAGCACTGGCAACGTGATGCTCCAGTTGCCCGCCGATACCCAGACACGGCTGGACGCGCAGACCAATGCGGGTTCTATTCGCATCACCGGCTGGCCCTTGCAGCCGGAGCGGATGAACCGGGCTGGCATGGAGGCCAATGGCCCGTTGGGCGCTCAGGTCGAGGGCGGCGGCGCGATTCATGTCCGGGTGGACGCTGGCGACATCACGATAAGCCAAATCTAGCACGTCCCACTCAGGGTTAGCCAGTCATGAACGCGCGGACTGCCGCGCCAATGACTGCGAGTGCCGCGATGACCATGATAATGATGTCGCGGCGTACCCGTGCCTGATCGCTATAGACATACGCGACGGGAATCGCCAGCAGCACGATGCCGCCGTAGACGAAGTGAAGCCCATCGCCGGGACGCGCGCCCTGCAGGTACATCAAGCCGCCGACGATCGCCTGGAGCAAGCCCAGCGCCGCCGTGATCGTCAGCAGCACGCGAAAGACGCGTAGCACACCCGCTGACCGCTGTTGCGGGCTGCTACCGCGCACCATAACCAGCGCCACAATGCCGCAAATCAGCGTAATGCCGCCCGCGGCGAGAATCACTGGCGCGATATCTGTGTGAATCTGGATGAGAGTTGAGAGCACAGGAGCCTCCGCAGAGCATCACTTCTTGGGAACAACGCAACCGATGAGTTCTGCGTTTGACTATAGCGGTCATAGGCGTCCACTGACAACCACGCAACCACGGAATCTCCCGGCAACCGCTGTTGAGTGTGCCATCACTCAAAGATGATACAAAAATGCTCTTCTTCCGGGTGGAGAAGAGCGATCACGATACGACATCCATTGTAGCGTCACATTGTTTCCAGATGCGGTAGTGGTCATTGCGAGGTCGGGAGGGAATGCCCCTCGCGCATGCGCTCGCCCGCCGAGATCAGCGCGTCGGCCACCGCGAGCAGCACTCGCTCTGGCACGGTTGGCTGCACGTCGCGGCCATCCTTCAACTGGCGAGCCAACTCCGCCTTGCGCGTGAGCTCGCGCTCCTGGGCGCGGGCGGATTCCATAAACAGGTTCGGATCGTACATCATGTCCTCCTCCGGGAAATGCCGCCGCCAGCAGCCCGGCTGCGGTCTATGTGCCCTGACATGCTCTGGGATACAAAGTATATACCATGGTCAATTAATAAAGTCAATAGCATAATTGATTTTGTTCCAAACTACATTAACATTCATGTGATGGCGGCCAGGAGACCGACGGAGTACAATCCCTCGTATCTGGCTATTCCGGCGATCGGGGAAGAGTCGCGATGCGAGGAGCGGCGGTATGGGGCATCTGGAGCGCGCAATCGTGATCGTGCTGGATGGCGTTGGCGTCGGTCAGGCGCCCGATGCGGCGGCGTATGGCGATGCGTATGGCAATGAGGAGGCGAACTCCCTGGCGAACTGCGCGCGGGCAGTGGGCGGGCTATCCCTGCCGGAGCTGGGCAGCCTCGGCCTGGGTAATCTCACCGAGATCGCCGGTACGCCGCCCCAACCGCCAGCGGGCGCGTGTGGTCGCCTGATCGAGCGTTCGCCCGGCAAAGATAGCACGACAGGCCACTGGGAGCTAATGGGTGTGGTGCTCGATCATCCGATGCCTACGTATCCGCACGGATTCCCGGATGATCTGGTTGCGCGCTTCGAGGCCGCGATTGGCCGCAACGTGCTTGGCAACAAACCAGCCTCAGGCACCGCTATTCTCGAAGAGTTGGGCGTGGAGCATCTGCACAGCGGCTCCCCTATCCTCTACACGTCCGCCGACAGTGTCTTTCAGCTTGCCGCGCACGAAGAGGTCATCCCCGTCCCTGAGCTCTATCGGATGTGTGAGATCGCGCGAGGCATGCTGACGGGCGAGCATGCGGTCGGGCGCGTCATTGCCCGCCCCTTCACAGGCACACCCGGAGCGTTCACCCGCACGCCGCGCCGCCGCGACTTCTCGCTTCCTCCGCCCGCCCCAACACTCCTCGATGCGCTCAAGGCGAGCGGACGCGAAGTGGTGGGCATTGGAAAGATCGAGGATCTCTTCGCGCAGCGCGGTCTCACCTCCAGCAATCATACCGCGACGAACGACGCCGCTCAGGCCGCGACCCTGGAGCAGCTTGCGCGTCCGTTTGCCGGGCTGCTCTTCGTCAACCTCGTCGAGTTTGACCAAACCTTCGGACACCGGCGCAATCCGCAGGGGTACGCGGAGGCGCTGCGCGCGTTCGATGCCTGGCTGCCGTCCGCGCTGGGGCTGCTTGGCGATGGCGATGTGCTCTTCATCACTGGTGACCACGGCACCGATCCAACCTGGCGCGGCACCGACCATACACGCGAGAGTGTCCCGCTGCTGGTGGCGGGCAAGCCGGTACAGTCAGGGGTGAGGCTGGGCGTGCGGACGAGCTTTGCCGACCTGGGCGCCACGCTTGCCGACGCGCTGGGGCTGCCGCCGCTCGCCAACGGCCAGAGCTTCGCCCGAGAGATTGGGTTGATATTTGGGTAATTCAACCAGGATAAGCGTGACACCACATGCGGCTGCCTGGCGCTCGTCCGCACCTCTCGGCAATCTCCTATGGGTTAGCGCGTAGCTCGCTTGGCTTAGGGACAAGCAGCCGGGATTCGAAGGCATCGGCGGCGGCAGTGGGACCACCCGCGGCGTCGAACGCAGCGGCCACGCGTCTGGCTCCCGCCGCCTTTGTCATGGCTTCGTGGACCCTGGTCCGAAGTCGGTCAGGACTCAGTCGACCTGCGGGCAGCCGTGTTCCGGCGCCCGCGATCTCGACGCGGCGCGCAACCTCGAGTTGGTCACGCCCGAATGGCACCACGCAGACCGGCACACCGCGGGCGAGCGCCTTTTGCGTAGCGCCCATGCCACCGTGGGTGATGGCACAGACGGCTCGATCAAGGATCGGTCCGTGAGGGACGAAGGACTCCAGGCGGGCGTTCGCGGGTGTGCGGAATCGGCCAGTGTCGCCAGCGGGCAAGGTGGCCACAACCGTAACCGGCTCATTTGCGAGCGCATCGAAGGCCGTTTGAATGAGTCTGCCGTCATTCTGGAACTCCGAGGACGTTGTTACCAGCACGATTGGCTCCGTGATGTCTTCGAGCCACGATGGGAGATCGGTCGGCGGATCCCACTCGCAGGGTCCTACCATAACGACGCTCTTTGGCCAATCGTTGCGTGGATACTCGAACGGCTCGGCAGTCATATAGAGGACAAGTGGGGGGCGGCGAAACATCTCATCCACGGTACCGAGCGGGGAAAGCCTCAATTGAGCGCGGACGCCATTGAGTGCGGGTAACATGGCCTTCTCCATCATGCCCAGCACGAGCGGGCGGAGTAGACCGTCGCGCAGCCGCCCTAGTGGCCCGCGCGCGGGTGGGAGTCCGGGGCCGAATGGCGGAACATCGGGTGAGCGCAAAGCCAGCGGATAGGGACAGAATGTCGCCCAGGGACCGTTCCACGCCTCGGCGGCTGCGAGTCCACCCCAGCTATTGATATCTACTATCAGCGCATCGGGACGCTCCTCGGCGATGGCCCGCTGCAGATCGGGCGCGTCGTATTCGGCGCGCGCGCAGAAAGTGCGCACGGAATGCCTGAGCGCCTGGAGCGAATTGCGTGCGTGCCAGTCGTCATGCTTGATCGCTTCTACCTGCGCACTGATCGGCGACGCTTCAAAGCCGCGTGCGCGCATCAGGGGCACCTGAGAGGCGAGCGTGCGCAGAGCGATCTGATGGCCGCGGCGCTGCAGTTCGTCCAGAATAGGACTGAGCGGAAACAGGTGCCCACGCGCGGGCGTAGTGTAGGCGAGAATCCGCGCCATCATAACTCTCCCATCAGGGGCTCGATCAACTCACACATGATCGACTCGGTCTCGTTCCGTTTCAATCCACGGTCACGCCGCAATAATTTCCAGACGAGCACGTCTGTGAGCACGATGAACTCGGTCAGTCGCCGCGCACGTTCTTCTCCATCCAGGTTGGCCAGGACCGGGGCAAATACGCGTTCGCACCACTCGGCATGGTAAGTCCGCCCACGATCTGCGATCTCACGCAGTCCCGGTACGTGACTTGCTTCGGCTACAAGACGCAGTACCGCATCGCCAAGCTCTTCGTAGTGGTCGATCAGGATCCGCACTGCGGCTCGGACATCACCGACCGGGGCTTCGTCGCGTTGACGGCGAATGCGCTCGTACTCCCTTTCTCCAGCCGCTGCAAACAACCCCTGCCGGTCAGCAAAGTGACGTATTACGGTTGGAAGCGAAACCTCCGCGCGCTGCGCTACCTGCTCAAGCGAAATGTCAACGACCGGCCGCTCCCAAAATATGGCGACAGCGGCCGAGAGAATGCGCTCACGGGTGGCTGCGGCTGCCTCTGCACGCGCTGACATGCGATAGCGGCGTTTAGATGCTTTTGGGTTGGGGCTCATATTCATGTTAGTAAATTAACACGAAATTTGGCCGCGCGCAAGTGGTCTGGATGAACGCAGGGTGTATGCGGGTTATCGGGGGAAATACCAGCGAAAGACTAGCTATCGCCGTGGACGCGACTAAACGTTACCATATCGTGCCAGCGTCCGCCTCG
>DASUWS010000343.1:0-4993 GCA_036378295.1 Ktedonobacterales bacterium
TATCGTTCCCGCTGCCGAGTTGACATGGAGGCTGATCTTGTATTTCGCCGCTTGCGTGATCGCTGTGGCCAGCGAGAACGAAATGATGACCGCCGCAAGCGTAGCCACGAGAGGGCGCGAAGCAGAAAGCCCGAGGAGTGCGGCGAGCATACCGGCGAGAGCAAATAGGCCAATCAGAAGTGGAATCAGCCGTTGAGAGCGGCGACTGACATGGATGTCGGTCCACTTCCCCTTCTTGACTCCCCACCACATATACCCATAGGGCACGGCCAGGCCGACGCCAATGACCACGAGCCAGCGGAACCCATCCGCCACCGTGGGCGCCGTCGTGAGCGAGACATACCCGAACACTCCAAAGCCGACAATGTAAGGACTCGTTATCTGGCTCAGCCAATAGGCGAAGCGATCTCCTGATGTACGCAGCAATGACTGGCCTTTTTCGGCCTTCTCTTCGATCACGTCGAATTCTTCGGTCTCTGCCACATGTGTCATGTGCATCTCCTGTCGCGGGATAAGCATCGAGAGAGTTGAATCGTTCCACGAGTCATACCGTGCTCATATCCTCTGAGCCGCCTGGTTGGATGTGCGGTTTGACCGCTGCAACAGCAGATCGAAAACCCATCGCGATACGCCTTTCTTCACGTGTGTGTCGTGAACTTGATGTGTTGACACGTTGTCGAACTTGAGACATGATGTCTCATGCGAACCTCATTGTCTGCGTTTGAGTGTAGTCAGCGAGGCTCACAGAGACAAGGTGCAATCAGGGCTATGTGTCTCGAATGAGACAAGGAGCGCGAAGTGACACATCCGGTGGGCAATTTGCGTGTGCGACGCACGCAGAAACTCTTGCGGGAGGCGTTGGTAGAGTTGATCGAGGAACGAGGATTCGACGCGCTCACCGTCGGTGAGATCACTGAACGCGCGATGGTCAGCCGTGCCGCCTTCTATCGCAACTACCAGGATAAATACGCTCTTGTGGAACAGATCTTTGAGGAAGCCATGAGCGCCCTGCGCAACGCGGTCGGCGATCTGGGGCGAGACCATCCTTCGGGCGTCTGGGTGAAGTTCTTCGAGCATATCGAGGAATACGAACGGCTCTATCGGGCGCTGCTTGGCAGGAAGGGCAGCCCCTGGTTTGTGTGGAAGATGCGCGCGTCTCTCGCTGATATGATCCAGGCGCGCGGGCAGCTTCCCCATGGACCGAACGCCGTCGAGCGCCTTCCTCACGTCTTTCCCGATACGTTCGTGCCTGACCTCGTATCCACGATGTTTGTCGAAGCCATCACGTGGTGGCTTGACCAGGGAAAGCCCTACTCTTCCAAAGAGATGGCGACGCGCACGGCTCTGCTTGCCGCTGCCCTCTTCAACGAAGCGAGCACCTGGTACCAGCATCCTGGCAATGCCGGACGTCATAAGAGCTAGAATGATCCGGTGCCCACACATCGTTGTTGCTGCCACCCCATATCCCCCGCTCAGGGGAACCGAGCACTCACCTTCAGGAGTAGAGGTCCTACACCCCTTGGTGAGTTCAAGACTGAACCGGCGAACGCGCCATGCAGCCAGGAATCCAGGAGGAATATGCAGGCTATACTGGAAGCTGATCACGAAAGCGTGGCGTATGCGTACCCGGCACATGGTGCCCAGGCCCGAACACAGCGCAGCAGAGGCAGACCTGCCTGACCTATTGGCAGGCCGGGCAGGGGGTGTGAGCATGCATGGAGGGGGCAATCGCTTACTTCTTTGGCGGAGGGCTCATGTAGGGTAGTGTTGGACTCTCAAGGCAGGGGGCAAAACGATGAGACGGATTGTCGTGCTCGGCGGAGGGTTCGGTGGCGTTGCCGCTGTCCAACGGTTGGAGCGCATGTTTCGCCACGACGCGAACGTCGAGATTGTTCTCGTGAGCAACACGAACTATCTGGTCTACACGCCGATGCTCTCCGACGTTGCCGGCGGGACCATCGAGCCGCGGAATGCCGTCCCGGCGCTGCGCACGTTCCTCAAGAAAGCGCGTCTCCGCCAGGCGACCGTCGACAGGATTGATGTGGCACGTCGCACGGTGCAGGGGACGCTGATCAATGGTCACCGCGCCGAGACGAGCTATGACTACCTCGTGATCGCTCTGGGCGCTGTCACCAATTTTGGCCATGCGACCGGCGCCGCCGAGCATGCTCTTGGTCTCAAGGACCTCCTTGACGCCTTCCTGGTGCACAATCGCGCTCTGACGATGCTGGAGCTGGCCAATACGATGCGTGACCCGCAACAGCGCCGGGAACTATTGACCTTTGTGATGGCTGGTGGCGGATTCTCGGGTGTCGAAGGCATCGCGGCACTCGAAGACCTGGTGCACGAAGCGCTCCACTACTATCCCGACATCGCCCGGGACGAACTGCGGTTCATTCTCACTTCGCTCGAAACACGTCTCCTCATGGAGGTTGACGAACGGCTCGGAGCCTACGTGGTCGAGAAGTTTCGAAAGCGGGGGATTGACGTGCGACTTGGGGTCGGAGTCACGGCTGTCAGCGAGCGAAGCGCGACTCTCACCACGGGCGAGATCATCCCCACGCATACGGTCATCTGGACCGGTGGCATCAGGGTCAACCCCGTGATACAGGCCCTCGGTCTCCCCAGGAGCAAGCAGGGGAACCTGGCGGTGAACAGGCGGCTCCAGGTGGTTGATCACCCGACGATCTTCGCGGTGGGTGACTGTGCTGCCGTGCCGTTGCCAGGGGGTAAGGGTTTCTACACGCCAACGGCCCAGAATGCGATTCGGCAGGGAGTCGTTGCGGCGGAAAATATCGCGGCACTCATTCGCGGCTCGCGCGGACTGAAGACCTTTCAGTACCGGCCTATTGGCAGCCTGGCGAGCCTGGGTCAACGGCAAGCTATCGCGGAGATCGGAAATCTCCGATTCTCCGGGCTCCCAGCCTGGCTTGCCTGGCGTGCGATATATCTCGCAAAGATGCCGACGCTGGCAAACAAGGTTCGCGTCGGGCTGGACTGGCTCAAGGAGTTGATCACGCCAGTCGATACGGTGCAGATTCCCATCAATAGAGAGGTTATGGGAGACGTTCTGGCACGATATGGAGCGAATACCGTGCCGTCTGCCTCTGATCCCGCGCACGCCCCTCCCACGTAACACGATGCTGCCAGACAACTGCATACAAGCATCCCAAACGCGCATTTCATGATCTTGCGTAGAAAACCTTCTACGCGATCCGCGTGCCCATAGAGCGGGCGCCGCGGGCCAGCGCTCGTGTGTCTCGTGTGTAAAGCAGAGGTTGGCCAAGGCGACGTTGGCCAGGCCGTGGAACACCCAGCGCCCGCCACTGGCCACACGCATCGGAGTCGATTGATCCGATTTGCCGCCGCCGAACCAGACGGTGGCGCCCGCTGAACGCTGGCGAAGCTCCACGCGGTATCGCTCGCCACAATGCCGCCGTGCTGCGCGTCGTTGGGCACATGCACGTTCATATGCGACCACGCCGCGCCATCGAAAACGAGTATTCAGCGGCACGCCATTGGTGTCTGCGTTCGACGAGGCATGCCCTAGCATTTCGGCCACCACGTTGTGATGCACGCCTTGCAGCAGGCGCCAGGCGCAAGGTGGCAGTGTGGTGCAGATCATGGAAGCAGATCGTGGGCAGGGCTTCATGATGGCAGTTCATGATGGCAGAGGGACGATGCTCTCCGCATATATGCAACCTGTGCTGCCCTGGGTGCTGCCGCGTGCTCCTTTCATGCGCTATATGTTTGCCCGAATGTACACAGGTGTGCCCAGGGGCGTCCACGCATAAAGCTTCTCAGCGGCAGCGGTTGGCATTCCCACGCAGCCGTGCGATCCAGTTTCCCACTCTCCGTTGGATAGCTGGTGTGGTACGTTGCTACCCGGCCCAAACTTCACGTGCCACCAGGCATCATGCAGATAGAAGCCGTCATCGCGGAACTTTAGCGCGTAATTGATATGAGTTGGGGCATACCAGTATGGCGAGCCCTGCGGCCATGGCGATGTGAACACCTCCTGGAACCCATCGCCATTGTGCTCGGTGCAGTTCACATTGTGGGTTGACGTTGGAGCAGCATTGGATGTCCAGCGGAGATCAGAGCAGGCCTTGAAAAAGACGTGATACAGGCCCGTTGGCGTGGGGAGCTCAGGGCGTCCTGTCTCCACCAGGATCGAGAACGCGAAATTGCCGTTATCATAGGCGTAGAGCTGCTGCCGCGAAAGACTCAAGAGGATCACACGCCCCGTCGCGGATGGCGCTGCAGGCACTCCTACGGGTGTGGGTTTGGATGTAGGTTCACGTATCGTCGTTGGAATTCGTGGTGGCGTCGTCGCTGTGGGAATAACAGGGGTCGCGGTCGCCACTGGCGTTGGAACGATGTCCTGTGTATCAGCAGCGGCAGTTGCCGAGGGGGATGGTCTCGGCCTAATATCGGTTGCTCCGTTTACACTGCACGCAGCCACCAGCAGGGCGAGCAGCAGTGGCACCGCCACGCGCATGATCCGCCTGGTGTGTGCCAATTCTCTCCTTGTTCGTAATCCTGTAACCATAGTGCAAGCTCCATAGTCCCTAAGCACTCCCCCTGATGCCTACCGACAGTGCCCCTGGCCATCACCCGCGAGAGACAATATCCGGAGTGCACCCTGGAGTGGCTTATCTATATCTAGAAAGAGAAAGGCACTCCATATCTCTATAATTATGACGGGCTACCCCACTCATTCCGTTGCACTATTCAAGTATTCAGAGTCATCTGAGATGTGATTGAGATACTTCCGCTATACTCCCTGCAAATGTGCCCCAGAGCGATGCTTCCCACTGCCAGGGCTACCGGGGGAAATTTCAAGGGACTTCCTGCAGTCGCCTGGTGACGCCATCGTTGGAGTACTCCCCGCCGCTACCCGTGTGGATCGGTGTATGGACAGCGAGGTGAAGAGCGCGGAGGCGGGCGCAATCACCGGCAGTACGCCGCCGTTGCGGCGCGCCGGTTCGCC
>DASUWS010000344.1:0-12242 GCA_036378295.1 Ktedonobacterales bacterium
GAGGTAATTGTCGCGATGATGCCTCGGTGCGCATGATGACCCGCGTAGGCTGATGTGGGCTTACGCTACGCTGCGCGCCACACCCTCAAGGCGCTGCGCATGGAGGAGGAGATGGAGATTATGGAGATGGCGATGGCCAACGCAGAGATCAGGACATTGGTGGATGGCTACTTCACGATGTGGAACGAAACCGACGCGGCACAGCGGCAAGCGGTGATCGCGGCAGTATGGTCGGACGGTGCGCGCTACGTGGACCCAATGTTTGCCGTGCAAGGGGCGGACGAGCTCAGCGCGATGGTTGCGGGCGTACACGAGCAGTTTCCCGGACATCGTTTCCGACTGTCTGGCCCGATTGACGCTCACCATGATCGGGCGCACTGGGAATGGGAATTAGTCGGGCCGGATGGCGCCTCGCCCATTGTCAGTGGTGTTGATTTCGCCGTTTTCGCGCCCGACGGTAGGCTGAACTCTGTGACTGGGTTCTTTACTCAGGCGCCTGGCGCGGCGTAATCGGGTTCGTTAACGTATCGGTAGAGTGAGTAATAGCTAAGAGTGGGCGGAATGGCTTCCATCTCCGCCTCTCTGTGTATTAGCCGTATTAGTGTTAAGCATGTCGTGCATATATGTGCCATGTGTGTCATGTATGTCGTACACGTCATACTAGCGCGGTGTGCTGTGGAGCCAGGATGGTGTACCGGTGAGAGGCTGGCGGGAGGAATAACATGCAAAGCGTTGCGCGCGTGACGAATGGGACCAATACCAACCGGCATGGCGAACAGGTGGCAGTGGACATACGCGCGCAGCAACGCCCAGTAGGCGAGTTGTTGCGTGAGTGGCGGGAGAGCCGCCGGTTGAGCCAGCTCGAATTCTCGCTAGAGGCCCGGGTCTCGTCGCGTCATCTCAGCTTCATCGAGACGGGACGATCTCACCCCAGCCGCGAGATGATCCTGCATCTTGCCGAACACCTCGATGTGCCGCTGCGCGAACGCAACTATCTGCTTCTGGCGGCGGGCTATGCCCCCGTCTATGCCGAGACCCCAATGGATGCGCCCCAGATGGCGGCCGTTCGCGCTGCCGTACGCCAGATACTCGCTGGGCACGACCCGTATCCCGCGCTCGTCGTAGACCGCTTCTGGAATCTGGTGGATGCCAATGCCAGTCTCGCCATCTTTACCGAAGGTGCGGCACAGGACGTACTGGCTCCAGTTGCCAACTGCATGCGGATCGCTCTCCATCCGCAAGGTCTCGCGCAACGAGTCATCAATCTCGGTGAGTGGCGCGCACATCTGCTGGGCCGCTTGCGCCGCCAGATTGCCCGCACTGGGGACCCCGCACTCGCGGCGCTTTATGAAGAGTTAGTGGTGTATCCATGCGACCAGCCCGAGCCAGAGGTGGATCTTCCCGGCCCGGGTGAGATATGCGCTCCGCTCCGCATTCGCTACGGCAGCCAGGAGCTTGCTTTCTTCAGCACTGTCGCCACCTTCGGCACAGCGCTCGATATCACCGCCGCCGAACTGTCTATTGAATCGTTCTATCCCGCCAATGCCGAGACAGCGGACGTGCTGCGCAGCCGCCAGATGCAACCAGATGCAACAGGTGTGAGGTATCCGGTATAACCAGGAAGAGGCAAGAACAACTGATAGCAATCTATGGAGATCTCTACAATGGCGCGTTCATGGAGTGAAGAACTGGTCTACGTAACCACCGACGACACTATCCAATTGGCAGGTGTGGTGATCTCGCCAGCGACAGCCGCTCCCCACGCCGCCAGCATCGTCTGGATTCACGGCAACGCGGCGGCATTCTATGACCAACCATATGTGCTGGTTGGCCGTGAGTTGGCAACTCTCGGGTATACCGTCATATTGGGTAACACTCGTGGCCACGACATCGCGGCGACGCTCTGGAAGGCGGATGATCATTCGCCCATCGCCGGCGGTGGCGGCAGCGCGTGGGAACGGATGGAGGATGCGCCGTTAGACCTGGCGGCATGGGTTGATCTGGCAGCGACCCGAACACCACAGGCGGTCTTCCTGGCCGGGCACAGCAAGGGCGCGCAAAAGGTCATTCTCTACGCGACGGGGCAGCCCTCGCCGCACCTGCGTGGTGTCGCGCTCATCTCGCCCGACCTGCATGGCCTGCGCTTGCCCGGGGAGCTCGACGCCGCTCGCGCACTGGTCGCGGAGGGACGCGGCATGGAAGTGCTTCCCGCGCAGCCATGGGCGCCATGGTACCGCCAGAGTGCGCAGACCGTCGTGAGCCATGCCGAGGTCGCGGATCGGCTGCTCACATCGGAGCATGGCCAGCCGATCATGGCAGCGGTCAGCGTGCCATTGCTTGCCACATTCGGCACGCTCGAGCGGGATGCCGAGGCTAACCTTGGGGCGATCAGTACCGCCGCGAAAGCCGCACCTCGGACCGAGACGCATATCGTCGCGGGCGCGAATCACTTTTACACAGGAGTCGAGGCGGCGCTGGCGGAGCTGATGGCGCGGTGGGAAAGCGCGATTCTCCCTGTATCCGGCGTATGACACTCGGATTGGACGTGCTCAAAAGCATGTGATATGCTCACTTGTGTATGTTTAATATGTCACTTTACGCGATGTCTAACTCGGGCCGTATGTAGCACTTTTGGGGAAGTTCGCGCATAACCTTGGAGTCTCGACTCTTGTTCCTGGCGTTCCGAAAAACGGCGTGGTGTGGGGTTGGTCACTCTCCAGCAGTGTCGTGAGTCTGCCCAAAGTCATCGTATGTCTTGCGTATAGATGTCGTGCTTCTCTCTCGTATGAGCAGGAGTTTCACTGTGAACGACGAAATAGCTCTCTTTATCGATTTCGAGAACATTCGTTACAGCATGATCAACGTGCAGCATCGCGAGCCAGATCCGCAAGAATTGATCGGCATTGCACGGCGGTTCGGCACGATCATGGTGGCTCGCGCCTATGCTGACTGGACACGCCAGCCAGAGTTTTTCAAAGGCAGCCTGATGGCTGCGATGATTGATCGGGTGGACTGCCCGGCAAAGGTGCGCGAGCGATTCCGCCAGAACAACGGTGCTTCGTATAATCCCCAGACGAGCTACCCAAATTACTACGACCGGCGTGATGCCCAGCCTGCTGAGCCAGAGAGCTATTCCGACGAGGACGAGGACGAGACATCAGAGCAAGAGCAGCCAATGGACCTCTATCGCGATCAGACGATGGAATCCAGAGCGGATGCCCAGGACGTTGAGGAGTATACTGACGAGGACCAGTCGCGCGACGTGCGCGCGGAGGCACAGGCGTCCGAAGATGACGACGAGATCTCCACTGGCGACCTGGAAGGTGGCTACCAGCAGGAGCACCTGGACCAGGAGTCAGGACTGAGCTTCAGCAACGGCAATGCCGGCACCTACTATCAGCCTCAGCAACAGATCATCACGCAAAGCACCGTTGACCTCAACATGTTGATGGATATGATCGAGACGGTGTTCGACCGTCCTACCATCAACACCTTTATCCTCATGAGCGGCGACCGCGACTTCACCCGCATCTGCGCCCGCCTCAAGCTGCGTTTGAACAAGCGTGTGATTGTCGTTGGCATCCCTGGCACCGTCAGCCGTGACCTGATGGCTGCCGCTGATCAGTTCCTGCCGCTTGGTGTGGGCGCGCCGTCCTTCTCGCCACAGGTGTCGAACCATCGTGGCGTGGTGCCGCATCCATCCACCTATGGCCCCGCGTATACGATGCCCAGCGGCCCTGTAATGCCTGATGAGCAGGGGTTCATCCAGTTCCTCGACTATATCGACCGGCACTGGTCATGGCGCACGATCAGCGGAGTTGCCAACTTTATCGGCGACCCCTACAACCCGAAGAACCGCTTCCGTGGCAGACTGACGCGTGATTCCGCCCGCGAGCTGTTGCGCGCCTGTGTGGATGACGGCATCCTGTTGCAGACGTCCGATCCCATCAATGGTGAGAATCTTCGCCTGAATCGCGATCACCCTGTCGTCGTAATGACCGTGGGCGACGCAGTCGGACGCTAACGGATAAGACCGTGGAAGCGAACGGCGCGAGCGAGCGCAGGCGGGTGCTGGCGGTAGATGTCGGCACTGGAACACAGGATATTCTCCTCTTCGAGAGCGACCGCACCATCGAGAACTGTTTTCAGATGGTGATGCCGTCTCCGACGGTCATCGTCGCTGAGCGCATTCGCCGCGCAACCGCAACGGGGCGTCCGGTGCTGCTGACCGGGCGGACGATGGGCGGTGGGCCATGTGGCTGGGCGGCGCGCGATCATGCCCAGGCCGGATTCCCCTGCTACGCTACTCCGGATGCCGCCCGAACCCTCGATGACGACCTGAGGATGGTCGAGCGCGAAGGGCTGCGCGTCGTGGATGATGCGGAGGCGCACCAGATCCGCGAGCGAGAGGGCGCGCGTCTGGTTGAGGTGACGATGCGCGACTTCGACGGAGCGGCTATCCGCGCGGCGCTGACGGCGTTTGGCGTGGACCCGGCGGTGGATGCTGTGGCCGTTGCCGCCTTCGATCATGGCGCGGCTCCGCCTGGGGTGAGCGACCGCCGCTTCCGCTTCGATGCCATCACCGAGCGCGTGCGCCAGCGGCCCGACGCCCTGGCCTTTTCCTATCGCGCTGAGGGCCTGCCCGCTGATCTCACCCGGCTGGCGGCGGTGGCTGCAGATGCCGCGCTCTACGGCGGCGATCACCATACGCCCGTCTTTGTGATGGATACGGGGGCGGCGGCGCTCGCGGGCGCTTTGGAAGATCCAGTGGTGCGAGGCCACGACGAATGTCTGGTCGCCAATATCGGCAACTTCCACACGCTGGCGTTCCATCTGCGCGACGAGCGCATCCTTGCCCTCTTCGAGCATCATACCGGCATCCTCGACCGGCCCAAGCTCGAAGGCTACCTGCGCGAGCTGGCGGCAGGCACGCTGACGAACGAGCGCATCTTTGACGACAGCGGCCACGGCGCGCTCACCCTCGATACACACTCAGCACACATCCCCACAAATGGCGCAACGCCCTTCCTGGCCGTGACTGGCCCACGCCGCGAGCTGCTGCGCGGCTCAACGCTCTCCCCCTATGAAGCGACGCCGCATGGTGCTATGATGCTGGCAGGCTGCTTTGGCCTGCTGCGCGCGGTTGCCGCGCTCGACGCCGACTTTGCCCCCGCGATTATGGGCGTGCTCGGTGAGCGGTAGCCGACCGTCCCATTCACCGGGAGAGCGTGTGCCTGCTCTTTGTTGTCGGCCAGGAACGGAGCTTCGTGCGTGCGATTGCTGTATAAGGCACCCCTCCTTCTTGCCGTGCTTTGGTGCGTGTTGGTGACTCCCGCGTGTTCAAGCTCAAACAGAGCAGACCTGCCACCCGATCCCTGTCCCACGGGTCCCCCCAACGCCTGTCGCGTGGTGATTCCGCCATGCCAACCGCCGGCATATCTTGGCATGGGCATGCCGCATGACGCGATGTCTCAGCTCGGCTTTCTGCCCTATGTCGCGACGTGGCTCCCCGAGGAAGTGACCTGGTATAGCGCTGGCGCGTACTCTTCAGACCCATCCCTGGTCCATCCGCTCCCGTGGATGCATCTCGACTACGCTTACTGGTTTCCGCGCCCCTACAATGCGTACGCCCCACATTCGGTGATTGCCTTCGATGAAACGGCACAGCCGCACGACCTCACAGCCAATATCTACGTCCCCAGCCAAATGCTACGCATCACGTCGAAAACACCTGTGGATATCAACGGTCATGCGGCGACGCTGTTCGAGGTACAAAGCTCAGGGGCAAGCGGCTCAAGCGCTAAGAACGCGGTCCATGTGATCGGTGTGGAGTGGCAGGAGGGGGCGCTCTGGGTGCGCGTCACGGCGGTGACCAGTGGCCACTACTTTCCGGAGAGTATTGGCGAGGGTGGCGAGGGCGAAGACGTTGCCGCGTGGGAGGGGACAAGCACGGACGTATTGCTGCGCGTAGCAAGAAGCGCTCGCGCCTATACGGGCTGTGACAAGAACACATTCGGCGGCTAGCTGATCATGCCATCCCAAGGCGTCATAGGGGACGATCCTGCGCTCAAAGCTCCGAAGATACCAGAGCCATACCAGCATTGAAAGAAGGATCACATGGCTACCAACCGGCTATCTGTGGCACGCGCCACCGCCACGATCGGCATCGCACCGCTCGTGCTGGCCGCCACACAGGCGCTTCTGCTCTACCTCACGACGAGCTCGTCGCTCGTTCTCAATGCCCTCTATGGTTGCACGTCATTGTGCGGAACATTCGCTCAAGGCTTCGTGCCGCTCATCGCCGCGCTCTACGGCATCGCCATGTTCGCGCTGCCGGGCATCATCGGCGCATGCAGCCGCACATGGCGGAGCGCGCTCGTGCTGGCGGTATTGCCGTGGTGGGTCGTAGTGATCGCCCATGCGGGCACGCTGCTCACCCCATATGTCGGCCTCGCAGTCGATGTGCGTGGTGGCCGCTTCGATCTGCCGTTCTGGCTCGACGCGGGGCATCTGACGGTGCTGCTGGCCTCGCTGGCGCTCTTTGCTGCGTTAGGCGCGCTTGGCTGGCTGGCGCGGCGGGCGTTCAGCGGCGCGTGATCGAGCGGAGATCGAGCGGGGATCGGGGCGGGCCAAGAGGTCGTTGGGCCAATGCGGGTCACGTCGTGCGTCAAGCTGCACATTATGCCGCATGGCCCCAATCCCCGGCATATGGAGATGGGGCCAATGGGCTGGTGGGACTGCATCGAAGAGCGAACAGGGTTATTGCGTGCGCCCAAGTCCGAGGCGCCGTTGGCTACTCCTGCGACTTGCTATTATGACTTGACGAGCCGCCTTTGCGACCAGCAACGCGGGCCTCTTCGCTGGTCCACTCATGGGCAGTGCCCTGCTCATGAGCAGCGCGTCCACCTCTGCTGGCGATCTCGCGTTGCTTTTCTCGATCCATCGACGCGAATCCGCGACCGCGACCCTTGCGTCGCTCCGTCATAGCACGTTGTGTCATCTCGAACATCCTCCCAATGCGTCTGCCGAGGTATTCTCCGCATTACTGCGCCGTCAAAATGGGCGACGACCATGCTCGCCTTTCACAGCTTGTCTGTAGCCCTGTGGTATCGTATCAGCATATTTTGGGCCAGCATGCGATGTGTTCGTGATGAGTTTGTGATGAGTTTGCGATCGAGATGCGAATCCATGAAACTCTGCCGATAAACAGAGCCATTGGCGGCTCTCTTATCGCCTGTGTGATTCTCCCCTGGCCTCTGGTTTGACCTCACACGGCTGCACGTCTATACTCTTCTACAATCAGAACGGGACCCTTCTTGGTGCAGTGCCGCGCAGATTTTCCGCTGGAGGTGATCGCCATGTCGCACGCTTCGTCCAGCTCAGCAGGCAGCCAGGCGCAGAGCTTGCCGGATGAGTACAACGTCACTGCCGCGTTTATCGATGGCGCGCTTGCGCGTGGATGGGGGGACCGCCCCGCTATTCGCACACAGACGGGGACGTGGACCTACGCGCAGCTGGCCGAGCAGGTGAATCGGGCAGGCAATGGACTCAGCGCGCTGGGAGTGGAGATGGAGCACCGTGTGGCGGTGCTGCTCTATGATTCACCCGAGTTTGCCGCCGCGTTCTTCGGCGCGATTCGACTCGGCGCGGTCCCTGTTCCCTTCAATACGCAGCTACGGCCACAAGACTATCTCTACTTGTTGAATGACAGCCGGGCGCGGGTGCTGGTGGCGGAGCCTGACCTCTGGCAGCAGATCGCGCCGCTGCGGCGACAAATGCCGTTCCTGAGGCATGTCGTGCTGGTGCGTCGTGATGGCGCGGTGGGGGGTGATCCCAGCGCGGTAGACTATGCGGCGCTGCTCTCTGGTGCCTCGGCCACGCTGGCGACCGCACCAACGACTCGCGATGACGCTGCCTTCTGGCTCTATAGCTCCGGCAGCACGGGCTTCCCCAAAGGGTGCGTTCACCTGCAGCATGATATGGAGGTCTGCGTCGAGCAGTACGCGCGACCAATCCTCCAGTTGACCGCCGACGACATCACCTTCTCTGCCGCCAAGCTCTTCTTTGCCTATGGGCTGGGCAACGGACTCTACTTCCCGCTGGCGGCAGGCGCGAGCGCCGTCCATTATGCCGGACGTGTCACACCAGAATCCGCATTCCAGGTCATCTCGCAGCAACATCCCACCGTCTTTTTCGGCGTGCCGACGCTCTACGCCGCCATGTTGGCGATGCCGGATGCCGAGAAGAAATACGACACCTCGTCGCTGCGGCTCTGCGTCTCCGCAGGCGAGTCGCTGCCCGCCGAGCTGTTTACCCGCTGGAAGGAGCGGTTTGGCGTCGAGATTCTGGATGGTATCGGCAGCACCGAGATCTTGCATATCTTCATCTCGAATGTCGCGGGGCAGGTCGTCCCGGGCAGCTCCGGACAGCTAGTGCCAGGATATGAGGCGAAGATCGTCGATGAGCATGGCCAGCCCGTCCCGCGCGGCGAGATCGGCAACCTGATGATCGCGGGCGATAGCGTCTGTTCGCAGTACTGGAACAAGCACGAGCGCACGAAAGCGACGATCAACGGGCCGTGGATCGCGACGGGCGACAAATACTATCAAGACGAGCAGGGCAACTACTGGTATGGTGGGCGTTCGGACGATATGCTCAAGGTCAGCGGCCAGTGGGTCTCGCCGGTCGAGGTGGAGGCGGCGCTGGTGGCCTATCCCGCCGTGCTCGAAGCGGCGGTCGTCGGGGCCGAAGACGACGAGGGGCTGGTGAAGCCGTACGCATTCGTCGTGCTCAAGCAGGATCAGCCCGAATCCGAGGCGATGAAAGAGATGCTGAAGCAGCACGTCAAGACGACGCTGCAACCGCATAAATATCCACGCTGGATCTCGTTCGTCTCGGAACTGCCCAAAACGGCAACCGGCAAGATTCAGCGCTACCGCCTGCGCGAGCAACTGGCCGAGTCGGGAGCGGGTCCCAGCACGGATGGCGACGCGCTGTAAGAAGTGAAGCTCCGTGGAGCGTATATCCCCAGGGAGCGGCGACCGGGACTGTACAATGTAGGATTAGCCGCAGGGCTTCTGGCTACGGCATCCCTTGCCCACCACGTCATTCACCCGCGCCAACCCGAAGGCTGGCAGAGGCGTCCGGGGCGTACAAGCTCGCCGGATAGCGTGCCCGCTGTTCGCCGCGACGCTCGCCCATACTCTCCCCCACTGTGAGAAGGGGAACCGGACCTGGAGGGTATGCTACTCCAGCGTCCGTATCACGCGGCAGGGGTTGCCCGCGGCGAAGACGTTGGTTGGGATGTCGCGGGTAACGACGCTACCCGCCCCGATGGTCGTATTCGCGCCGATGGTCACTCCGGGGCAGACGATCACGCCGCCGCCAAGCCAGACGTTATCGCCGATAGTGATCGGCGCCGAGAGTTCTGGTCCGGTGATGCGCTCCGCCGCCGCGAGCGGGTGAGTCGCCGCCAGCAGCTGCACGCCTGGGCCGCACTGCACGTTGTCGCCGATGCGCACCTCATTGCAGTCGAGGATGACACCGTTGAAGTTCATGTAGAAGTTTTCGCCGAGAGAGACATTGGCGCCGTAATCACAGTGAAACGGCGGCTCGATAAAGAAATGCTTCCCGGTTGCGCCAAACAACTCGCGCAGCAGAGACGCGCGCAGATCACCTTCATCTTCGCGCGTCTGGTTGTACTGTCTCGTGAGCCGTCGCGCGCGCATCCGGAGCGCCGTCAATTCAGCATCATCGGCGATGTACAATTCGCCCGCCAGCATTTTCTCGCGTTCGGTACGCTCAGCCACCATGTGCCCTTTCGAGGAGTATGAGAGGATATCCAACGGTAGATTCGTCATGACGCACGGTATGACCTGTGGTGTTACTTCCCGGACGTGGAATCATCGCCATTTGCGCCGAAGTGGGCACGGAGCGCCGACCGCCAGTCATCCTGGGGATGGACATCGCTCTCGCCATCGCCTTCAGCCGTCCAGCGAGCAGGCTCCGCCGTGCCCCCCTCGCGTGTCAGCTTGCCTGTCCCCTGCGCGCCCCTATGCTCCAGCGCGTGGTGAGCCGCCGCGCGCACGTCTTCAACATCATCATGCATCAATGCCTGAAGCGTTGGGCGAGCGTCGTCATCGTGCAGGCGACCGAGCGCGCGGGCAGCGGTAGCCCGTTCTTCGGAGGCGGGCGAGGTCAGATAGGGACGCACGTCCTCAGCCATCCCCTTCAATCCCAACTCGCCAATCACACGGAAGATGCGGACGCGCTGTGAAGGATGCCGCATGTGCGCTAGCGCCGCGCGCAGATCACGCACCACAGCCTGCGTCTTGCCGCTCAGCCCCGCTTCGGCCACTGCCATCTCGGCGGACCTGCCACGCCCGCCCTCCAGGAATGGGCGCAGCCAGTCCGCTACCTGTGGCGTAGACTCTTCCGCGCCAACCTCATGCAGATCCAGCGCCCAGGGATAATTCTCGCGCAGCCAGCCATAGAGGACGTAGGTCATCTGGGCGTCACGCGCCGCATACGCCACCATTGCCGTTGTCAGCGGACGCCTGCCCCAGTCGGCGCGTTGCAGACTTTTATCCAGCCGCACGCCGCAGGCACGCTGGAGCATCGCCTGCAAGCCGGACTCGCTCTGTCCGAAGATCGAGCGGCTGGCAGCCTCCAGATCGACGTAGTGGCGGGCGACCAGGCCACGCGTCGCCAGCATGCGCGCGTCGGCGCTGACGCCGTGAAACAGCTTGAGGATCTCTGGCGATTCCAGTGGATCGCGCAGTTGCGAGAGGTCGTACAGGCGGAGAGCATCCACGACCCAGGCGGTGCGGTGGTCGTCGTCAATGGCGAATTGCAGCAGCGAGAGGCGATGAGCGGGATCGCCCGCATTGCGTATCCGCAACTGCACGAATTCCGCGTCAATGGCAAGCACAGACGCCTTGCCCAGCGTCCGGGAAAGCTCGCGCAGATCTGATGGACGATCAATATAAAGCCGACGCTTCCACTCGGGGGCCACCACTGGCGGCGCACTCAAACCACGATAGCCCGCTTCAATATCGGCCGTTTCCCGGCCCCTCGCCATTCCATCCACCTTTCACCCAGCCGATGCGATGCCGTGCCCCGTCCTTACCTGACTCGTTTGCTGCTCTCACATCTGGCGGGTGCTCATCACGTATTCCGGCATGAACATATTCAACTTCAAGTATACGAAGTGTGGCTCAGAATCGCAAATTGCTCATGCGCCGCCCTGATCTCCGCTTCGCTCAGGCAGACGCATGCGCGCTTCGAGCAGTGTGAAACCCGGTACGGAGAAAACTACCCACGCGGGCAGGTTGAGGTGCCACCAGAAGTTCATTGGGTCCACCGGGTTATCGGTGGTGCTCTGTGAGGCGACGAAGAGCGAAAGCACTGTGCCATGTGTGAAGATGGCGATATCGCCGTAGGGGTGAGTTGCGAGCGCGCTCTCAACGGCCTTTGTGAAGCGGACGAGTGCCTGGCGTGCTGTCTCCTCGCCAAAGACCAGCGTATCTGGCTCGGCAAAGAAGCGCGCCATCGTCGCCTGAAACATTTCGTGGCCCATGTAGCTAGCCGTACGCCGCTCATGCTCGTGCAGGCCAGCCATAATCTCTACCGGCAGGCCCAGGCGGTCGGCCAGCGGTTGCGCGGTCTGTTGCGCTTTTGGTTCGTCGCTGGCGAGGATTGCGGCGGACGCGTAGGGCGCGAGGAGGTCTGCCAGCCGCTCGGCATCGGCCTGCCTGGTAGGCGAGAGCGCCCATTCGCGGGCCGGAACGTTCGGCTGCTGTTCGGACGCCGCGTGGCGAACAAGCATCAGTTTGCGCATATCGTATATCCCTCCTGATTGTTGGCTGCCAGATGCTATGGTACACCGGGAGATATAAGCATGGGCGCATCAGGAGGACTACCATGGCTGAGATTCGTCCGCTGCGCGCAGGCGAAGTAGACGAGCAATTGATCGGGCGTCTCATCACCGGTTATGCCACCACCGAGGTCTATCGGATTATCCGCGACGAGACGCCAGACGCAATCCGCTTCGAGCTACGCCTGGCCCCGCTGGAGCGGCCATTCGTCAAGCGCTATCCGCTCGACTCCGAAGTGGTGCGGAATTATCAGAGGCTTGTCACGGCGGGACATGCCTTCGGCGCATTCGTGGAAGAGACATGCGTTGGCATCGCGCTGAGCGAGCCACAGCAGTGGAACCGCAGCCTCGTCGTGCAGGAGTTCCA
>DASUWS010000345.1:0-10142 GCA_036378295.1 Ktedonobacterales bacterium
TACTCTCCTGAGCTCCGGTCTGCGCATGGCGAGCACGATGCTTTGCGCCGTCGAGCCAAGCCTCCGCGAGTTGACGACGCGCCAACCCTATCGTGGCATGGTGAACCGCATTGCCTGGTCCAGGCTGGCGACTAGTTGTAGCGTGCTTCGGCTGCTCGTGGCCAGATTTGTGCCCGAAGGTCCGCTGGTCATTGGGATCGAGGAAACGCCTCGGCATCGGCGCGGAGCCACAGCCGGCGTACCCGATATGTCTCAGCGCTCCAGCCCCTCTAGCCCCGGCCACTTCGCCAGGGAACCTGGGCCACGCTGG
The DNA here is from genome assembly GCA_036378295.1 of Ktedonobacterales bacterium. Lineage (GTDB taxonomy): Bacteria > Chloroflexota > Ktedonobacteria > Ktedonobacterales > JADMIN01 > DAHUXT01. Next base: position 311 of record DASUWS010000345.1, read on the forward strand.
GTTCGCCTGAAGTTGTTCGTACCCAATCCTGACGCTCCTGGCAGGTGGGCGCTGCCCTTACTTACCGCGCTCACACCGCTCGAACGCTATGCGCCGCGACACCACCGGCAGCACAAGCCAGCCAGCGTATGCGCGCGACAACTGATCCGCCTCGTCCATCGCTGGCTGCCGGATCGGCAACTCGTGGTCATCAGCGAGGATAGCAAGTGCGCGGCATTGGATCTGCTCGCGGCGGTGCGTCCCATTGCCACCGTCGTCGCTCGCTTGCGCCTCGATGCGCGCCTCTTTGCTCCGCCCCCCACGCCCATCCGCTGTCAGAACGCTCTGCAACACCCTGCCGGCCAACGCCTGCCGACATTGGAATTCATCCGTGGCAACCCAGCACTCATCTGGACGCCCCTACACGTGCCAGATTGGCATGGTGGCGCACAGGAACGAGCCGTCGAAGTCGTCTCCGACACCGCGGTCTGGTATCATGCTGGCTCACCGCCCGTCCCTATTCGCTGGGTGCTCATTCGCGCTCCTCGCGGCGAGTTCCCGACACGTGCCTTGCTCTGCACTGACCTGGCGGCGACTCCACAGCAAATCATGACCTGGTTTGCCCTCCATCAGCGGATGGGCACCCGGGTCCATGCCGCGCCTTTACGCGCGGCGCGATACGCTACCACCATGGCCCGAATACGCCACGCGCGAGCGACCCAGATGGTGCTCGGTCTCATCTCCTCCTGCGCGCTGCGTCCTTCACTTATCAGCTTGCGCATGCTCCGCGAGCGCACCGTGTCAGACCGGGGCGGCTGAACGTGTTAGAAATGAAGATGAAGAACCGGGACGGGTGCGCGCGAAGTCAATGCCACCCTTTCGTGTGCGGGAGAGGCCACGCAAGACCATCCCGCAAGAACGTACGCGCATCAGTACGATCCAAGCAACGCGTTATCCTAGTGGTTGAGCGGCACGGCGGTCACTCCATACGGGCGGAGGGTGACGATCTCGTTCTCAACGCCCACCTTGAGCGTTTTCGGAGTCTTGTTGATCAGCATGAGCTCTGACTCTGAGGCGAGCGCTTCAATACTCCCGGCTGGCGAGATCGTCGTTTTGTAGAGCGTCGTGCCCTGGGAGAAGTAACGTTTGAGGTCCCGGTACGAGTAGTACCAGGGCGTTGGGCGCGCCTCGCCAGCCCCGTTCACCGTCCAGAGACCAGTACCATCCGTCCCATCTCCCCGGCCGCCCCACGTCAACGCCACCGACCCACCAGACTTGAGGAACTCGACCATAGCAGCAGATTTGACGGCATTGCTGTAGTCGTCGTTCTGCGGGTTGGCGTATGGCCACACGTACCACTCCGAGAGCCAGATAGGTAGACTCGACGCCCCAGGATAGACAGTGTTATCAAGCGACCGAATCCACGCCACAAGGTCCGCGAACTTCTCGGAAGCAACAAAGGGGTCGACAGTATTAATGTGGTTCTTGTTTCTATTGCTCCCGTCTACGGCAATAAATCCGGCTCCTCGCTTATGCTCAAGCCAGTACAGGATAACATCGAGCGGGCGCTGGTCGAAGATCCCATAGGCGCGTACAAGCTCGGAGGGATGGCTCAGCGCTGTTGGGCTTGAGTACGTATCGGTAACCACGTATGGACCGCCGACTTTGATACTCTGTTGAGGTATTCCCAGCGAAGCTGCCACTTCCATGAGTCGGTCGTATACCTGGTTATACATGTAGGTATAACCGTGCTTGGCATTATCACCACTCGGGTCGCCAGCGCTCATGGTGTAGTCATAAGCGTTGGTTGACGGGTTGTAATACCCTTTGAGCTCGTTCCACACCTGGAAATATCTGACGTTATACGGAGGAGCCATATAGCGCTCGGCGACGCGCTGTACGAGGTGTAGCCAGGCATCCATCTTATCGTCGAGAACCCTGGAAGAGTATGCTATCGGTTCCCATTCATCTGAATGGCTAAGCACGCGGGTGGTGCCATTGGCCTGCAGCTCTCCTTTCATCCACCAGGGCGCTTCGGAGAGCGTGAGCACCGGGGTACTTCCGTTCTTGAGGGCAGCCTTGACTAGCGCGTCCAGCGAGTCCCAGTCGTTCGGCTCACTTGACGTAGGATCAGGCCAGGGATCACTCGCTCCCCACCCCATAATATGGACGTTCTCGTATGTCAGGGCGCTCCCCATGAGTCGCTGAGCACTCGGAGAGTCGTAGGTATCAATGCCCTCGACGAGTGACATGCCAGGTGCAAAGTAGCTCTTGCCAACTGCTGACGAGAGGTCAACCGTGACGCGCACGTTCGGTGTCTCCAAAGTGCAGCTACGAACAAGAAGGCCCCCTACGAGCATCACCAGGAGGCCAGCGAGTCCGCCCAGTATTGCTCTCTGTTTGCTCCGTCCGCCAGTAATGAGCTTCACCCGGCTGTGCAGATATTCCCACAGCCTTTCGAACATGCCTCTGATCTCCTCCCCCACGAGGCGGATGAACGTCTGAGGTCGCGTTGTCGCACAATCCTTGCCCCATACCTGAATCGTACGACACGCATCTGGGCCGCTGCCAGCGCGTCTGTAGCGTGTCTACGAGACTACCGCCTTCTCGATGGCAGGCGGGGGCGATGGAGCAGCATGTTGCTGGCGTTCATCTCTCGCGAGTAGGGCGCGGCCATACAGGTAGCCAGCGCTGGTGCAAGCCAGGCCGCCGATAATTGCCGCCGCGCGGCCCAGGCCGCCAGAATCACGTTGGGCCACGGACGACGCAAGGTTGCGGGCAACTCCGGCGGGCAATGTCCGCAGAGTATACGTACGCTCGGCGGCCAGCCCCTTCTGGCTGCCCACGAAGCGGGTCACACGCGCCTTAGAGACGCCTTCAAAGAAACAACGCGACCGGAAATAGCTCCAGCGCGTACGCGGCTCCGGAATGACATGGCGCATGACTGCCGTGGGTTCATAGATCCACTTCCTGCGTGGCCAATGCTGGCTGGCGCGAATGCAGAACTCAGTCTCCTCACAACCGAGTGGCTTGGTGCCGATACGCCCAATATCGCTACGAAAACCGCCAATCGCATCGAAAACGTCGCGCCGCACGACCATGCAGCCGCCAGCCAGGTTACGCACAGGGCTGCGGACATCTGGCAGGCCCGTGTAGCTACAGCCGACGGTCCAGTGAAACTCTTCAGGGAACCAGATTGGCCGGGGAGCTTGCCACAGTGGATCAACGCGTCCGCCCACTCCCAGAACATCAGGGTCCTCCAGAGGGGCGCATAGTAGTTCCAGCCAATCTGGGGCAATGAAGCCATCATCATCGACAAATGCCACGATTTCGCCGCTGGCCTCCGCGACACCGGTATTTTTGCCACCGGAGAGACCTGGCTCGCCGCGGTTCTCAATCGCCACTATTTCAGCGATCTCATCCTGCACCCGTTCAAGCAAGTTGGGGTTGTGATCGATGACGACGATGATTTCGCGAGCTGGCAGCGTTTGCTGATGCGCGGCGGCAATGGATGCGCGAATGTGCGGCAAGCGTTTTTCCGTGTGCGCGCAGATAATCACGGAGACGTCATGTGCCATAACAATCTTCTCAATCCTTAACTCGACCAGTGATGGTCAGGAGAAGCGCTCCTGCTCGCCATACGACGCTGGATGGCGAACAGGAACACTCCACTCCACTTACACTCGCTCAGCGTAAAGAGGCGCATCACTCCTTTGATCTCGCTGATCCTGCTTCGCGGATAGATTCTTAATGAAGCGCCGATCTGGGTGGCGATCCCAATACACGGGAAGTTTCTTGACTTCCCCGGGCACCAATCCGAGATTTGTCAGCACCTGCCGGCTTTCCCATTGGGCCCATTCAGCCGGTCGGCGATGCAATGGCGCCTCTAAGTCCGCCATACAGGACCTGAACACTGCTAGCGGATCGCCATCGATGTCTATGGGTGGCGAGATATGCGCCACCTGATGTTGCCAGTCATCCGATCGCTCGACCACCATGGTGAGCACCTGCGCGCCTGTTCGCTTCGCAACTTGCACCGTGCCAGGCAGCAGCCGAACCTGCCGACCGAAGAAATCGACCCATGCAGCACGGGGAAGTTGACAGGGATCCATGATCGGCGCGTCGATGGGAACCACGATGACTTCATTAGCACGTAGCACCGCCGCGATCTGAATCGCGGACATTGCCCCAGACCTACCTGGCTGAATATTAGGTCTGCGATGGTGCTCCAACGGGCCGACATAGAAGAACCGCGCCAGGATGCGCGCCAACCATGACATGCTGGGATCATCGGTGTCAGGCCAATTGCCAACAGCGGTAACAGGGAAGCCCGACGCGCCGATCAATGAGTAAGCTCCGGCGAACTGGCCAGCGTGCGTGGTACAAAGAACGGCCCCATGGCCCGCCGCGAGCGCGCGCTCCAAATGTTCCAGACCCCGGATATCCATTAGACGCGCCAGGGCGCGACCACTCCCTCTCAGGCGCATGAGATCCACTATTTCACAGGCACGTAGCCGAAAATAGTCAACCGCCACCTGCTCCCGTTGCTGAGCGCTCACATGCTCACCGAGGACTTCGGCGAGGTTGCGAAGCGTGACCCCGCGCGTGTGGGCATCTATGCGGTAGCGCCAATCGCCGCGCAGACACGCGATTCGATAGGCCAATGGCGCTGGAAGGAAGGCGACCAGCGGTGCGATGACGAGACGGTAGAGGGCATGCTCCAGTTCGCACAACAAACCGCCGACACGCCGTACAATCATGATGCGCATACAGGCATCGTCCTCTCTAGAGCGAGTCGGGTGGAGACTGACTGGCTTGCCGCACCGCCGGCCGAGCGCGGGGGCATTGGCGCGCACTCTGCGGGTGAACTGGTGGGGTTGCTTGCATGAAGTTGCGAAGTTACCAAGAAGCTATCTCCCGCGGCTCTGGCTGCCGTGCCTGAACATAGACGCAGATCGCCTCGACGGTCTCAAAGTTCTTGCGAGTCAGGTCCGCATCGGCAATCGTGATGCCAAATCGCTCTTCCAGAAACATGATGAGGTTCAGAAAGGCGACCGAGTCAATCGTATTTGAGTCCATCAATGGCGAATCTGCCTGAATGGGGAGTGCATCCGGGTCGGTGATAAGCTCGTCGGTGATGTAATCGATGATGATCCGCTCCATGAGGTCTCCTCCTACGGCTAGGAACTACTACTTTACTGGGCAGGCAGCGCCCGCTTGAGTACTTTCTGCGCGCCATTCTTCGGAAGTGCTGGAAGAAAGGCGACATCGCGCGGTATCGCGTAGAGTGGTATCCGCCCCCTGCAGTGGTCGTGAATCTGTTTGACGGAGAGTTCCCGACCATCCCGGGTGACGACGTATGCCTTGACCGCCTCGCCGAGATCGGGGTCCGGCACGCCAACAACGGCCGCTTCCACAATCTCTGGCATCTCGGCCAGCAAGTCCTCGATTTCTTTGCTGCTGATGCGGTGGCCGCTCGGCTTGATGAAATCGCTGATACGCCCGACCAGATAGATGAAGCCATCCGCATCAACCCTGGCAAGGTCGCCGGTATAAAGCCTGCCATCGCGGAAGCTCTCTTTAGCAGGATCCGGCACCCAATATCCGAGCGTCACGTTGTCTCCCTCGGCTACGATTTCGCCAATCTCATCGGGCTTCACCGGGCGACCAGACGCATCGAGCACGCGGAGACTGACCCCTGGAATCCCCCGGCCAATGGAGCCGAGCTTCTCGTCCAGGAGCTTCGGTGGCAGGTATGACAACCGCGACGTAGCCTCGGTCTGCCCGTACATGACGAAGAAGCGCACATGGGGCAAAGCGCTATGAAACTCCGTAATGTGGGCGTTGGCCAGCTTGCCTCCGGCTTGCTGTGCATGGCGCAAGCGAGGCAAGGCACGTCGTGGCAAGGTCGAACGGCGCAAGAAGTGCTGGTAGATCGCAGGAACACCCGCAAAACCCGTGCACTCGAACTGCTCCAGGTCGTCCAGAACATCCTCCGCGAACTGGCTCGCGTTATTGAGAACAAGCGTGCCGCCCACGCGCAGATGCGTATGGAGCAGCGACAGCCCAAAACAGTAATCGAATGGCAGAAGAACCATCATGCGGTCGTCTGACCCCAGGCCGAGATACTCGACGATTGAGGCCGTGTTTGCCATGATGTTCCGGTGAGAGACCTTGACAGCATTCGGCTCGCCAGTCGAGCCGGACGTGAACATCAGAGCCGCCAGATCACTCCGCTCAGCAACGTCGGCTGTGGCACAGGTACCCTGGAAGTCGCTTTGTACTGGAATCACCTCTCCCCCAGCCGGTTGAGCGGGCCCTGTGAACAGGCCATCGAGCGACACCACCACAGACATATCGGAGAGGTGCGCGGCGCACTGGCTTACCCTGGTCCTGTCAGCGCACACAGCGCGACACTGCGTCAACTCAGCAAGCTGGCGCAACTTCTCGCTGCTCAGACGCGCGGGAAATGGCGTGGCGACAGCTCCCAACTTCAGGATGCTCAGATAGCTTGCCACCCAGGTCGCCGAGTTCTCCGCTACTATGCCGACGCGATCACCACGCCCAATGCCGATCTCCGAGAGCGTGAAAGCGATCCGCTCAGCTATTGCTACAAGCTCGCCATACGTCACCGCCTCGCGGCGCGATACAATCGCTGTGTCTTGCGGGCGTGCGTTCGCAAGTAAATAGGTGTACAGATTCACAGGTGCCCTCGTTGATGGACCAACTATGACGGACGGTAGTCAGCCTGATATGACCTCTGCCTCCTGCGCTGCCCGCACAGGTGTCGGCGACAGCACAGGCATCCGCAGGTATTCGGTCGTTTGTTCCTTGCGGTGGATGTCGAAGAGCGCATTATCCACCTGCTGACGCGTCAGGCCGAGCGCGGACGCGATTTCCTCTGGCGCGTGGCCGTTCTCCTCGGCTTCCCATATCGCGTCAAGCGTCGCGAACGGGAGACGATAGAAGAATTCTTCCTGGGTACACTCGGCGCTGTAGGTGTCAGTGGTTGGGGGGCGCTCACGGATGGCAGCGGGTACGCCCAGATACTCGGCAACCTGGTACACCTGTGTCTTGAAGAGATGGTGTACCGGCTGCAGGTCCGCGCCACCATCACCATACTTGACGAAGAAGCCCAGCTCGTGCTCGTTCTTCTGCGCGGTACCCGCGACCGCATAGTTGCGGCTCTCGGCTTCGAGATAGAGTGTCATCATGCGCGTGCGCTGCTTGAGATTGGAGGCAGCGACAATCTCGTTGAACTCGCGGGGGTGAAGCCTGCGGCGAATTTCGCTGCCATCGGGCTTGACCACCACGGCGCTGAAGACGTTGAGCGAGGCACTGGTCAACAAGTCTTGCGGGAGAACAATCTTGACCTTGTCAACCGCCGGATTATACTCAGGGATCGCCCGCTGGACCGCCGCATCCCGGCGTTCATAGCATCGCATGCCGACCAGCGCGGGAGTAATGTCGAACAGGATAGTCCGCACGCCAAGAGCCTCGGCCATCTGCCCCGCTAGCGCCGCACTCTCCGGGCTCGAATCTCGATCGGGCATCATGACCGCAATGACGCGCTCAGGGCCAAGAGCGCGAACGAGCAGATAGAGCACGGTAGAGGAATCCACTCCCCCACTAACACCGACAACAGCGCCATCGCGCTTGAGCGTAATCAGGATGGTGTCACGCGTCCAGGTCACCAAACGCTCGGTTTCTTGGGCGGCATTGAAAGACAGCTCCACAATAATCTCCTTCCAATCTCCTGGATATCAGGGATGCCACGTAGGCATCGCATCCGCACGGGCCGCGCGAAGTGAAATACCTGCGGGTTCGCGTTGGCTGGCCTGAATGAACGTTCGATACCAGATCTGGGTTGTGATGATGCCGAAGAGCGCCATCTCATCCATCTCACTGAAGCTGCCGCCTGAGCGGACTCTGTTGAGCAGGCGCTGAGTCCAATCTGGCGCGAAGAGCCCAACGCTGCGCAGGGCTTCGGGCGAGAGCAGGTCATCGACGTATCGCGACGCGCTGGCCCGAGCAATGTCCTGCACGGGAGCGCGGTACGGCACCTTTGGCCGCTGCACGACCGATGATGGTAAGCGAGAGGCGGCAAATTGCCGCAGGATGTGTTTGTCCTCTCTCAGGGTATGCAGCTTAAAGGATGAGGGGAAGGAGTTCATCAACTCGATCAGGCGATGATCGAGGAACGGGAAGCGCCCCTCCACCGCATGCGCCATCGCCACCCGGTCTCCCTGCGGCCCCAATAAGTACGGACTCATGAAGGTCATGACCTCTAGCGCTTGCGCCTTCCCAGCCCACCCCCAACGATCAAAGTCGGCGGGAAGATGTTGCTCGACCTCGCGTTCGACCATCTCTGATTCGAACTGGGCACGTACTTCTGGAAGGAAGTAGCTCTGCAGGCGCGCGACCTTGCTCCAGCGGAGATAGTGGCTGAACATGCGATCCTGCGCGTGGTCGAGGCCATGCTGGAAGGTGAGCTCCAGGCCGCGCTGCAGCTTGTCACGGTCTGGGAGGTATGGATAGAGACAGCGCGTGAGCCGCCGCCGCATAGCTGATTCAGGATCCCGAGCCATGAAGCGGCGCACTGCCGTTTCCTTGAAGAGATCATACCCGAGCAAGAACTCATCCGAACCCTCACCTGTGAGCACGACCTTAAAGCCGTACTCGTTGACGCTCTGCGAGAGCAGGAACATCGAGATGGGGCCAGCCCGGAGCTGCGGCATCTCGGTGTGGTACACCACGTCGGGCAGCGCGGCGGCTAACGTCTCTCCAGTGCAGAAGACGACATGGTGCTCCGTGCCAAGATGCGCCGCCACGACCTTTTGATAGTCGCTCTCGTCGTAGTCTGGATGAGCGAAGGCGATGGAGAAGGTGTGCAATTCGGACGCGTAGTCTCTGGCCAGCGAGCTGATGATCGACGAGTCTAGCCCACCGCTCAAGTAGGCGCCCACGGGCACATCGGCCTGCAAGCGCACACGCACGGCGTCGTGCAGCAAGCGTGAGAACTCCGCGAGTCCATCTTCAAATCGCCAGTCACGTGTCGTGAAGTCCAACTGCCAGTAGCGGTGCGCCACCAGCTCGCGATCACCCGGCTCCACGACGGCATAATGCGCTGGCAGGAATTCGCGGATACCCGCAAAAGCGGTACGACCAGGGGGTAACGTCCATGTTGTCCATATCGCTCCGAGCGAGGCAAAATCGGGCTCTGGCTGGATTTCTGGCACCTGGAGCAGCGCCTTGATCTCAGAAGCGAAATACAGCGTATCGCCAACGAAGGTATAGAACAGAGGGCAAATGCCAACCCGGTCCCGACAAAGCACCAGGCGATTGCGGCGGCTATCCCACAAGACAAGAGCATATTGTCCGTTCAGCATGGAGAAGCTCTGCTCACCATGGTCTTCATAGAGATGAGCAATCACTTCGCAATCAGAGGCCGTTCGGAAATGATGGCCGCGAGCCAGGAGCTGCTCTCGGAGGTCGGGGTAGTTGTAGATCTCGCCATTGCATATGACCCAGATCGTTGCATCCTCATTCGTGAGCGGCTGCTGTCCGCCTTCCACATCCACGATGGAGAGACGGGCATGGCCCAGGTGCGCAACATCGTCTTCGTACGAGCCGAAGCTTTCCGGCCCGCGGTGCTGCACGGCGGAGAGCATGGCTGAGAGCAACTCAGTATCCCGGGACCCGTTGAACCATCCCGCTATGCCGCACATGAAAATCTCCCTCCTTGGAGACCCCGTGCCCAAAGAGACACGAGATTTTTACGCGCTATCAGTTATGAAAGATATCAGGACAATATGTACTCCCTGTGCCACTGCCTGTGTAAATCCTGTTGGAT
>DASUWS010000346.1:0-5380 GCA_036378295.1 Ktedonobacterales bacterium
CGCCCGCGCATTGCCGCGCAGCAGCAGACTGGAGAGCGTCAGCCCAAGCATGAGAGCGTTGAGGTAGCCATGCAGTGCGCCAACGTGCCGCGCCGGATGTTCGCGCGGAACGGCCTGGTAGTCCCACAGGCCCAGGAGCGCAGCCATGCCACCACTCGCCAGCGCGCTGGTATGGGCGGCGCGGGCGGCGAAACGCCAGGTGGGCCGCCGGGTGAGCAGGCCGAGAAGGTCGAAGGTGTTCCCGGCCACCAGTGCGCCGATAGGCAGGTCGGTAAGCATGGCGTGAAGCGGATGTCCTTTGATGAGTGGATCTTTCAGTTGGATGGTCATGGCGCGGTCACCTCCTTCATCTCCTTCATCTCCTTCATCTCCCTTGACCGCAAGCCGCATGCCGCAACATGCGTCATCCGCACTAAGCGACACGCATTGCCAACCAACCCGCGAAAGTGCGCCGATGCAGCGCGACGCAGGCGTTCACTTCGCTTTTACTCGCCAATGACCGGATGCTGAACCGGGCAGGGAGCGCCGACCACGGTCGGCATCGCGTTCTCGGAAGCATGGCGGTGCCCATCCGAAGATCGCCTCCTCAACGGGAGCCCGGAGTGGTCCAGGGCGCGCATAGACGCCAGGGACAGTCCATCAGACTTGCCAGACGGCAAAGCTGAAGAGGATACCGTCAGCGGTTGCCCACAGGCGAGTAACGGCCGACGAGTGCAAGGCCCTCTTACTGCCTGTGGCCGATCTTCCCAGCCCTCTCGGCGATTAGGGCTTGTCTGACGAATCAACCCGTGTCGGGTCTCACAGTAGCCGTGGCAAGCAGACCGAGGCGGTACGCCTCCTGGGGTCACACCGACAACTGTCCGCTGAGTCACTCCTCGACATGGGCTCGCAGCGAGGGCGCCAAGAGCATCCTCCTCTCGCCACGTTGTAAAGCCACCTCCTTTCCGTTGTCATTGCGCTGCCGAATTCAACTCTTGCGCCACCTCGGAACCCGCCCAGGGAACTTTTCATCGCCCAGCCGGTGACAGACATCTTTCAGCCGCTCGTAGGCTCCCTGCCATTCCAGATCGGCCAGCGTTTCCTGCAATGGCACATCCTCGCGCAGCGTAGCCAGCTTACGGAAAAGCAGCGCTTCAGCCCGGTGCTGCGTCAGGCTCTCGGCCAGCCGTGCCGCGCGGCTGGCTGAGATGGCCGAGAGTCCCCAGGTGTGCGGATCTGCGGGGATCGTTTCAAGGTGCTCGTATTGTGCCAGCACGGCCGCCGCGGATTTTTCACCCCAACCCGGGATGCCGGGGAAGCCGTCGGCCGCATCGCCCACCAGCCCCAGCCAGTCGGGGATCGACTGCGGGCGCACGCCAAATTTCTCCACCACGCCCGCTTCATTGATGAGCCTATTGCGGCGGCGATCCCAGCCAACGATGCGGTTTCCCGAGATCAGCTGGGCCAGATCCTTGTCCGTCGAGCAGATCACGATCTGTTCGACCGCAGCTTCGTGCTGGAACCGGGCGGTCGCACTGGACAGGGCATCGTCGGCCTCGAACTCCACCATCGGCCAGACCACCAACCCAAGCGCGGCAACGGCCTCTTCGGCCAGTGAGAACTGGGCGAGCAGGGTGGAGTCAACGCCCGCGCCGGTCTTGTAGCCGGGGTACAGGCCGTTACGGAAGGACTCGATCACATGATCGAATGCGCAGGCCACATGGGTGATGCCTGGCGTGGTCACCAGCATCAGCAGGCTGCGTAAGAGGCCCAGCGTTGCTCCGACCTCGCGCCCATCGGGTGCCTTGCGCGGCGGCGCGCCGAAGTGGTTGCGAAACAGCTCGTAGGTGCCATCCACCAGGTAGATCTTCATAGTGTCTCCCTCCCTTCCTTTCGGAAGCGTACTCCACGGCTATTCTCCCAGAGGGAAAGGAAGGCGGCAATGCAGCGGAGACGAGGACGCGAAGACGCGAGGCCTCACTCGCCGTCCCACACTCGCACAGCGGAGCACTTGCTAAGCGAACTCTCAAACGTTTCGGACGGACCCGAAGTCCAGTCCATCGGTGACGTGAAAATGGAGCTCAAGCCTGGTCAGGAGGGTCTCGGTGGCGTGGATGTGCGGGTGGAGGATGCACTGAAGACGCTCCAAACCTGTCAGGTATTACTGCGGAATATGGGTAAGACTATCTTCAAGCGCCGCAAGCCAGCAGCAGTATGAACATTCAGTTGACGTGCGTTGGACCGCACGGTAGCATGTGGGCGCCAACGCGAGAACTGGCTGCAATGGGGCCACCGCTGCACGCGAGAAGAGAAGGAGAGCGATATGCAGGCAGCACCACCGATGATAGTATCCCGCCATCTACCCGGGTGGAGCGCCACCAGAGTACATATGGTCATTGCGATCCTCTTGAGTGCCCCTATGCTTGTCTTCGTGGCGTTCTTGTCGCTGGTCAACACCCCCTGGTTGGCGTTCTTGACGAGGGCCAACACCAGTCATCCACCACACTGGCATCTGCCGTGGCCTGTGCTGCAATGGGCCGTCACCTCGCCGGCGGGTTACCTGACCTTGTTCGCTCTAGGTATGCTGGTGGCTAGCCCACCCTTCGTCCTTTTCTCTATCTGGCGCTATCGCAGTCAGGTTTTGCCCGCTCGCGATGTCACCGATGTGCCGCAGGCTTGGTGGGCGATCCCCGGGCAGGCACGTCTCCAGCCTCCTCTGGTGCAGCGGTGGCTGGGACAAAGACGCAGCGAGCGGGCGGTAAGCCTAGCCTTGCTCGTGGTTGGAGTGCTGCTCTTCGTTGCACTCGTGGGTGTTCTCCTCGCGGCACTTGGTGTGTCGAGTAGGCTCCTGAATCAGTTGGATGTTCAGCCTTGCGTTACCCACTACGGGTGCCGGCCCTGGACCGATATTGTGAAACGCGTAGTGAGTCCCAGCTTCTTTGCGGGGCTGGCGCTCGGGGAGTGGGCCTGGGCATTGTGGCTGCACCGCCTCGAGGTAACCAGTGGCGTCTGGTTCCGCTATGGCGCTTGGATGGGGGGGAATAGGCTGTACTACGTGCGCCAACCAGGGGTGACGTCAGAGGCAGCGACTGCGGCGCTGGCGCGGGTCTCGCCGGCGCATGCCGTACCGTACGTGCGATACATCTTCTTCTTTGTGCTCGTCTGGAGTTGGTACGCGGTGCTGTTCGCTGCTGCCTTCCTCCTGGATACCTGGCTACAATACCAATGGCTCCCAGGGTGACGCTCTGTCAGAACCTGTCCCTCAACCATGTTGGGTCTTCCTCTCTAACGATGGTCCCCCTTTCCCTTTTACTCTCTTCCACTCCAAAACGTATGCCATTCTGCTTAGGCTCTGTCTGACGAATCACCCTTCGAGCCAGAGGACGATCGAGGCGAGGACGAGCATGGCGCGGTAGTTGACGGCGCGCTTCTCGTGGCGCGTTGTCAGTCCACGCCACTGCTTGAGGCGATTGAGGCACCGCTCGACCACGTTGCGGCGGGCATAGATGGCTTTGTCGAAGCGGAGCGGCCGTCCTGGCCGAACGGCGCGTTGCGCACGCTGGTCGCGTCGCTCTGGAATGGTGTGCGGGATCTGTCGCTGCCGCAACCAGCGGCGACAGCGTGGGTACCTGTAGCCGTTGTCGGCGATGAGACGGTCAGGGCGGGGGCGTGGTCGCCCGCGGCCTGCGGGGCGTGGGACTCGGATGCCCTTCAAGACTGCCTGGAGTTGCGTGACACGTCTGCCACGGCCCGTAGCGCTCAGGCAGATCCCGCCACGGCGCGCCGCACGCAGCTTCCACACGATCCCATTGATCACCGTGCGGTGATCCTGCCATTGCCCGCCACGCCGCCTACTCGTCGGCATGAGTGGCTCAACGCTCGACCACGCCTGATCCGTCAATTCGCCTCGACCTACCATTTGGCTTCCCCTCGTCTCACTTCCGCACGCCACGAGGGTAGCACATCATGGGATATTCGTCAGACAGTCCCTTAGTCGGAGATGTAACCATGCTCAAAGCGCCAGCGGGCAAATTCCAGCCGACGAATGGCGATGTCGCAGTCACGAACGTCAGGGTGGGAACGCACGCGCTCGCGCAGTTCGGAGAGGCGTGCCAGTTCTTCCTTGGTGAATTGATACTCTGGCAGACTGTAATAGGTGGTTTGCACCTGATCTGCATGCTCATGCGGTTGCACTGTGGGCCTCCGAGGACACAATTCAGATCTGCGTCGATAGTATGCGATAAGTCGGGCCGCCGTGCGCATCACTCACAGGTGCGCCGCAAGTATCCATACCGCGGAGCGCTCGCCCGGAGTCCTCGCATCTGAGGTAAATGTAGTTCATGAACATGGTTGATGGCAGTGAACGAAAGGGGAAATACAAGGTTGATCTCCAGATCAGGCGCCGGAAGAGTGGTTGTGTATGTGATTATCCCAGCCACAGCGCTGCTGATCAGGTCAATTGAGCTGAGGCTCGTCCTGTCCGCCAGGGATACGGCCACCAATGCGCATAGGGTTAAGGGATTCTGGCCGCGGTTCGCGACGTGACGCTCTCAGATATAGTGATTGCGCAGGCGGAAGAGGATTGGGGTTTACTCCGGCTGAAGGATTCCTGTGCAAGAATACCTGCGAAAGATTACCTGCGATGAAGATTGTGACATTTATGATGAGCGCTTCCGGCGACGGTGCTTCTGTGGTTTCGCCTCCGCAGGCGCTGAGGGTTGGTTATAGGTGAGAGCGTTCTTGCCTGTGGCATCCGTTGCGATCAGATCACGATCGCTCACCCTAGTTGATTCTGAGACAGCATCGCTGGCCTCGACGATATTCACTGAGAGCAAATGCAGATTGATATTGCCAACTTTGGTCAACACGCCATGCAGCGCCGCCTCATCGGCGAGCGGGCCGCGCAGCACGGTGCTGTCCCCTTCATGAGTAAGCGTCAGCCCCTCGAACCACGCGGCCCAGCGTTGGTCCAGGCGACCCTTCACGCGAATCTCGTAGACGCTCATGGCGCTCTCCTTTGGCGTTTGGCGCTCTGCACCGCCGACTAATCCGCGGTCGCACGGGCATATCTCTCCCGCGCAATCACGCAGGTCCCGTCACGATCAAGTCTAACCAGCACGCTGGTAGGATGCAGTGAACGAAAGGCGTATGTGTGGGTTGATCTCGGTGTGTGTCGGCCTGTAGCGGGAGGCTGCGCCATGGGGTTGGGGTCGCGACGTACTCGAGATCCTCGTCCCGAGCGCACTGGCGCTCCATGCGTGCCGCGCCACGAGAGGCGCCTTACGTCTGCTCCAGGGAGACCGCTGCTACTCATCACTCACTGCTCCACAGCCAGAAGTTCAACCTCCCTCTACCGCTTTGGTTCACTGTCATAGTGTGGCGTACCGGTTACACTACCAAC
>DASUWS010000347.1:0-18471 GCA_036378295.1 Ktedonobacterales bacterium
GGAAGTGTTCTAGCGCCTCCGCGCCGTACATGCGCTGCGTCTGCTCGGATGTCAGCGTGCTATCCTTGGCGAAGTAGATACGCCCGCCAGCGTCGGCGACGAGATCATTGAGCGTGCCGAGCAGCGAGCGCAATCGCTCCCCCTGTCCTCGCCGCACCGGGTAGTCCAGCGCCAGCGAGTAGCCATCCAGCAGGCAACTGAGCGGCGCATCGGACGGGCGATGCTTCTTCAGGATGGCGAAACTGGGCGAGAGGCCCGCGCGCTGCGAGCGGTCGAGTATCTCGCGAAAGGTTTCGCTGGCGGTGGCGCGCGGCACCATGCTCTGATGCTGAAGCAGCCCACCAGGCCGGTAGCTCTCGCGCCAGTCGGGAATAGCGTCCAGCGGAAAATTGGCGGCGACGTAGGTGCTCAGATGCGAACGACGGTGGCGAACCCCCTGGCCGCTGATCCACTGGCCCCGATTGGAGAACCAGATCCCGGCGGGGGTCGTCAGTGAGCGTGCCAGGCGCGGCAGCCAGCCTTTTGGCAGGCGTGCTGGGAGTGGGCGATGGCGCGTCTGATAGTCTTCGGTGCGCGTTAGCTCAGGATGGGCGTCTTCGTCCGGGGCAAGATCACGCGCCATCTTGAGCAGTCCCCGCCCAATGTGTGACCCATGGGCGCTGGTATCGATCCAGGCGACCAGATCAGTTGCCCAGGCGGTTGCCTCCTCCAGCGCTGCAATGAGCGCATCGAGCGAGTCGTGGGCTGTGGTGACCTCCCAGACGTTGCCGGAGTATACCCGCCGCGTTTGCAGTGTGAGCGAGGTGAACGCGCCGAGCAGGCCCATGCCGCCGAATGCCGCGGCGAAGAGATCGTTGTTCTGCTCGCGCGAGCAGGTCACGGTCTCGCCGGCGGGCAGGAGCAGATCGAATGCCAGGACGGTATCGCCGAATGCGCCCGCGTGCCAGTTGTTCTTGCCGTGAATCTGCATCGCCGCCGCGCCGCCCACCGTCACCTCGCTCGTGCCCGGCACGACCGCGGGCCACCAGCCATCCGGGAGCGTGTGGCGCCAGATTTGCCCCAGCGTTACGCCCGGCTCAACGGTGATCTGGCCGCTCTCAGCGTCCCACGCCAGCACACGATTCAACCGTGAGGTATCCAGCACGAGCGCATTGCTGTTGAGCGCGGCGTCACCATAGCTGCAGCCTGCGCCGCGTAGCGCGATGGTTTGCCCGGTCTCCCGTGCCTCCGCGAACAACTCAGCCAGCGCGGCGACTGTCTCCGGGCACGCGACCCGGCATCGGGCCGACTGGGCGAGACCCCATCCAGTCAGGTCTTCATCCCTGATATCGAGCGCAATTGACATGATGTGGATTCTTCCTTTGACGCTGATACACGCTGGCGACCGAAGCCGCGCCTACGCGCCTCGCGCCGTTCGCTCACACGCCGGACGCTGATGCCGCCCATACTCAGTTATTCCGGAAGCCTGGCCATCAGAAATGCTGGCAGGTGGCGGACCATCCACATGATGGGTCGCCAGTAGCCCGGCACGTAGACGACGCCGCTCCCATGTTCGGCGACAGAGACGATCTGGCGAGCAGCCTCATCGGCAGAGATAACGGCCTGGCGTGGCAGCTTCTTTCCTGAGGTCATCTCCGTAGCGACGTAGCCCGGCTTGACGATGACCACGCGCACGCCGCTGCCCTTCAGCCGATAGCGCAGCGAATCCAGCCAGGTCGTGAGCGCGGCCTTCGATGCCTGATAGGCGCTGTTGCCGCGCCGTCCGCGCTCGCCCGCCACCGAGGAGACACCCACCAGCGCCCCCTGCCCACGCGCCTTCAGGATGTCGGCGGCCAGCCCCAGCCAGCGCATCGCCCCGATGGTGTTGATTTCGAGCATCGCGCGCTCTTCCTCAAACGGCCAGTCGCTGGTTGCCCTCTCGAACATGATACCAGCAGTGTAGACGACGATCTGGAGCGGATGCGCTCCCAAATCGCTCACAATCCGGCGCAGGAGGTCTGGCGCGGCGTCGTAGTCGCGCACATCGTGGACATAGGTATGCGCGCACTCGCGGCCAGCCGTGCGGTTGATGTCGTCACGCAGGGCCGCCAGGAGCTCTTCACGCCTGGAGACCAGCGCCAGCGTATAGCCCCTGCGCGCCAGCTCTCGTGCCATCGCCGCGCCGATGCCACTGGATGCGCCGACGATCAACGCGCCACGTCCCGGCTGACTGGCTGGTGTGCGCTGCGACTGCGCCACAGGCTGTGTCATATCGTTATCCGTCACTTGAAGAGCGTCTGCGCCGCAGCGAGTGCCCACTCGACCATCAGCATGGGTACGATACCCAGGGCAATCGTCAGGACGCCCGCCAGCGCCAGGCCGAGCCATGTCGCGGGGTGTGTCGTGTGACGATCCGCCGGGAGCACCTTCGTGGAGGTGGTAGGCTGCGCGGCGGTGGCTGGCTCGGCAAGGGCGACGCCGCCACCTGCGGTTGTGGTGGCTGCTGGCTCGCGTTCCGGAGTGGGCTCCTCGGCCAGCACGAGCAGCGGCGCGGTGGCCGGCTCAGTGAAGTAGATAGCCCAGACGACCCGCAGGTAGTAGTACACGCCAATCAGGCTCGCCAACACGCCAATGATCGCTAGCTCGGTGTGTCCGCCCGTCATCGCGGCATAGAAGACGTACCACTTGCCGATGAAGCCAGCCGTGGCCGGGGTGCCCGCCAGCGCGAACATGAAGAGCGCCATGAGTGCTGCCAGGGCCGGATGGCGGCGGCCCAGTCCGGCAAAGTCATCCAGCGTCGTGCCTTGACCGTCGCGCCGCTCGATGGCCAGCACTACGCCAAACGCGCCGAGGTTCATCACCGCGTAGGTCGCCAGGTAGATGAACAAGCCCTGCAGCGCCGCCTGCGTGTGGGTGGCGACGGCGATCAGCATGTAGCCCGCATTCGCCACGCTCGAATAAGCCAGCATTCGCTTGACGTCGCGCTGGCTGGCGGCCATCAGGTTGCCGCCAATCATCGTCAGCACGGCGATAACCCAGAAGACTGGCTGCCACTCGACGCTCAACGATGGCAGCGCGAAGAAGAAGACGCGCACCAGCCCAACGAACGCGGCTACCTTCGTGCCCACCGACATAAACGCCGTGATTGAGGTTGGCGCGCCGACGTATACATCCGGCGTCCACGCCTGGAACGGAACAGCCGATACCTTGAAGCAGAAGCCGACCGCCATCAGCCCCAGCGCTACCAGCAACAGCGGGCCAAAGCCGGAGCCGAGCGGGAAGGTGCCGTGGCTGCTCAGGAAGGTGCGAATCGCGGTAAGGTTGGTCGAGCCGGTGGCGCCATAGGTGAGCGCCATGCCATAGAGCAGGAAGGCCGAGGCGAACGAGCTGAGGATGAAGTACTTCATGCCGGCTTCCTGCGAGCGGCGGCGTGTCGTGACGATGGCCGAGAGAATGTAGAGCGCCAGCGAGAGAATCTCTAGCCCAACGAAGATGACCATCAGGTTGCTGGCCGCCGACATCACCATCATGCCGAGCGCGGCCAGAATCAGCAGCGTGTAATACTCGCCCTCGTGGGTGATGCCCTGCCGCTCGATATACCCCGGCGAGAAGAGCAGTGCGATGCCCAGGGCGAACAGGATGACGATGTTGGCGAAGAGCGAGACGTAATCATCGTTCACCATGCCATAGAAGGCTTCGCCAATGGAGCCGCCCACCCAGAGCATCTGGGTCGCGACGAGCGCGCAGATAGCACCCGCCAGCCCGATAATAGCCAGCCAGCCTTTGCGTCCGGGCGAACCGACCAGATCAGCCAGTAACGTCAGCAGCGCCGCCGCCAGCAGGATCAACTCCGGCACGATGCGGAGCCAGTCCGTCAGGCTGGGGGTATAGGTAAATGGTGAAGTAGCCGCAAAGATCATGCGCCGACCCTCGCCTGTTCTCTCTCGCCCGACGCGAGTGCATTCGTCATCTGAAGCACATAGATATGGCGCGTCTGGATTGTCTGCGTCTGGATTGTCTGCACCTGAATAGGGTGATACACGTGGACGTGACCGTTGGCGCCGGGTGCTTCGAAGGCGCTGGGCGTCGCCGGAGCGTAGCTCGATACAATCTCGCCAACAGGCTGTTGCATCGGCGCCGTCAGGGTGTTAGGCACGATCCCCAGGAAGATGATCAGCGCAAGCAGCGGTAGAAGCGGTAGCCACTCGCCCACGCGCAAATCAGCCACACGCGCGCTGGCAACCGCGCCGCCCTCCGGAGTCACGCCCTCCATCGCACCCTGGAAGAATCGTAGCATATACCACGCGGCAGGGATGACCACCAGTGTTCCCAGCACGCCGAAGACGATGCTCGACTGGAACGTGCCGAGGAAGGCGAGGAACTCACCCGCGAAGCTGTTTAGTCCGGGCAGGCCGAGCGCCGAGAGCGCCGCGATCATAAAGACCGTCGCTAGCCAGGGCAGTTTCGTCGCCAGCGCGCCAAAGTCAGCCAGGCGCCGCGTGCCTGTGCGCGCCTCGATGGCGCCAGCGATCAGGAAGAGCGCCGCGATGATGATGCCGTGGTTGATCATCTGGACGATGGCGCCTTCGATGCCCTGGGTGTTGAGTGCGAAGATGCCCAGCACGATGACGCCGAGGTGGCTGATGCTGACGTACGCCAGGAGCCGCATGAAATCGAGCGCGACCAGCGCCTCCAATGCGAAGTAGATGATGCTGGCGACGGCCAGCGTCTCCATGATCGGCGCGAGCGAGTGCACGCCTTGCGGGAAGAGCGGCAGGCAGAAGCGCACGAAGCCGTAGACGCCTGTCTTGGCCATGACGCCCGCGATCAGCACCAGCACCGCGACCGGCGTCTCGCTATAGGTATCGGCCACCCAGCCATGGAGCGGGAATAGACCAGCTTTGACCGCGAACGCCGCCGCGAATCCGAGGAAGAGAACAGTCTGCACGTTCCCAGGCACGCCCGCGTTGAGCAGCGCTGCCAGGTCAAGGGTGAAGGCGGTGTGGTGCGTGCTGCTGACCTCGATGCCTGTCGCGATGATGGCCACGAGCATCAGGAGCGAGCCAGCGGTGGTGTACAGCACAAACTTGATGGCCGCAATGCCGCGCTGTGGCCCGCCAAACATGCCTACCAGCAGGTACGCCGGAACCAGCATGACTTCCCAGAAGACATAGAAGAGGAAAAGGTTGGTCGCCAGAAAGACGCCCTGCATGCCGAAGCTGAGGAGCAGCATCAGCATCAGATACTGGCGTGGACGGTCGCCCGAGCGCGCGACGCCGAACGATGCCCCGACCGCAACCACGGTCAGCAGCGCGTTGAGGCAGATCAGGAACAGGTTAATACCATCGGCGCTGAGGGTATAGCTGATGCCGGCATCCGGCAGCCAGGGCATGTGCTCGTTGAGCGCGAGCATGTGCGTGGTTCCTGTGCCCAGGCGCGGAATCAGCAAGAGGGCGAGCGCCAGATCCACCAGCGACGCCAGCAGCGCCCAGCCCCAGCCAGCCAGCCGTGGCAAGATCAGCGCCCCGACCGCGCCGAGCAGTGGCACGAAGACAATCGCACTCAACACTGGAAAGTTCGTCATAGACCTCTATCCAGACCGTTTCCCCCCTCACGGGTGGATGACGTAATACACCAGAAGCAGCGCCGCGCCGACCAGAATTGCCAGCGCATAATTCCGCGCGTACCCCGTTTGCAGGCGGCGCAGTCCCCTGCTGATACCGCCAACGAGGTGTCCAAGGCCCAGCGAGCCGCCCTCGAAGAAGCCGCCTTCCAGCCCAATGCGCCAGAACACGCCGAGCGAGACGATGGGAACGACGATGACGGCGTCGTACAGCTCGTCAATATAGTACTTGTGCTGGAGCAGGATGACGAGCGGATTGCGCGATGCGCCGAAGCGTGGCTCGCGCTGGGCATAGCGCGCCCAGGCAATCGCGATGCCAATGGGGCCAGTGACCAGCCCCAGCACGAACGCCAGCCAGAACAGCCCGTTGCCAGGAGCGATGCCCGTGTTGGTCGTATGGGTCACGGGTTCGAGGAACTGCCCAATCCAGTCGCTCCAGGGCGTGCCATAGAAGCCGCCGATGACTGAAAGAATGCCCAGGACCACCATCGGCACCATCATTGCCGCTCCGACCTCGTGGACATTCGCCAGCGGATCGCGCGTGCCACCACGTTTGGCGGGCGCCGCTCCATGCGCGGCAATCGCGCCGCCGCGATACCTGCCAAAGAAGATGCCGAAGATCAGGCGAAAGATGTAGAAGCCCGTCAGGATGGCGGTGAAGAGGCCCACGGCGTAGAGTACGTACCAGCCTGTGCCGCCGCCCGTCTGCGCCTTTTCCAGCACCGCGCTGAGAAGCCCGTCTTTGCTCCAGAAGCCGGAGAGCGGGAAGACAGCGGCCAGCGTCAGCCCACCGATGACGAACAGCCAGAATGTCTGGGGCAGCCGCCCGCGCAGCCCGCCCATCTTGCGCATATCTTGCTCGCCGCCGAGCGCGTGGATGACCGCGCCCGCCGCCATGAAGAGCAGCGCCTTGAAGTAGGCATGGGTCGTCAGGTGGAAGATGCCGCCGGAGAAGCCGCCTGCCGCCTCGCCCATGAACATGTAGCCAAGCTGGCTCATCGTCGAGTAGGCCAGCACGCGCTTGATGTCGGTCTGCACACAGGCAATGGTCGCCGCCATGAATGCTGTCGCCCCGCCGATGATGCCGACGATGGCCAGCGCGGTCGGCGAAGCGGTGAAAATAGCTGATGCGCGCGCCACCAGATAGACGCCCGCCGTGACCATCGTCGCCGCGTGGATGAGCGCGCTGACGGGTGTCGGGCCTTCCATCGCGTCGGGCAGCCAGACGTGCAGCGGCAACTGCGCCGATTTCGCCGCCGCCGCCACGAACAGCAGCAGCGCGATGGCGGTCGCATCTGGGAAGGGAAGGGGCAGGCTCGGTAGCGCTGTTCCGGCTGATGCGGGATGAACGATCAGCGGGATGTACTGGAGCGTGCCGAAGTCCTTGACGATCAGGAAGATAGCGAGCAGCAGGCCGAAGTCGCCGATGACGTTGACCACGAACGCCTTGCGCGCCGCCGCCACCGCTGAGGGGCGCGTATACCAGAAGCCGATGAGCAGGAATGAGGCAAGTCCCACGCCGCCCCATCCGACGAGCAGCATCAGGAAGTTATCCGCCGCAACCAGCAGCGCCATCGCGAAGATAAAGAGATTGAGGAAGGAGAAGAAGCGCCAGTAGCCGGGGTCGCCCTCCATGTAGCCGATCGAATAGACATGGATGAGGAAGCCGACGCCCGTCACGATGAGCAGCATCACCGCTGAGAGCGGGTCTGAGAGCAGGCCGAATGGAATCGTCACGCTGCCAGAAGTGACCCACGTCCACGGCAGCACATCGGAGAAGCGTGCCTCGGGCGCGACTCCGAGCATCGAGAAGAAATCGATGACGGCCAGTACGAAAGCCGCCAGCACCACCCCGCAGCCGATCAGCGAGATGGCCGCCCGCGGCAGCACGCGCCCGACGAGGCCGAGCACGGCAAAGCCGACCAGCGGCAGGAGCAGGATGAACGGCGTCAGATTAACCATACTAGCCCTTCAACATAGTGAGATCGTCCACATCAATCTCGTGGCGCGAGCGGAAGATCGAGACGATAATCGCCAGACCGACCACCACCTCGGCGGCGGCCACCGTCAGCACCAGAAAGACGAACATCCAGCCGTCAACCGAGTTCAGGAAGTGCGCGAAGGCCATGAACGAAAGGTTGACCGCGTTCAGCATCAATTCGATGGACATGAACATCACCAGCGGATTGCGGCGCACCAGCACGCCGACCGCGCCGATGGTGAAGAGGAGCGCGCTCACGATGAGATATGCGGATACCTGCATGATGACCCCCCTTACTCGCGCGCAAAGCGGCGGCTCATGACGACCGCTCCCAGCACCGCAACCACCAGCAACACCCCCGTCAATTCAAAGGGGAAGGAGAAGCCGTGGAACAGCGCCTGACCGAACGCCTCGGTGTTGCCAAAATGATCAACGGCCTGCGCCAGCCCGTTCATCCCGGCGGCTTTCGCGCCCTCGGCAATCGAGCCATTGAGCAGAGCGATGATCAGCCCACCCGCCAGGATGATGCCCAGGCCAATCCCCGCGCCCCATTGCCAGCGCAGCCGGTCTGGTCCACTGATGCCGCCGCCTGAGGGTGTGAGCATCGTCACGACGAACAGGAACAAGACCATCACCGCTCCGGCATAGATAAGCACCTGGATTGCGGCGACGAAGATGGCTTCCAGCATCAGGAAGAAGAACGCCAGGCTCAGCAGGTTCAGAATCAGACTGAGCATGCTGTAGACCGGGTTGCGGAACAACACCACGCCTAGCGCCGAGGCCACAGAGACGGTGGCCAGCACGAAAAAGGCGATCACCCCAGCAGCCATGCGTTCTCAGCCCTCTCTCTCCGGTGTGGTGGATGTCTCTTCCGGGTCATACGGCGGCACCCGCGTCGCAGGCTCGGTCTCGGCGTTCAGCAGGATCTCCTGTTCGGTGGGCAGGTTGCCCTGGCCCACCGCAGCAGCCGTCGCTGCGAGGCCGTCGAAGAAGCCCTGGCGATCAGGAAGCGGCGTCGTCGTCTCTTCGGGTGGGGCTGGCGTCCACGCGTCGATGGAGCCTCGGGTGGATGACCCGGGCGGTTCGAGCAGCTGCTCTTTATGGTAGACCAGATCATCAGGGCGTAGCGTCGAAAGCTCATAGATCTTTTCGAGCGTGATGGCCCCAGTCGGGCATGCCTGCTGGCAATAGCCACAGAAGATGCAGCGCAGCAGGTTGATGTCGAAGACGCGGGCGTAACGCTCGCCTGCCGAGACACGATGCTCGTCGGTGTTTTCTTCGGCCTCGATGTAGATGGCATCCGCCGGACAGGCGCCCGCGCAGAGATAACAGCCCACGCAGCGTTCCAGCCCATTCTCGTACCGGTGCAGCACATGCCGCCCGCGGAAACGGTCGGGAAGCTCGCGCTTCTCCTCAGGATATGAAACGGTCGTTGGCTTCTTGCCCAATTCCTTGAGCGTCGTCGCCAGACCCTTGATAATTTCCATCCCCATTGGTGTTCTCGCTATCTTGGGGGCCAGAGCGTTTGCCGCTTCGGCCCAGACTAGGCTCCTGGAATCGCCTTCCCCTACGGCGTGGCGACGGTGTCTGCTGTGTCGGCTGTCTTCGGCCGCTCTGCTGGGACGACGGGCGGGCGGTGCGGGTCGATATTGACCATGCGCACGCTCGTGGGCATCACCAGATCGAGCCCTCCCATTGCGGCCGCCTTCGGCATGGCGCGGCGGCTTGCGCGCAGCCGCATATAGTAGATCATGCTGGCAATCAGCAGAATAACCAGCCCAATCAGGCCGCTCACCCACCACGGCAGATCGAAGGCTACCACGACGGCGGTTACCAGCGCATTCAGCACCGAGAGCGGCAGCAACACCTGCCAGCCAAACCGCATCAACTGGTCATAGCGGATGCGCGGCAGGGTCGCGCGCAGCCAGATGAAGATGAACAGGAAGAATGCCACCTTGATGAGATACCAGATGAATGGCGCGCCAAGGATGCCATTGAGGGCGCCAAGCGTCCACCCGCCCAGGAAGAGCGTGGCGACCACCGAGCTGGCGGTAATCATGTTGATGTATTCGGCCATCTGGAAGAGGCTCCAGCGCAGCCCGCTGAACTCCGTCAGATACCCCGCGATCAACTCCTGCTCCGCCTCGGGCAGATCGAACGGCGCGCGGTTCACCTCGGCCACCGCCGCGATGCCGTAGAGGATGAAGCCGAGCGGCTGCGCCAGAACGAACCAGATGCCCTGATGCACTTGCGCGTGGACGATATCCACCATGTTCAGGGTGCCCGCGAACATCAGCACGCCCGCCAGCGAGAGGCCGATGCTCACTTCGTATGACACCATCTGCGCCGCCGAGCGGAGCGAGCCGAGGAGCGAATAATGGTTGCCCGATGACCACCCCGCCAGCACGATGCCATAGACGGCCAGCGACGAGATGGCGAGGATATAGAGGATACCGATGTTGATATCACCGATGAAAGGCGCCCAGGCGAGCGCGATAGGAGATGTACCCCAGGTGGTGCGGTCGCCCAGCGGGATGACGGCGAATGCCGTCAGCGCGACGAAGACGGAGAGCGCCGGGGCCAGCAGGAAAGTGAAGCGGGCCGCGCTCCCAGGCATGAACTGCTCTTTGAAGGCCATTTTCAGCGCGTCGGCAACTGGCTGGAAGAGTCCCAGCGGTCCAGCGCGATTCGGCCCGACACGCCGCTGAAAGCGTGCGATGATACGCCGCTCGATCAGCGTCATATAGGCAAATGCGGTCAGCAGCGCGACGATGACGATGATGCACTTCACGACCGCCGCTACGACAGCCCAGGCAAGATCAGACATCAGCTCTGCTCCCCATACCCGCGTGGCAACGCTGGCTCCGCGCCGCCCGCACTATTCGCTACACCATGTTCGACCATGTCCCATGTCAGGCAGGGACTGCCCACCAGCGGAGCCTTCCCATCCGCGCCAGCCTCAGCCGTGCGGAACGGCCAGCGCGCGCCCTGCATGCCCAGCCCGCGCCGCGAGACCCCCGCGTACAGCGGCACAACCCGCGCAATCTCCGCCAGAATCTCGGCGGGCGAGCGATAGCGCCAGTCCATGCCAAGCGCGTTCGCGACGCTGGTCAGAACCTGCCAGTCGGGTCGCGTCTCTGGCAGCTCCTGCATCGCCTTGCGCACTACCTGTACCGCGCGCTCGGTGTTGGTGAAGGTACCGTCCTTCTCCGTATAGGCCACCACTGGCAGCACTACGGTTGCGCGTTTTGCCGTCTCTGTCAGGAAGAGATCCTGCACGACGAGGAAGTCGAGCGCTTCCAGGTGCGCCAGTTGCTCTGGCGTGGCGTGGCGCGCGGGATCGGCTCCCATGACATATAACGCGCGAACCCCCCCGCCAAGCATCGCATCGTAGTCCTTCCCGGCTGCCTGTGGTATCTCCATGCCCCAGGCTTTGCCCAGCGCCGCGCCATCCGCGAGCGGCAGATAGCCGGGAAGCTGGTCAGGCAGCAGGCCCATATCACGCGCGCCGAGTGAGTTGTTGTCTTCCATAAGCGGACCAGCGCCAGCGCCGGGCCGCCCAAAGTTGCCGGTGAGCTGCGCCAGGTGCAGCACATCCTGCGGCAGCGTCGCGCCGGTTGGCTCGCGGGTGGCCATCTCGTCATAGAGCAGCACCGCGCCATCCGCTGTCGCAAACTCACGCGCCAGCGCCCGCAGTGCCTCCGCGTCGGCGCCCGCCGTTCGCGCCAGTGCATCCAGGTCTGTTCCCACCAGAGATGCTCGTAGCGCCTCGACGCTCTCGGCGTGGTTGGCCGCGAAGTCGCCGCGCGTCAACTGCTCACCGAGTATTGTGCTGAGCAGCGCCCGTGCCACGGTCCCCGTCTGCCCGCTGGTGTAGCGGATCGTGCCTACCGAGAGCCGGTCGAGCCGCGCTGGCTCCGGCGTGACGACGTAGACGCGCGTGCCCTTGCGAATGGCGCGACGGATGCGCAGATCAATGATTGGCTGGCGGTGATAGGTGTCGGTTCCTAGCAAGACGATCACACGGGCTTTCTCCAGCCCGGCAATGGAGTCGGTCCAGACCCAGGGCAGCCCGTTGCGCTCCACAGTGGGGAAGCGCCCGTGGTAGTGGTCCACGTTGTTCGTGCCCAGACCGGCGCGCAGTAGCTTCTGGAAGAGATACGCCTCTTCGTTGGTGGTATGGGTCGAGCCAATGCCGCCGACCGACGCTGTGCCGTGCTGGCTCACTGTCTCGCGCAGTTGTCGGCCCACCAGTTGCAACGCCTCGTCCCAGGTGGCCGGCTCCAGCTTCCCGTTCTTGCGGATGAGCGGCGTGCGCAGACGCTCCGCGCTATTCACTGGATCGGTGTGCCAGCGGCCACGGTCACAGAGGAAGCCCTCATCAATGCTGTCGTTGGTGCGGCCGTACTGGCGCAGCAGGCGATTCACGCGCACATCCACGAGCACATTGCAGCCGACGGAGCACTGTCCACAGACGCTCCCGGTGCGTTTCAGCTCCCACGGGCGCGTCACGAAGCGATAGCTCCGTGCCGTCAGCGCGCCCACCGGGCACATCTCGACCACATTGCCAGAGAAGATCGAGTCGAACGGGGCATCCACCTCGACGCCCACTTCCGTCTTATAGCCGCGCTCCAGCAGCACCAGGCCGTCTTCCATCGCAACATCCTGGCAGAACCGGACGCACCGCTGGCAGGAGATGCAGCGCTCGCGGTCCAGCAGGATGTTCTCGCTGACCGGCACGGGCTTGGGGAAGTGGCGCTTGCTCAGGTCGAAGCGGCTCGCTCCGGGACCATAGCGCAGCGTGAAATCCTGCAGGTCGCATTCGCCGCCTTTGTCGCAGATGGGACAGTCGAGCGGGTGATTGATGAGCAGGAACTCCAGCGTGCCCCTCCGGCTCTTCTTGACCATCGGTGAGTCCGTGGAGACGACCATATTGGGCATGACGGTTGTTGTGCAGGCGGTCATGGGCTTGGGCATCCCCTTGACCTCCACGAAGCACATGCGGCACGCGCCCAGTGGGTCCATCTTCGGATGGTAGCAGTAGATCGGAATCTCGATGCCGAGCCTGCGGGCAGCCTCCCAGACCAGTGTGCCCGGCGGAACACTAATCTCTCGCCCATCTATCGTCACTGTGACCAGGTCTTGTTGCTCACCCATGATCTATTTTTCTTCCCGCTTGCGGCCCCTGGCCAGATGCTCAGGAGGCCGCGCCGACGGCCACACCACGCGCGCGCGGGCCGACCAGACAGCCGTGCGCCCTGATATGGTGAAGGTATTCGTCATAGAACAGCTTGATACTGCTGGTAATGGGCAGGGTCGCGCCATCGCCCAGCGGGCAGAAGCAGCGCCCGTACATGTTGTCGCAGATGTCGGCCAGCAGCGGAATATCGCTCTCTTTGCCGTGGCCCTCTTCCAGCCGCTCCAGTAGCTGCACCAGCCAGAACGTTCCCTCGCGACACGGCGTGCACTTGCCGCACGACTCGTCGCGGTAGAACTCCGTCATCCGCAGCACCGCGCCGACGATGCACGTCTGATCATCCAGGACGACCACCCCAGCGGAGCCGAGCGACGAACCCGCCGCCGCGATGGATTCGTGGTCGAGCGGCGTATCGATCTGC
The DNA here is from genome assembly GCA_036378295.1 of Ktedonobacterales bacterium. Lineage (GTDB taxonomy): Bacteria > Chloroflexota > Ktedonobacteria > Ktedonobacterales > JADMIN01 > DAHUXT01. The sequence continues at coordinate 13,202 of DASUWS010000347.1, forward strand.
GACGGCTTGAGCAGCGGTGTCGAAGAGCCGCCGGGAATGATCGCCTTGATCTTCCTGCCGCCGCGGACGCCACCACCGTAGTCTTCGATCAGCGTGCGGAGCGGCGTACCCATTGGCAGCTCGTAATTGCCCGGACGCTCAACGTGGCCGCTAAGGCAGTAGATGCGCGTGCCTTTGCTCTTCTCCGTGCCATAGGTCGCGTAGACCTCCGCGCCGTATGTCACAACCGCCGGGACGGTCGAGACCGTCTCGACGTTGTTGATGACCGTCGGGCTGCCATAGAGACCGACGACCGCCGGGAACGGCGGCTTCAGCCGGGGGAAGCCTCGCCTGCCCTCCAGTGATTCGAGCAGCGCGCTCTCCTCGCCGCAGATGTAGGCGCCCGCGCCGCGATGCACCGTGATGTCGAGATCGTAGCCGCTGCCCAGGATGTTCTTGCCGAGCAGCCCGGCGTCATACGCCTCGCGCACGGCCCGCGAGACTTGTTGTTCCGCGACCGGTAGCTCACCACGGATGTAGATGAAGGCGCGGTGGACTTTGGTGGCGTAGGACGTGATAATCGTCCCTTCCACCAGCAGATGCGGGCTGACCTCCATAATCATGCGATCTTTGAAGGTGCCCGGCTCGCTCTCGTCGGCGTTGACGCAGAGATAGCGCGGCTTGGGATTATCCTTGGGCAGGAAGCTCCACTTGACGCCAGTGGCGAAACCCGCGCCGCCGCGCCCGCGCAGACCCGACTTCTTCACTTCGTCCACCAGCGCGTCAGGCTCGAATTGCTTGAGCGCCTTGGCGAGCGCCTCGTAGCCGCCGTTGGCGCGATACACCTCGATGCGGTCGATGCCGGGCACGTCGAAGGTGCGGGTGACAAAACGGGGCGTCGGGCCAAGTGGCAGGCTACTGCTATTGTTCGTGGGCGTCGCTCCAGGTGTATCGGTCATTGTTCGTGCGCCCCATTCTGTTGTATTTTCGCGTGCCCATCAGCCGATCCAGTCGCGGGCTGCTCACTCTTTGCGCCGATGGCCGAGACCGTCGCCATGCCGCGCCCATCGCTGGTAGGCTGCCATGCGCTGCTGATCGCCTCTGGATCGCCGCCATTCGCCAGGTAATCCACCAGGCCGCTGGCTCTCTCGGTTGTCGCGTTCTCGAAGAAATGGCCATTCACCTGCAGCGCGGGAGCCATGCCGCACGCCGCGAGGCATTCGGCGGCCTCAAGGGTGAAGCGGCCATCGCTGGTCGTCTCGCCCTTGCGGACGCCCAACCGCTGCTCCAGATGGGCCATCACATCATCGCAGCCGCGTAGATAGCATGAGATGCTCGTGCAGACTTTGATGACGTAGCGCCCCTTCGGCTCCTGCGTATACATGGAGTAGAAGGTGACAATGGATTCGACCTCATCCGGTTTGACGCCGATGGCCTCCGCCACCGCGAGAATGCCTTCCGGCGTGATATAGCCGTGCTCCCGCTGCACCAGATGCAGGCAAGGCAGCATGGCGGAGCGGGCTGAGGGATACCCCGCGACGATCTCGCGCAGACGCGCCTCTAGTTCCTCGCCGGTCATTAGCGGTCAACCTCCCCCAGTACGGGATCAATACTGCCGATGGCCGCCACGACGTCTGAGATCAGGTAACCCTCGATCATCGACGGCAGCGCCTGAAGATTCGCGAAGGACGGCGCGCGCACGTGCATGCGATAGGGCTTCGCGGTGCCATCACTGACGATGTAGAAGCCAAGCTCGCCCTTGGGCGACTCTGTGCGCACGTAGACCTCTCCGGCGGGTGGGCGGTAGCCCTCGGTATAGAGCTTGAAGTGGTGGATCAGCGCCTCCATGTTCGAGGAGACCTCGTACTTCTGGGGCGCGACGATCTTGGGATCGTCCACCTGCCAGCGACCCTCGGGCATGCCGTCCATCGCCTGCTGGGTGATCTTCAGACTCTCGCGCATCTCCAGCATGCGGATGAGATAGCGGTCGTAAACATCGCCATTGGTACCGACGGGAACCTCGAAGGCGAATCGCTCGTAGCCGCCGTAGGGGAAGACTTTGCGCACGTCATAGGCGACGCCGCTGCCCCGCAATGTCGGGCCGCTACATCCTAGCGCTATCGCCTTGTCGGCGGGCAGCACGCAGACGCCGCGTGTGCGGTCGATCCAGAGGCGGTTGTTGGTGAGCAGGTCGTGGTATTCACGCAGCCGCGAGGGGAAGATCTTGAGGAAGCCGCGCACCAGCTTCTCGAAGTTCGGAGGGATATCCGCCTGCAGGCCGCCGGGCATAATGTAGCTGGTCATCATGCGCACGCCGGAGCAGGCCTCGAAGATATCGAGAATCTGTTCGCGCTCGCGCAAACAGTAGAGGAAAACGCTCTGGGCGCCCAGGTCGATCGCGCTGGAGCCGAGCCAGACGAGATGGTTGGCGATGCGCTGCAATTCGGCCAATACCACCCGCACGAACCGCGCCTTCTCTGGCACGTCAATGCCCAGCAGCTTCTCAACGGCAAGCGAGTAGCCCAGGTTGTTGCAGAGCGGCGATAGATAGTCCATCCGGTCGGTGAGGACCAACGCCTTGAAGTAGCTCTTGGCCTCTGCGGTCTTTTCGATTCCGGTATGCAGATACCCGATTTCGGGCTGTGCCTTGAGAATCGTCTCGCCGTCCATCGTGAGCACAAGCCGCAGCAGGCCGTGTGTCGAGGGGTGCTGCGGGCCCATGTTGATGGTCATGGTATCGCGGCGGATCTTCTCGTCGAGTTGCTCACTCTCGTCCACCTGAAGCGTTCTTGGTTCGTCTAGCTGCATGGTGTTCCTCGTATCTCAGCGAGCATCATTCTGCGCGGGCGCGTCTGGTGCGTTAGCGTTGCCTGATGGCTGGTCTTGGTCTTGGTCTTCCTTCAGGTTGTCGGCCTTCAGGTTGTCGGCCGCTGGCATGCCTGTGCGGTCAGGCGTGCGCAACGTCTGCCGTCCCATATCCGCTGGCAGTGGCTGATCCAGCAACACCTGGCCGCCCCAGTGCGGCTCTGGCAGATGGATGCCGGTGAGCGGATAGTCTTTGCGCAGGGGGTGGCCCACCCAGTCTTCTGGCATCATGATGCGCGTCAGATCGGGATGCCCGGCGAAGCGTATGCCGAAGAGATCGTAGATCTCGCGCTCGAACCAGTTCGCACCCGGCCAGACCGTTGTGACGGTAGGTATCTCCGGGTCGGGAGTATCTTCGTCGCCGACACGCACCTTCAGCCGGACGACGGCATACGTCGCCAGGGAGAGCAGGTGATAGACCACGTCGTAGCGCGGGTCGCGCTCCGGCCAGTCAACGGCGGTAATATCGGCCAGGAAGTTGTAGGCGAGGCTGTCATCGTCCCGCAGCGTCCGGCAGACTTCCGCGATAATTTCAGGGCGCACCACAATGGTCATCTCGCCGCGGTGTTCGATGGCTTCCAGCACTCCATCGGGAAAACGGTCGCGCACTAAGGCGACTGTTGCCTCGGCCAGTGGATTCATTGGCGTCGCCAGTTCTGGCGCTCCCATACGCTGTTCGTCAGCCATCGTCACTCCTCGTGCGTGCCTCCGCACACATTCGCTCTCTGCCAGCGTTCCTCTCTCTCACCATCTCCGGAGATGCGTGGGACGCTGGCGCTCAAGCATGCTCAAGCACAAGCGCATTGCATCGTGGCGAGAGAGATCAATCCTCGCTGCCGATGTAGGTGATGCCCGCGGCCTTGAGTGGGTCCGGCGGGCTGGGTATGCGCTGTCGAATCTTCTCCTGGAGCAGGTTCAGCCCGTGCAGCAGCATATCTGGTGTTGGCGGGCAGCCCGGCACGTAGACATCTACCGGTACGACCTTATCCACGCCCTGAATGATGGCATAGTTGTTGAAGACGCCGCCACACGAGGCGCAGGCGCCCATCGCGATCACCCACTTGGGCTCGGGCATCTGGTCGTAGATGTGGCGCAGCACAGGCGCCATCTTCACCGAGAGCCGCCCGGCGACGATCATCAGGTCCGCCTGCCGTGGGCTGGCGCGAAAGACCTCAGCGCCGAAGCGCGAGATGTCCCAGCGCGACGCACTGGCCGACATCATCTCGATAGCGCAGCAGGCCAGGCCAAAGGACGCGGGCCAGAGCGAGTTGCTCCGACTCCACTCGATGAGCTTGCTCACCTGCGTCAGCAGAATGTTGCCGTCATCAGACGGCGCGACGTCACGCGGCAGCCGCGGTGTTTGTGTATTGGAGACATATTGTACGGGCGCCCAGGGATTGACGCGTCCGGATGTTTTCTCGTTGTCTATTCCCATCTGAAAGCCCCTTTGCGCCAGACGTAGAAGAAGGGAATGATCAGGATCACTGCGAAGACGATCAACTCAACCAGCCCCAGCACTTTCAGGTCGCGCATGAGGATGGCCAGCGGAATGACCGCCGCGGCCTCGACATCGAAAATGATGAAGAGCATGCCGGTGGTCAGATACTTCACCGGGAATCGCGAGCGCGGCGCCTCGACTTCCTGAATGCCAGACTCATATGGAGCCAACTTCTCAGGGGTTGGATGCTTGGGGCCGAGGATGAAGGTGACGAGTATCACTAGCACCGCGAAGGCAAATGCCAGTCCCATCAGGATCAGAACAGGCACGATTTCGGGCATACACAGAGCCTCCCACCGGCAGACATGTGTTCGTTGCCGTTGCGTCCGCAGCGAAGGACCGCGCGGCACGCCATAGGATAATGTAGCACGGGTAGGGGAGGGTGTCAAACCACTGACGATGCACAAGGGCGCTTAAACAGCGGATTTGTGGCATGTATGGGGACCGACATAGCTGTAGCATAGATGGCCCAAATGGTCGCGTGGTCGCGTGGTCGTGTAGTCGCGCTGCTGATCTCGGTATGTCTTCGTCCTCGATGGGCAGACGGTGGCCGCGGTCTCGAAGCAGTGGTTCTCGCTCACCGATAGTTACGGCGTGGAGGTGGCTCCGGGCATGGACGATGTGTTGATTCTCGCCTGCGCGGTCGTGATCGATCTGGTCAACGAGGACCATTGACAGGCAGGCGTCAGGAAAACGTGATGGCTGCCTGGATGTTTTCCATCCTGGGATGCTGCTCGCGGTACAAATACGCAGCGGCGGCGGCCAGGATAGTGATATCCTCGCGGGCGCAGCCAATCATGGCGTTGCAGAGATGGCACAAGAGCTCGCGGACTTTGCCCGTCTTGTGGTTGTGGTCTACGACGAGCTTCTCCTCAGACGTGCCGCAGATAGCGCACTTGCCGCCCTGGCGCGCGTACATCGCGTGGTA
>DASUWS010000348.1:0-4961 GCA_036378295.1 Ktedonobacterales bacterium
ATCATCTCAAATCTGCCCGGCGACCTCGCCCAGCTTACCGCGCTCGCCCAGGAGTTCCGCAAGCTCTGCGGCACGGGCGGCTCCCTCAAAGACGGCAATATCGAGCTTCAGGGCGATCATCGCGACAAGGTAGAGGCGCGACTGGTGGCCCTGGGCTACAAGATCAAGCGCGTGGGCGGCTAGCTGTGCCGTCCATACTGCCCCTGCCTCTGCCCGATGCCCTGACGGTCCGCTGGTCGCCCATCTACACGCCCGCGTGGGACGAGATACCCCAGGCGTATGTGGATGCCGGGCTCGTCGGCGTCGGGCGTAGCCGGAGGCTGGCAAAAGTGGAGGATGTGGGCCGGGCATTCAAGGCGTATCTCGGCGTGCAACACTGGGACCCCGCGCGCTGGCATCTGCCCGGCGAGCCGCGCGCCTCCTTCTTTCTCTCCCTCTTTCGCGATAACCGTACCCTGACGCTGCGCACCTATCCCACGCTCCCCGCCGCGCTCGCCGCGCTTACCGATGCGTGGACCGCTCTCGCCTGAATGCCTGCCGCGTGCTACAGTGTCGAGTGAGAGCTACCCTCTCCCCACTTCCCTTCGAGGGGGAAGGGTCACAGTTCAGTAAACACGTTCAGGCTCCGGCGTCACCACTCAGAGATGGTGACACGCCCGTGGAAGCCTGCTATATTCAGGAGGCAGCACATGCATGCGCTCTCCGGGGCAAATAGCCACAGCGCACTCAACGGTGTGCGGCGGCTGCGGATTGCTCTGGCGCAGATCAATGTCACCGTCGGCGCGCTTGACGCGAATGTCGAGCGGATTGTGCGTGCGGCGCGAGAGGCACACCAGGCGGGCGCGCAGATCGCTGTCTTTCCCGAATTGGCGATTCCCGGCTATCCACCCGAAGATTTGCTGCTGCGGCCCGGCTTCGTCGCCGATAATCTCCGCGCCCTGGACGACGTAGCGCGCGCGACTGCCAGCCTGCGGGGCATGACGCTGCTGGTGGGCTTTGCCGACCGTGGCGCAGACCTCTACAATGCCGCCGCGATTCTACGCGAAGGCGCTTGTGTGGATGTCTACCACAAGCACTTCTTGCCCAATTACAGCGTCTTCGACGAAGATCGCTACTTCCAGCCCGGCGACCGCATTCCTTGCTACAAGATCGATGGCGTGATGGTGGGCGTCTCTATCTGTGAGGATATTTGGTATCCGGGCGGGCCGCCGACCGTTCAGGCATATGAGGGCGCTGAGGTGCTGCTCAACCTGAGCTCGTCACCGTTCTTCGTCGGCAAGCAGGCCGCGCGCGAGCGGATGCTTGCCACCCGGGCCTCTGATACCGGCTCCATCGTCGCCTATTGCAACCTCATCGGCGGCCAGGATGAGTTGATCTTCGACGGCAACAGCGTCATCTTCGATAGTCAGGGCGAGCTGATCGCCCGCGCCAAAGCCTTCGAGGAGGATTTGCTGCTGGTGGACCTGGATATCGAGGACGTCTTCCGCATGCGGCTGCACGATCCTCGCCGGCGCAAGGAACGGCGCGAGCCAGAAGCGAATATCCCCGCGCCGCTCGTCATCGGCCAGAGCGTGCCCGCGCACGAATCGGCGCTACCACTTGCCCCACGCATCGAGCCGGCGCTCTCGCGCGAAGAGGAGGCGTATCGGGCGCTGGTGCTCGGCACGCGCGACTACGTGCGCAAGAATGGCTTCTCTTCGGCGGTGATCGGCCTCTCCGGTGGCATAGATTCAGCGCTGACGGCCGCTATTGCGGTTGACGCGCTGGGGGCCGATGCCGTCATAGGCGTCTCGATGCCCTCGCGTTACTCATCCCCGGGCAGCCGCGATGACGCGAAAGCGCTGGCCGATAACCTTGGCATGCGCTACCTGACTATGCCGATCGAGTCGATTTTCACGGCGATGCTCGATGTGCTGCGCGAGCCATTCGAGCTATTTCCATCGTCATCCACCCTGCCGGAGGAGAACGTACAGGCGCGCATCCGTGGCAATCTGCTGATGGCGCTCTCGAACCGCTCGGGGGCGATTGTGCTGACGACGGGGAACAAGTCGGAGATGGCCGTAGGCTACGCGACGCTCTACGGCGATATGGCGGGCGGCTTTGCCGTCCTCAAAGATGTCTTCAAGACACTGGTCTATGACCTGGCACGCTGGCGCAACGAGCAGGCGGGCCGTGACCTGATCCCCGCCAGCACGATTACCAAGCCGCCTTCGGCGGAGCTGCGCCCGGACCAGGTGGATACCGACTCATTGCCGCCGTATGACGTGATGGACCCCATTTTGCAGGCGTATGTCGAGGATGACCGCTCGCCCGCCGCGATTGTGGATATGGGCTTCGATGCGCAGACGGTGCAACGGGTGATGGCAATGGTCGAGCGTGCGGAATACAAGCGGCGCCAGGCGCCCCCTGGCATCAAGATTACCGAGCGCGCCTTTGGCCGTGACCGTCGCCTGCCGATTACGAACGCCTATACCAGCCGAGCGGAGCCGACGAAAACCGCCGACGTGCGCGAGCAGGCGGAGCCGCGATCCCGCGCCAGCACAAGCGGTGGCCGCCAGGCGCGGCGTGGTGGGTAGCGGAATCCCTCGCGTGCGCCCGCATCAGAGGAGGTGTTGCCGTGACACGACAAGACACGATGATGCTCCGTGATCTGCGCGCCTCCGACGAGGACAGCATCCGCCGTATCCTTGATACCTCGGAGTACGTCCATTATCACTTCGATCTGGAGCAACTCTCGCATATGCTGGATCGCTACCCTGCCGTTGGCGCGTATAGCGTGCCTCCGGGACCACTTGGTCGCATCTCAGGGGGAACACTCCAGGCGTTTCTGCTGGTCAATTGGCTGGTGCCGCCAAGCGCGTGGCTGGGTGGGTTCGGCGTCACCTGGAGCCAGGGGCAGCGCTTCGAAGAGTATCTCGATGCGTTGCTGGCGCAACTCGTGCGTCGGGTGGCGGATCGGGGCGCCCAGTCGCTTTACTACTCCGGTGGCGACATCGACAACGATTGGCTAGGCGATAGCCTGATGCAGCGTGGCTTTTCGCTGGTCAGCCTGCTACGCTCGTATGACAAGACCGACTTCTCGATTCCCACGGAAGGGAATACCAGCGTGCGGGTGCGCTCGTTCACGCCGGAGGATGTGCCCGGTGTGCTGGCCGTCGAGCAGGCGTGCTTCGCAACGCTCTGGCAGCGCGATGCGGCTGATTTTCTCGACGTTGCTGAGAGCTATCCCTACTTCGTCGTCGCCGAAGACGAGCACGGCATCGTTGGGTATCAGTTCAACGCGGTGGATGCGCTCACAGGCTATCTCGTGCGCATCGCGGTGCATCCGCGCGCGTGGGGTACAGGCGTCGGCACGCGGCTGATGGCTGAGGCCGTGCGCTACTTCGAGCGGCGGCACGTCTGGAGGATCGTCTTGAATACCGAGGAAGACAACCACCGCGCCCACGCGCTCTACGAGTGGTTTGGCTTCCAGTTGATCGAGCCCCGCGGCTTTGTCCTGGGCCGCGAAATTGCGTGAAATTGAGGGGGAAATTGCCAGTGTTCATCGTGGATGCGCATGAAGATATCGCCTCGAACGTGCTGCGTCATGGGCGCGATGTGCGCCGAAGCGTCGCCGAGACGCGGGAGATCGAGCGGACCGCCAGCAGGGAGCCGGGCAAATACTCTCCTGAGACGGCGATGATTGGCCTGCCCGATTTGCGGCGCGGCGGAGTCGGGCTCGTCTTCGCGACGATTTTCGTGATGCCTGGCGAGCCGGAGGCGATGGTAGACGATGGCCTGGCGCAGCTTCGCTACTACGCGGGTCTGGCCGAGTCTACCCCTGGCGTGCGGATCATCGGAGATGGCGGCGCGCTTCAACGGCTGAGGATCGACTGGCAGGCTGCGCCAACGCCCGCCGAGCGCCCGGTAGGCTTTACGCTGCTGCTGGAAGGCGCTGACCCCTTGCGCGACCCTTCCGAGCTTGCCGCGTGGCATGCTGAGGGGCTGCGTATCGTCGGGCCGGCATGGCGCGGCACCCGCTATGCCGGGGGAACGGGTATGCCTGGCGGGCTAACCGATCTGGGGCGCTCGCTGCTGCGCGAGATGGAATCGCTTGGGATGATACTCGACATCAGCCATCTGGCCGAGCAGAGCGTCTGGGAGGCGCTGGATGCCTTCTCCGGCGTCGTCATCGCTACGCACGCTAACTGTCGCGAATACGTCCCTACCGACCGGCAGCTCAGCGATGAGACGATTCGGGCGCTGGCCGAGCGCGACGGCGTGATTGGCGCGGTGCTGCACAACGCGTTTCTTGTTGGTGGCTATCAGCGCGGCTCCGGCGTTCCGGTCCATCTGGATGCCGTGGTCCAACATATCGACCGCGTCTGCCAGGTGACCGGGAGCGCGCTCCATTCCGCCATTGGCAGCGATTTCGATGGCGGCGCGGGTGTCGAGTCTACCCCTGTCGAGCTAGACTCCGTAGCCGACCTGGGCCGCATCGGCGACGCGCTGCGCGACCGGGGCTACAGCGCATCCGATGTCGAAGGCATCCTCGGCGGTAACTGGCTGCGTGTGCTGCACCGCGGCCTGCCGGAGTAGATGCGATCGCTATGTGGTCGACAGTACAACTGCAAGAGCCGTGGTTAGATTCTCATGAATTTCTACTTCGGCCTCTTCATATTGCACAAGCGATGTACGAGACGTGCGTTTGAAGGAACTGTCTGGCCGCCGCGCCAGTAATGTTCTTCATGATCAAGTGCGGCATCATTCATCAATCTGATTTCTTGTCCGCAAATTGCGCATATGGGATTCTGTTGGAACATCTCACGTTTCAGTGCCCGAGAAAATGTCCGTTGGGCATCTGCGGCAACTGTATTTGCCATGACATAGGCAAGTCGACTTCCCCATGTTTCGAACGCATATCGGATCTTTGCCGCATCGCCGGTAGACTTTGTCACGCAATCTTCCCAATTACTGTCTTC
>DASUWS010000349.1:0-15429 GCA_036378295.1 Ktedonobacterales bacterium
GTTGTATCTGTTAGAAGGCGGGAGAACACCGTACAATATTCTCTAGAACGGTATGACGAGGAGATATGGTGTGCGGGGTTGTTTCCCGCGATTCCAGGGAGTACCGCCATGAGTGATCAATCATCCGCGCGCGGACAAGGACAGCAGGAGGGCAAGCCGCTCAGGCCGCGCCGCCAGTGGTCTGACCTGGTCGAAGATCTGCTTTCCGAGGCCCGCGACCGTGGAGATTTCGATAATCTTGAGGGCAAGGGCAAGCCGCTTGCGCTCGATCAGAACCCATTTGCTGGTGATCGCGCGCTGGCCTATAGCCTGCTCAAGAACAACCAGTTCGCGCCACCGGAAATCGAGCGTGGCAAAGAGATAGATAGCGACATCCAGCGCGCGGAGCATCTGCTGGAGACGCTCCGCCATCGCAAGCACGCGCTTGGCACGCGAGTCGCGCACCCAGACGCACGCCGCGCCTTCAACCTCGTGCGCGATACGACTGAGGCGCGCTATGAGGCGCTCTTGCGAGAGATCAACAGCAAGATTCTGAGTCTGAACATCGTGGCTCCGACCGTGATGCACCGGCGGCGCATCGACATCGAGGCGAAGATGCGGGCATTCCGCGAGGAATTTCCGCGATTAGGGGAGTGAATCAGCGTGCCGATGATGCCACGACGTGCGCCTGGATACCATCCGGGCCTGTATACCGACATGTACCATCCCGACGCGGCGTACGTGAGTTGGGTGACCGGGCGCAACGGGCTGACCACGTTCGACCTCTACACACGGACAGCGCCGTTCAATGGCGCGTATATGCTCGTGGCAGGGTTGGAGGCGGCGCTCGAATTTGTCCAGTCGTTTCGCTATACGCCCGAAGAGCTGGGATTTCTAGCGCACATTCGTGACTATGACCCGGCATTTCTCGACGAGTTGGCCGATCTGCGCTTCACGGGCGATATCGTTGCCATGCCCGAAGGGACAATCGCATTCCCTAATGAGCCGCTGTTGCGAGTGACGGCTCCGTTTCGTGAGGCAATTCTGATGGAGGCCGGATTGTTGCAGGCGGTCAACCTGGCAACGCTCATCGCCACGAAGGCCGCGCGGATTGTCTGCGCCGCGCAGGGCCGCCGGATTTCGGAGTTTGCCTTCCGCCGGGCACAGAATCCGCTGGTGGTGGCCCGATCATCCTACATCGGCGGTTGCACCAGCACCTCGCTGCTGGCCGCTGCCTTTGAGTATCGGCTCCTGGCGACCGGCACAGTGCCTCACGCGCTGATTCAGCTTTTCGAGACGGAGGAAGATGCCTTCACTGCCGTGGCGGAGTCCTTCAACCGCTACACGCTGCTGCTCGATACGTACGACACTCACCGGGCTATTCATACCGCGATTGCGGTGGCCCAGCGCGCCAAGAGCAGTCTGGGGCATACCCTGGCCGCCGTCCGGCTGGATAGCGGCGATCTGGTGGCCGATAGCCAATACGTGCGCGAGCAGCTCATAGCGGCGGGAATGGGCAATGTGCGTATCCTCGCCAGCGGTGATCTGGACGAGTTCAAGATCGTCCAACTGCTGGAAGAAGGCGCGCAGGTTGACGCCTTTGGTGTAGGAACGGCGCTCGGCGCTGGGGCTGGCGATCCAGAGCGCGGCGTTCCCGGTGGGGCGCTTGGTGGGGTCTATAAAGAAGCGTGGTATGTAGATGAAGAGTCCATCGCGCACCCCAAGATGAAGGTGGCGGGCAGTAAATCGACATGGCCAGGACGCAAAGAAGTCTATCGTCACCCTGCCTGGGAGGAAGACGTCATCCAGCTGGAGGGCGAGCCTGCGCCCGAGGGTTATGCGCGTCTGCTGCGGCCCGTGATGCGCGGCGGGCGGGTGGTGCCGGGAAGCTTGCCTCCGCTGTCGGAAGTCTGGGAGCTGGCGCAGGTGAGTCTGGCAGCGCTGCCCGAGCGTTATCGCGCGCTCATCACAAAGGAGCAGTACCCGGTGCGGTTCAGTCCGGGGCTTCAGCGGCTGCGCTCCGCGGCGAGCGCCGAGGCGACGGCCCAGGAGCAAATTGAAATGCTCGATGCGGCTCCCGTGAGTACGCGTACCACCACCAATCAGCCACCGGCTGGACCAAAACGCGAACGACACCACGAACGAAGCTGACCGGGTGAGCGCGAGCGGTGGATAGGACCGCAGTTGGGCGGTTGTTCTTTTCGCTCCGCCTGTGATTCCGCTGATCTAGCGCTTCCACCGTATTCGCCCCGTGCGGGTTCGTCGTCGAGGTAAATGCCGCTCCTTGCGAGGACTCCCGCGCCGCTATCCTCCCGCCCCTGCTGGTAGCATTCCTTGAGATTGCGCAGCAGAGCGTAGGCGATACTCTTCGGTTTATGATGGTGTAGCGCCGAGCCATTCGGATATGCCACGCAGGCGGGTCTTTAGGAGCGAGCGCGCCAGCGTCGTGTCCAGTCGGACGTCCGCCACGATGGATGGCGTGTGCGCAGGGATTGTGGTCGCTGGAATCCTTTCCACGTCGAGCCGGTACGCGCGTGCGACAAGGCAACCTAGCTCGTACCGGCTCAGCACATCGGCGCCTGCCACATGAATGACTCCTGTGAAGTCATTCTTCGCCAGCTCCATGATCGCTCCGGCCAGGTCGTCTACGCCGATGGGGCAACGATACTGATCCGTGCAAAGTCCTCCCGCGCACTGCCCGGAAGCGACGTCGAGGATGAATCGCGTGTGTGGGTCGAGGGGCTCGCGGCTGATGATGAGCGAGGTGCGAACAATCGCTCCCTGCGGAGCAATTGCGCTCACCGCTGTCTCCGCTGCTGCCTTGGCGGCGCCATAGGGCGTAACAGGATTTGGCTTGTTTGCCTCCGTATAGGGATTCTTTGTCCCATCGAAGACCGCATCGCTCGATACGTGGATCAGTCGGGCGCCTGTCTCTCGTGCTGCCTGCGCGACAAACGCCGCTCCTTCCGCATTTGTAGCCCACATGGAGACGCCCCGCTGGATGAAAGCCGTATGCACTATGGCGGTTGGCTGAATGTGGCGAACCATCGCCATGACCGCGTTGCGGTCGCGCACATCCAGCCGATACCACTGTCCAGAGAGTGGCGGTGGAGTCGTGAAGTACGTTCCAGAGACGTCCCAGCCGTGCCGCAGGGCAGCGAGCGCGACATGCCGGCCAAGTGTGCCGCTGGCCCCTGTGATGAGCAGTCGTTTCACGATGATTCCCTCGGGTCATGGCACAGATACGTGTCTATCGCGGGCGGCTTTCGTCCTCTTCCTCTGGCTGCGGACCGAAGCGCGGCAGTTGTGGCCGCTGCCAGTTCTGCTGGTCGCGCCACTGCTGCGACTGCGCCAGATTCTCGTCGAACATCTCACGCTCTGACGGCCCCTGCTCCTCTGGAGGCTCTGGGGGCGGGTACTCTTGCGTGCGCTGCACAAACGGTGGAGATGCGGGCCGTTGTGGATAGTCCGGCTGCTGCGCAAACGCCGCGTACGGTGATTGCTGGTCATCGGTGGGCGGCGGGTAGGCTGGTGGATACTCTGGCGCCCGCGGTTGGTGCGGCTGGCGGGAAGAGTTAGCATGGTCGGCATGGCCAGGATAGCTGATAGGCGGGTAGACATCCTGCGCCTCCCACGAGGCCTCCTCGTCCCAGGATGGAGCAGGGTCGGCGGCGGGCGCGTCCGCGACCATCCACCACGGTGTCTCGGCGGGCGTATTGCCCCCTGGCCGCGGATTGAACGCCGGACCAGCGGTTGGCGGAGGCGTGAAGGTGGGCATAGGCGGCGAATCCGCCGGCTCGATGCGCGGCGCCTTCTCAGGGGGACGGGCGAAGATATTGGAAGAGCTTGAGTTGGCAGACACCCGTGGCATTTTGCTCGTATCCCACAGCCAGGAGTCGCCCTCGGGCCGCTCATCCTCCGACGCGGAGAACGCCGCGGCAACTGACGGCGGCACATCTCGTGGCAGATTCTCCGGGGTCGGTCGGGCGGGCGGGCGGGTGGCTCCGACGGCGGGCTGTAGCTCCGTGGGAAAGGCATCGGCGGGAAGGTCGCCGCCAAGTCCATTCGCCCAGGGATCAACCGGACCAGAAGTAGCGGCGCTCTGCCCCGGCGCCATCCCGGCTGGTTGGGACGTGCTGCGTATTGCTGGGCGCCCAGTCGCGGCGGGCCTGGCTGTGCTGCGAGTTGCCGGGCGGCCGGTTGCCGCGGGCGGCGAAGGAGCGACTGGCCGCGAGGGGGTCTCGCCGCGTCGCCCGATACGCTCGTAATACTCGACCCACGCGAGCATCTCGTCTGCCCGGATGAGCCGGTGCAGCCGGATTTCCACGTGCCGTCCTTCACCGCGCAACGTGAGGTACTCCGGAACGCGTGGCGACCACGCAAAGCTCTTGAAGCGGCTGTCGGTGCGGGCGGCAATCGCCATGAGCAGGCGCCCAATCGCGATCCCGACACGTATCAGCCCGCCAGCTGGATGGCGTGCGCGGTCAATGCGCGAGACATTTCGCCAGAGCAGGTGGGTCGCCGGTCGGAACGGACGCTTGCGGGTGATTTCCTTCGTGCTGACGGTATACGTCTGGCGTCCAAGGAAGGTGAGTAGCCCCTCCAGCGCGCAGAGAGCCGCTAGCCCAAACAGCGTTGGCCCGGTGAATCCGGTCTCAGGCAGCAGGAGCCAGAAGTAGAGGCCCGGCAGCAAGAACATACCCGCGCCAAAGAGCCACCAGGCGACCGTGTTGGCGACAACATCGGTTGCCTTGAATGGACCGGAGCCGCTTGTGCCCCAGGTACCGCCGTGGTCACGCCAGAGGAGGTAGCGCTCGTAGACCTCGGCGCGGAAGCGCATGTAGTTCAAGACCATATCTTCGCGCACGCGTAGCTCACGCCCATCGCGCGCCATGACTACTACCCAGCGGAAACGCTGCCCGCCATCCGGCTCCGTGCGCTCGACGAGCCGCGCCGTATCGCGCCAGAACAATTCCGTGCGCCAGGGGCCGCGTACCAGACTAATGCCACGCGGACCAACCAGAACACACATCGAGAGTTTGAAGATATAGACCAGCGCGGCCCAGAAGAGAGCGATGAGCATCAGCCCGAAGAAGACCGCTCGGCCGGTATGATCACCGATGCCGACGTGCAGCCAGTCATAGAGACCGGTGCCGAGGAGGCCAGCCGCCACGAGTCCAAGCATCATCCAGTCGCCACCGTTGGGCGCGCGAAAGACACTGTCACGCTCCTCAAACGCCAGATCCTCTAGCCGAACCGTTGCTCGCTGTCTTCGTGATGGTTGTGAACTCGACGCCGCCACCCCTGCCACTCCCTGCCATGACACACAATTATACTTGCCTGCTACGGTGATGAATACGCATGTATCCACGGCCAGTATACCAGCCGTGGTCAAATGCTGTGGCTATGCTAAACCAGGAGTCCTGTTTAGACAGGGCGTCTGATCGTACCACGGCGGCAGTACATGTAGCCCCCATCCAGAAGTTGGACAGGGGCATATGCTTGGGCGTGCTGGACTGACGTGCTTCTGCGACAGCTAGCGACTACTCGCGGCTGAAGCGCTCCAGGATGGCGTACACATCGTCAGCCGTGGGATAGAACGCGGTCTCTTCGGGCGCGTTGTATGGCGCGGCGGGCGCGGCGATGGCTGTGACCAGCGCGGGCGCGGTATCGAGATCCCAGAAGAAGTTTTCTGAGATCCACGAGTGGATGTGGCGGCCAAAGCTGGTCAGATCGGACTCCTCGGTCATGACGATGGCGCGGTTCGTCTCCTTCACCGACGCGCGAATCGCCTCGGTATCGAACGGCATCAGCGTGCGCAGGTCGATCACATCTACCGCGCCGCCGCGCGCCTCGGCAAATCGTGCCGCCGCGATGGCCCCTTCCAGGAACATCATGCCCCAGCTGACGATCGTGGCGACCGGTGCGCCGCTCCCGATGCGGATGGTGCGCGCCTTGCCAAACGGCTCGCTATAGTAGCCCTCGGGCACGTTCCACAACTCGGCCAGTTGCGGAATCGGCGCGCCGCCCTTCGTCGCCGTGGGGATATCGGCGCGGTAGAGCCGTCCACGTTCCAGGAAGATTACTGGCGAGCGCGTGTTGGACGCCTCGATGAGCAGCCCCTTCGCGTCGTACGGGGTGGCCGGGCAGACGGTAATCAGGCCGGGAACGTTGGTAAACCACTGCTCGCCCGCGTTCGAGTGGCCGAAGGCGCCGCCGCCAGAGCCGCTATCAGAGATGGGGCCGCCACCGCCCGAGCCGGACTTCATGCGCAGGAGCATCGGGCAGTTCCAGTCGCCATAGGACTGGTAGTAGATGCGCGCTGCCAGACGAATCGTCTGGGTGGCCGACTGGTGGTAGTCCACGAACTGTATCTCGCCACAGCGCGGCTTGTCGTCGGCCATGCTGCATCCGGCGGCGATACCAGCGATGAACTGCTCATTGAGAGCGCTGCTGATGGCCGTGCCGGGATATTCCTTGACGAGACGCTGCGTCACATTGAAGACACCGCCCGTGCTGCTCCCGACATCCTGCCCGAAGACGAAGAAGCCGGGGTCGCGCTTGACGATCTCGACCAGCGCATCATTGACCGCCTCGATCATGGGCATCTTGCGCGCGGAGCCGGTCGGTGGCTGCGGAGCGACGGTGGGCATCTCAATGACGCGCTCGGTGACGCGCTCAGATGGCACCTCAGGCTCCGAGATGACCTGATCTTCGGCGGCATCGATCTCCGCCTTGACCTCGTCGCGGATGCGCTCGACATCCTCCGGCTTGATCAGCCCCCGCTCGATTAGCATCTCGCCCATGCGCTTGACCGGGTCTTTGGTGCGGGTCGTCTCCTCGATCTCTTCGCGCGTGCGGTAGCGGCGAATATCGGTGCTGCTGGAATGTGGGTCGAGCAGGCCGCCATGCAGGTGCATGAAGGCTGGCCCCTCGCCTGTGCGCAATTGCTCGACCAGCTTGCGCGTCGTCTCATAGACCTCGAACGGATTGACGGCGTCCACGTCAACGGCGACGGCGTCCATCGCGCGCACCTGCGCTGTCAGATCGCCCGCCCATTGCGCCTGCTGCTCGGTCATGATGGCCCAGTGGTTGTTCCAGATTGTAATCAGCACGGGCAGTTTATGAACCGTCGCCTGGCGGAGCAGCACGTTGACATCGTTGGTCGCTGCGCTGCCATCACCACCGGAGAAAAGCACGACGCGATGGCTGCCATCCCGCTTGAAGGCCCAGCCGACGCCGCCCGCGAATGGCGCGAGTCCGCCCACTTCGCTGAAGGTCGGCATCACGTGGAACTGGCGGCTGCTGTAGTGCGAGGGCATGTTGCGCCCGCTGCCCATTGGATCGCTCACGCGCGAATACGCGGCGCGCAGCACACCGTGAATGTCTTTCGTGCGCTGGAGCCAGCCCGCAAGGTCGCGATAGTAGAACGAGAGCCAGTCTTCGTCGTCGAGTGCGGCGACCACCGCGGCCATAGACTCGTGACCCGCGCAGCCAATATAGAAGGGGAACTTGCCCTGCGTCTTGCGCGCCTTGAGGACATCATTCAACGTGCGCGCTGTGACCATCGTTCGATACAGTTCAACCGGATCCAGTGTGCGGGCTTCTCTGCCGGCAGGTGCGGTGACGTTCGTTGTCATCAGGAATCCTCCGCGTTTGTTTCGCTGTGCCACATCCAGGGCATTATAGCGGCCATGGCCGCGAATACGCAACTCGCTACCACTCGTGTACATGCTGCCAGTGATGCCAATGTTCCCAGTGACACCAATGACCTCAGCGACCCCAAAGCAAGCTGGGCACGAGCAGCCTGGCAGCCTGGCAGCCTGGCAGCCTGGCAGCCTGGCAGCCTGGCAGTCTATAGCTGAGACGTCTCGCCGCGCGTGCGCGTCACGGCGGAGCCGTAGCGGCAATCAGCTTTGCGTCTGTCAGCGCGAGGAGATCGTCAACGCGCAGCTTGATGTTGATGCCGCGCTGCCCCCCGTTGAGATACAGCTCCTCCATCTGCGCGGCAGTGTTGTCCAGATAGATCTCGAAGCGCTTGTCCAGCAGCGCCAGCGGCGAGATTCCGCCAACCTTCAGCCCTGTCAGCCGCTCGGCCTCGCGCTGGAGCGCCATCTGCGCAGATTTCGCGCCAACGCTGCGCGCCAGCAATCGCAGATCAATCTCGCGGTCGCCCGGCGCCATCACCAGCAGCTTCCGGTCGCTATCGGCCAGCACCACCAGCGTTTTGTAGACGCGCCCGGCTGGCACACCCAGCAAGTGGGCCACTTCGTCGGCGGAGTGGATTGTCTCGGGGTAGGTAAAGGTTGAGTAGGGTATCTTGTGGGCGTCGAGTGCGCGCATGGCATTGGTCTTTGGTGGTGCCTTCCGGGCCATTGCCCTGTGCCTCCGTCTCCACTGCGCTATACTGGTGCAGGAACGCGACACTGTCGCCGCATCGCTCGACCGCCAGCAAGGAGGCACGCGTCATGTCCATTTCGCTCTCGACTGAGCACGATACAGCCTCGCCTGCTCTTGCCGCCGCCGAAGAGGCGCTGCTGGCAACGGCAGGGGTGCCAGTCGAGCGGCATGAGACACGCCTGAATGGCGTTCGTATCCATTATCTCACCTGCGGCCAGGGTGAGCCACTGGTGCTAGTGCATGGCCGTGGAGGCGCGGCAGCATTATTCACGCCCATTCTGGCCCCACTCGCCGCTGGGCGGCGCGTGTTCGCGCTCGATTTGCCTGGATGGGGACTGTCAGAGAAGCCGCCGTTTACCGGCCACACAGCTACCGACGCGGTGAATCTCTGGCGCGACACACTCCGCGCGTTTCTCGACGATCAAGGGCTGGCGCAGGCTGATCTGGCGGGGCATTCGATGGGCGGGCTGACGTCGCTGGCGCTGGCGCTGGACGCGCCCGGGCGGGTGCGGCGCCTCGCGCTGATCGATTCCGGTGGGCTGGGGAGCGAGACGCCGTTCGACGTGCGCCTCTATTTTCGCCTCAAGCCAGAACGGTTGAACTCCTGGCTGGGACCGCGCTTCTTCGCCTGGGCACATGGCCGCGACGATGCCCACAAGCTCGGCGAGCGCGGCCCGCTCTTCGACTTTATGTACGCCATCGAATCGCAGACCTCCGTAATTGCCAGCGGCGCCCGCGCGTTCGATAAATGGGTGAACCTGGGCGGTGTCCATCTCGATTTTCGTCTCCGACTCAAAGAACTGGAAATGCCTGTGCTGCTGCTCTGGGGCGATCACGACCGCCTGATCCCGTACAGCACGGCGCTCCATGGGGTGCGCTGGATACGTACGGGGCGGGTGGTTGCCTTCACCCGCTGTGGCCACTCACCGCATCAGGAGCGCCCGGCGGATTTCGCGCGCACACTCGCCGCCTGGCTGGATGGCTACCGGGTTCCCTCGCGGGTGTAACGGGTGTAATCTGTTGGAGAACCTCTTCCGCGATTCTCCCTGTGTCGGGGAGCGGAGCCAGGATTCAGAAGTGTGATTGAGGGGGAATGCTGTCGTGTTTACGCGTGATGAGCTGCTGTCAATAGCCGGGGTTGTGCCGCAGGGCGGCGAGCTGCCAGCCGAGTTTGTTGGCGCGGCGGTGGATAGTCGTCTCGTCCAGCCAGGGGAGATGTTTATTGCCCTCAAGGGTGAGCACACCGACGGCCACCGCTTCATCGAGGCGGCGGTACGCGCGGGCGCCGTCGCCGTTCTCTGCGCCCATCCCGATGACTACGCCGCCAGCCAGAACATTCCCCAGCTTGTCGTCCCCAACCCCGTCGAGACGTTGCAGCGATTGGCGCAGGCACGACTGGCCCGTCAACCCGCGACACAGGTGATTGGCATCGCCGGGAGCAACGGCAAGACGACGGTCAAGGAGGCGACAGCGACGTTGCTGGCCCAACTGGCGCCCACGCTCAAGCCTGTCGGCAGCTTTAACACGGAGGTGGGTGTTCCGCTGACTCTTTTACGGCTGACGGAGGAGCACCGGTACGCCGTGCTGGAGATGGGCGCGCAGCGCATCGGTGAGGTGGCGCTGCTCTGCGGCATTGCCCCGCCACAGATTGGCGTGGTGACTGTCATCGGGCCGGAGCACCTGGAGTATTTCGGCAGCATGGAAAACGTCATTCTGGGCGAGCGCGAGATCGTCGAGGCGCTCACCGCTGAGGGCATCGCCATCCTCAATGAGGATGATCCGAACGTGCGCGGGATGGCGGAACATACGAAGGCGCGGGTCGTTCGCTATGGTCGGAGCGAATCGGCGGAGGTACGCGCGCTCGACGTGACTGGCGATCCGCTGACGGGCCTGTACTTCACCCTCGCATGGAAGGACGAGCAGGCCGACGTACACCTCTCCCTGCCGGGCGTCCACGCGATCAACACCGCCCTGGCGGCTGCCAGTGTGGCGCTCTCCTGTGGTATGCCGCTGCCCAAGGTGGCCGATGCGCTCGCACAGGTGCGCCCGGCGAAGCGACGTGGAGAAATCTATCGTGCCTTCAACGGCGCGACACTCGTAGATGACAGTTACAACGCGAATCGCCAGTCCGCGCAGGCCGCCATTGATCTGCTGCGTCAGGCGCATGCGGAGCCAGATGCCCGCCGCTGGCTGCTCCTCGGGGACATGCTCGAATTGGGCAGCTTCGCTCCCTCGGAGCATGCGCTGGTAGGTGCGGCAGCCGCTATGAGCGTCGATGAGCTGGTGCTGGTGGGCAGCGAGGTGCGGGCGGCCGCGGACGGCGCGCGGGCGGCGGGTATGCCTGCCGAGCGGATTCACCTCTATCCCGCCTCGCTCAACGACAAGGAGGCATTGGCCGGGGCGCAGACAGCCGCCGCAACGTACGTGCGCGAGCATCTCAAACCGGACGATCTTGTGTTGGTCAAAGGCTCGCTCGGCGCGGGAATGGATACGCTGGTGAAGGCGCTGGAGCCAGAAGCGGGCGAAAAAAGTGTATCATGATGCCTGGGAAGCTCAAGAGAGCTAGGTGTTCTGCACTACCGTCACGACCGTCACCGCCGGGCCTCATGAGCCGGGGAGAGGAGCAATCACATGCCTGGTTCAGACTGGATGAAGAAGCTGCCGAAAATACCTGATATGTCCAATTTTCTCGGCAACATTCCTCTCCCTGCTTTTGGCGAGCAGCTACGCGATTTCCGCACGTTGCGCGGCACGTCCATCGAGGAGCTGGCGGCGGAGGTAGATATTCCGCCCAGTGTCCTGCGCGACATGGAGAGCGGCGCGCGTCCGGCTCCCTCTGAAGGGACGGTTAAAGCACTGGCCAGGGCGCTCCGTCTCAACGCGGATGACCGCGACACACTGATGGAGACGGCGGAGTTGTCGTCGTCGATGCGCAATCTGGCCAGGAAAGACCGTGAGGCATCGCGACATCCCGTCTTCACGGCGGCTATTCTCGTGTTTCTGATTGCCGACATTCGCGGGTACACCCGCTTCACGCAGGAGCACGGCGACGGCGCGGCGGCCCGCCTGACCACCCGCTTCAGCGAGCTGGCGCGTGGCATCGCGGATCAGTACGATGGGCGGGTTGTCGAGGTGCGCGGCGACGAGGTGCTGGCGGTGTTTGCCTCAGCACGCCAGGCGCTCCATGCCGCGCACATGCTCCAGGTGCGATGCGCTGATGAAGCGGCGAGCCATCCAGACTTGCCGCTACGTATCGGCATTGGTCTGGACGTTGGTGAGCCGATTCCGATGGAAGACGGCGGCTATCGCGGGGCGGCGCTCAACCGGGCGGCTCGGCTCTGCAGCCTGGCGGGTCCCGGTGATGTGCTGGTCTCGGCGGGCGTTGCCCACATCGCGCCACAGGTTGAAGGCGTGACCTATGTTCATCGCGGAAACGAGGAGCTCAAAGGCATCGAAGGCCCAACTCCGGTCCTGCTTGCCGCGCATACCGAGGTCACGGACGCTACGGACGAACAGGCGGCGGGTAGCGACGAGTAGCGCGCTGAATCCTCTCCCTGCGCCTTCACGCTCGCGTGAAAACCAGCAGCGTCTGTCCAGAGCTATCCTGTAGCTCCAGCGTGCCGTCGGCGATTCGCCAGGTGGCGACCAATTCGAGCGCCCGCTGGAATCTCTCTTCGATCTCCATCAGTGGTGGCGAGCAGGCCATCCTGGTGGAGACAATCTGGCCGAAAGTCAGCGGGTCGTCGCCAATTGTCACAGGGCTGCTGTAGCGATTGCAGGCGCTTTTCCCGCCTGCTCTGCCGTCCTGGAACGCGAGCGTCACCTCGGCATCGGCTGGCGTGTCGCGCAGTGCTGTTCCATCACGATACGAGGCCAGATTCCAGTGCGTGTTGTCGAGATCTACGGCAGCCATCCGAGTCCTCCCGACGATCATCCCTATCCCGTCTATCCTGTCTATCCTGCCACCTTCTTGGCGTCATCCCACCAGGCCAGCCAGTCATCCAGCGAGAGTGAGTCGAGCGCGCGTCCTTCGCGGTGAGCATGCTCCTCCATCGCGGCGAAGCGGCGGCGGAAGCGGCGGTTGGCACGCTGGAGCGCGTCCTCTGGCTGAACGCCCAGCGCATCGGCCAGCCGCGCCAGCACAAAGAGCATATCGCCCAGCTCATCGGCGCGGCGCTCGATAGACTGATCTTGCGCCGCCTCAGCCAGCTCCCGGGCTTCCTCCGCGATCTTTTCCAGCACGCCAGAGACATCGGGCCAGTTGAAACCTGCTTTCGCCGCGGTTCGCCCCAACTCATACGCCTGATAGAGCGCGGGGGCGCTACCTGGCACCTTGCGCAGAATACTGTCGTGCCCGGTCGCTTCGCCGCGACTCTCGCGCTCGCGCCGCTTGATCGCCTCCCAGTTGCGTACGACATGCGCGGCGTCCTTCACCTGGGCGTCGCCAAAGACGTGGGGATGGCGACGGATCAGCTTTTCTGTAATGTGCTGGTAGACATCCGCCAGGGAGAAGAGGTCTTCCTCGTCGCCGATTTCTGCCTGGAGGTAGACCTGGAGCAACAAATCGCCCAGTTCATCCGCCAGCTTTTCCGCCATCTCCAGGCTGCCGTCCCACTCATCCAGCACCTCAGCGACCTCGTAGGCTTCTTCCAGCACATATTTGCGCAGCGATTGGTGTGTCTGTTCGCGGTCCCATGGGCAGCCATCCGGCGCGCGGAGCTTCGCCACGACATAGCGCAGTCCCTCCGGCGCGCGCAGAGCATCGGTCGGCGGCAGCGGCGGCACGTAGACCGTCGTCAGGTGGTCGGCGCGGTCGCTGCGGTCCAGCTCAACCAGCGGTATGCGCTCGATAACTTCCTGCTCTGGCAGACCTGCCCAGCGCACGACGGTGACCTCCCAATCGTCGGGATACAGCTCGCTCAGGGCCAGTTTCAGGCCGCTAGCGATGCGGCGGTTATAGACTTGCGCCACCAGCGCCGGAACTGTCGGCAGCATCGCGCCCGTCATCGCCGCGGATGAGATATCGGCCAGCAGCGTCGCATCCAGCAATTGCAGATCGCGCTGAAGTGGATCAAGCCCCAACGCCGCGCAGACAGGTTCGAGGAACGAGAGGCCCGCCACGATGCGCACCGAGATGCCTCGCTCCACCGCCAGGGCGCGCAACTGGCGCACCGATTCCTCGCCGATAAGAGGATGCCCCGGCACCGCATAGACCAGCGAATGTTCGCCCGGCAACATGGCAGCCTGTTCCAGCGTCTTACGCGCCATCAGTGGGTAGAGGTCGGCGAACGACTCGGCGCTCTCGTAAAGCGCATCGAATGATGTGAGCGGAAGCTCAGGACGGCGCAGGCGTAGCGCGTTAACGGTGGGGTGGCGCTCGGTGCGGACGATGACGGCGGGCGCGGCGTCAAGGATGGCCTGAGCCTCAACGGTCAGATCTTCCCAACGGCCAGGTCCAAGCCCGACGACGATAATGCTGGTGGTGTGCGCGGAATCAGCCAACGGTCACGTACTCCTCGATGGATGCCGCCGGACGCACCACCTCCTCCAGCCAGGCAGAGACGGCGTTCGATTGTGCCTGGGTGTCGCTGAGTGTCGAGATAGTGCGCGGGCCGAGATTGGTCAGCTCCAGCAGCCAGAAGGTGTTCTGTAGCTGCAGAATCAGATATTTGCCGGGATGCGCGCCCGGCGCGAAGACTTGCTTGTCGAACTGCGGCGTGACTTGTCCGATGAAGTATGTACCGAGTTCTCCGCCCTGCGCGCCGCTGGTCTTGGCCAGCGAGTTCTCGCGCGCAAGTTTCGCGAAGTCGGTTCCGCTCTCGGCCTTCTGCTGCAGGTCGTGCGCCGCCTGCATATCCTTGGCCTCGATGCCGCGCAGATGGACAGATGGAATCTTGCCCTTCTCCTGAATTGCCGCCTGCATCGCTTCTTGCTCGGCAAGCAGGTTGATCACATCAGGGGTGGCGGCATCCAGCAGCGACTGGAGTACCGGATCGGGATTTTGCTCCAGTTGCTTACGATCGGCGGCGATCTGTTTGTTGAGGGTATCGCGCGCCGTCTGGATGGCCTTCGGCGTGACGGTGATGTGCTGCTGGCGCAGTTGGTCGCGCAACAGTTGGATATTGATGAGGATGTCGAGCACCTGTTGCTGTGTCGAGGCGAGATCGCCGCGCTGGCTGGTGGAACGCCAGTCGGTGAAGAAGTTATTGCGGGCATTGGTGGCGCGATACAGGGCGAGCATCTGCTGATACTGCGACAGTGTAATGCCTTGCCCGTTCACCTTCGCCGCCAGCAATGGATCCTCGGCGGCGTTCGCTCCACAGCCCGCCACCAGTATCGTCACCATGACCAGCCCAAGCAGCGGCAGCAGCCGCGCGCGCCGTATCCATCCGAGTATCGATTCCGCCACCATTCTGCTTATGCCTCGCTCCCCAGGCCCACGCGCCACCCAGCATCCTACAGTGATACCAGGCTGTTCCCATCTCATCTCAACAGCAACATAATCGAATGTTGAGGACTTCGCCATGCTCTCATGCTCTATCGTACCCTGCATAGCGCCATCCTGGCGATGGTACCATGTGGCCGGGCGCGCGTCAATGCAAGCGGGCGCTTGTACCTTGCGGTGCCAGGGCGGGCTCGACGGACGACAGGTTGAGCGCTGGCAGCGCGTGCCAGAGCAGGCGCCCATTGGCGGCATCCAGCGCGAAAAGGCCGAGCCAGGTGCCGAGGAAGACGATACCCCAGCGTGCCGCCAGCCAATTGGCATTCATCGCGGCATGCAATGCCCACGGATGCCGCCAGTGACCATTGCGAAACTCATGCCACAGCGGCCAGCCGACGTTGCTCGCGATACTGCTCCTGATATCGCGCAGTCTTGCGCCGAGTGTTTGTTGGCGTGGCGGAACCCTGAAGCGTGAGGGCGGCCTGCGCAGGTGAAACCACGGCCGCCAGACAATGGATGCGAGCGTCCCGACGGACTTTTCGGTCGAATCCCAGAGCATTAGCGGCATGCGGCGCGTGCCCCAGAGGCGGAGCAATTCGCCCAGCGAG
>DASUWS010000350.1:0-17525 GCA_036378295.1 Ktedonobacterales bacterium
CTACATCCGCACCACCGATGTGACCGGGGCGATCCAGTTGCCGGCGGGGGTGGAGATGGTGATCCCAGGGGACAACATCACGATGACGGTCGAGTTGTTGACCCCGGTGGCCCTGGAGGAGGGGTCGCGCTTCGCCATTCGCGAGGGCGGCCGCACCGTCGGCGCGGGCGCCGTCACCAAGGTCCAGGCGTAGGCCCACTTGTAGAGTTGCCTGGTGCTAGAGGCAGCGCTCCTGATCGATATCCGTCGGTCAGGAGCGTGTTCCATTCCTGAGCCAGGATGATCTCCCACTAGTGGTAGCTGTCTATGTGCTAGACAGCCCTTTGGGGGATGGTATACAATAATCCGGAATGATATGCGTCAGAATATGTGCGCGTGGTTGCATGTCCTGGACAGCATCCCTGAGCGCGTCAATTCGGCGCTGCCGCGGTAGAGAAGGTTGGAGGACGGGGACACATGGCGGCCAAAGGGAAAGAGAATCGGATTCTGGTGACGCTCGCCTGTACTGAGTGCAAGCACCGGAACTATATCACGACGAAAAACAAGAAGAATGATCCGGAGCGCATGGAACTGCGGAAGTTCTGTCCGTACTGCCGGGCCCATCGCGAGCATCGCGAGACGAAGTAGCAGGGCGAGAGCATAGCAGCGCGCCCGGGAGCGGCCACTCGCGTTCGAGGCCACTCGCAACAGGAGAACTCACCTTGGCAAAGGCAACCACCAACAAGGACAGACGCCAGGCGGCTCGCAATCGTGCCCCACGCACGCCCACGCCAGCCGATGAGGTGCTGCGCGACGAGGAGATTGATTCCGCCGGGGAGAGCCTGATGGAGGACGAGGCGGAGCAACTCGCCGACGAACAAGAGGCCGTCGACGAGAACAGGCCGTTGCCCGCGGCATTCGCGAGCGACCGGCCACTCGCGTCGGGCGAGAATCGAACCGTGCTCCGCACGTATACGGTGCCAGCCTGGACTCTCGGTAATCCCATCACACGCTTCATCGCGGAATCGTATATCGAATTGCGCAAGGTGACCTGGCCGACCTGGAGCGAGGCATGGAACTGGACGCTTGTCGTCATTGCCATGTCCGCGGTCGTTGCCCTGATTCTTGCCGTCGCCGATATCGGTCTGTCCAGGCTGCTGACCTGGGTCATCGGGTTGAGTACCGGCAAGTAACCCAGGGAGTTGATGCTGCGCGCAGCCGAACCGTCCGCCTTGAGCAGCAGCAAGCGAGATGCTGGGCGAGCGCATTGGCGCGGTTTCACTCCGTGCCCTGGAGGAGAGCAAGATGGATTCGCGGGAGCAGGAACCCCTGGAAGATGGCGAGCAGCAGCTACCGCCACCAGAGCCCGAGATTCCGGGGCGTCACTGGTATGCAATCCACACGTACTCCGGCTACGAGAACAAGGTCAAGACGCATATCGAGGCGCGCATTGTTTCGATGCAGCTTCAGGACCGCATCTTCCGGGTGGTCGTGCCGACCGAAGAGGTGGTGGAGATCAAGAACGGGCAGCGCCGGACGGTGACCCGCAAGATCTATCCCGGCTATGTGCTGGTCGATATGGTGCTTGACGAGGTGACCTGGCACGCGGTGCGCAACACTCCCGGCGTGACGGGCTTTGTTGGCGGCATGGGCACCGAGCCGGTTCCCGTTCCCGAAAGCGAGTTGCGCTACATCCTGCGCGCGCCCGCGGCTGGCGCGGAGGCGAAGCCAAAGGCCAAGATCGAGTATAAGATCGGCCAGCCGGTCAAGGTGATCAGCGGACCATTCAGTGAGTTTATCGGGACGGTCAGCGAGATCAATGAAGAGCGCAACAAGGTGACAGTGCTCGTCTCCTTCTTTGGTCGCGAAACGCCCGTGCAACTGGACTTCCTCGAAGTCGAGAAGATGTGACGGGAACCGCCACCACGCGGTATGATTCATTCGTCTCGATTGTCACGGGTCTCCGCACTGTTTCGCTGTCCAGTTTTCTGTATTGTTCCCAGCATTTCCAAATTGGTTTAGAGCGGCGCTGTGCCACCGTATGCGCGGACTGGCCAGCGTCAATTCGAGGGAGGGCATGGGCCGTAATGGCCTGAGGGCTTCGCGACGAAGTCCGCATTCGTAATTGCCCAGTGACCTCATAAGGAGTAGAAATGTCCAAGCGCGTCAAAGCGGTGCTCACACTGCAGCTCCCCGCGGGCAAGGCAACAGCCGCCCAGCCAGTTGGCCCGGCACTCGGCCAGCACGGCATCAATATCATGGGCTTCGTGAAGGAATATAACGAGCGCACCGCAGGCCAGGTGGGTAATATTGTGCCCGCCGAGATCACGGTCTACGAGGACCGATCCTTCACATTCATCATCAAGACACCTCCGGCAACTGACCTGCTGAAGAAGGCAGCGGGAGTCGACAAAGGCTCTTCGACTCCGGCAAAGGCTACGGCAGGCCAGATCACCAAGCAGCAACTGCGCGAGATTGCCGAGTTGAAGATGAAAGACCTCAATGCCACCGATGTCGAGGCGGCGGAGCGCATCATCGCAGGCACCGCGCGCTCGATGGGGATCACCATCGGCTGAGCGATGACGTCTCCGTCATTGCTCGTTGTTGAGTTGACACCAGACACGGTTCGCGCGTTTCCTGGCCCTGTTCTCTGGGCCAACCTGGCTAACGCTGCGCTCTGTGTTCCATCATGTACGTCTAGAGAGACAGAGCCGGGCGATTCCCGGCTTCTATCCGCCCATCAGTCACTGCGGACCATGAGCCACAAGGAGGGCAGATTCGCATGCCAAAGCATGGTAAAAAGTATCAAGATGCGATCAAGCAGGTGGACCAGGAGAAGCTCTATCAGATAGGCGAGGCTATCCCCCTGCTGCGCAAGCTGAACTATGTCTCGTTTGATCCAACGGTCGAGCTGCATATGCAGCTTGGCGTTGACCCACGCCACGCGGACCAGATGGTGCGCGGCACGGCTGGTTTGCCAGCAGGCACGGGCAAGTCGGTGAAGGTGTTGGTCTTCGCTCAGGGCGAAAAGGCCACCGAGGCCGAGCAGGCCGGAGCCGATTTCGTCGGACTGGACGATATGATCAAGCAGGTCAACGAGGGCTGGCTCGGTTTCGATGTCGCGATTGCGACACCGGACGTGATGAGCAAAGTCGCCAGCCTGGGCCGACGCCTAGGCCCGCGCGGTCTGATGCCGAATCCCAAGACCGGCACCGTTACCTTCGACGTTGGCAAGGCGGTGCGCGAGGTGAAGGCCGGGCGCGTCGAGTTCCGCGTGGATAAAACCAGTCTGATTCACATTCCCATCGGCAAGCTCTCATTTACCGATGAGCAGTTGACGCAGAATCTGGCAGCCGCGCTGGACGCCATTCAGCGGGCGAAGCCTGCCGGGGCGAAGGGACAGTATATCAAGAGCATTGTGCTCTGCTCGACGATGTCTCCGAGCGTCCGGCTCGAGATCCAGCCCGCGCTGGCGCTGCGCACGGCATAGCGAGCAAGCGAGCGGACCCCTTCCCTCGCAGACGCGGAGAGGGAGTATAGGAGCGGCTGGTTCGCGCATTGACGGCGGCCCTGGGTGGCTGCTATACTGGATTCGTTGTACAATCGCATACATGCCAGAGACAGCAGGTGCGCGCAAGCGCTTAAGCGAAAGGCCTGCCGAGGCGAAGTATCCACGGTGCTTACAGCGCGACACACCACGCGAGGGTGTGTCTGGCGATAAAGTGCTCTGGGCCTTCGGGTCGGCGACCTGAAGGCCCTTTTTCGTGGGCATTACAACGGCACGACGACGGCATGGTGCGGATGTTCCCGAGTAGCCTGCAGGGCCGCACTGTCCGCCACGGACGGAGCGGGCCGGATGCGGAGTACATCTGGCGGCTTTACCCCTGACATCTGCCCTGGATGGGAGGAACTGAAGATGCCAACTGAAGCCAAGAGCGCTGTCATCGACGAGATGATGGAGAAGCTGCAACGAGCACGCGGCGCGGTTCTTCTGACGACGCAGGGCCTGACGGTTGCCGAAGTGACCGAACTGCGGCGCAGGCTGCGCGCGGCGGGACTGGAGATGCATGTCGTCAAGAATACGCTGCTGCGTATCGCTTCCGAGCGGGCGCATTACCAGGATCTCTCCGAACTGCTGCACGGCCAGACCGCGATTGCGATCAGCTATGACGACGAGATCGCAGCAGCCAAGGCAATAACTGACTACCTGAAGACGGCACGCACCGGGAAGCCAGTGACGGTCAAGGCGGGTATTCTGGAGCAGGCACCTATCTCGGCCAAGGAGGTCGAGGACCTGGCGAAGATTCCTGGCAAAGATCAGTTGCACGCGGAGGTTGTTGGTTCGATTCACGGGCCGCTCAATCAGATCTACGGTGTGTTCACGGCACCCATGCGCGACATGATCAACGTATTGGAGGCGCGCATCCGCCAACTTGGCGGCGAGCAGGCTGCCTAGTCAACCATTTCTGTACGAAGGATGCCATCTGGCGCCAGGTCGCCAGGGGCAAGAGCGCGGGCAGTGGCTGTCCGTGGGGATGATATCAAATCAGGCGCATAGGGCAGAAGACATGCCGCGCTGAAAGGGAGATTTCGTCATGGCCGTTGATGTGGATAAGATTATCGAAGAGCTTGATAGCATGAGCGTGCTCGATCTGGTCAAGCTGAGCAAGGCTCTGCAGGACAAGTGGGGCGTGAGCGCCGCGCCTGTGATGGCCGCTGGCATGATGCCCGCGATGGGTGGTGGCGCTGCCGCTGAGGCCGCCCCCGCTGCTGAGGAGAAGACCGAGTTCGATGTTACGCTGACCGAGGTCGGCCCGAACAAGATCAACGTCATCAAGGCGGTTCGCGAGCTGACCGGCCTGGGCCTGAAAGAGGCGAAGGACGTGGTCGAGTCCGCGCCGAAGGCTGTCAAAGAGGGCGTCTCGAAGGACGAGGCCAACGCCGCCAAGGCCAAGCTGGAAGAGGCTGGCGCCAAGGCCGAGATCAAGTAGCAGACCTCTCCCCCTACCTCCTCCCCTTGCAGGGGAGGGGCCGCAGACCGGCATGGTCCGCGAATCGGGGAGTTGTGAATCACGGCAAATAGATATCCCCGGTGGCACGCGTCTCAGCGTTCCCACCGGGGATTGTTTTCTGGTGATCTGGTGCGCGAATTGTGCTAGTTGCCGTTGTCTGAGTTGACCAGGAACGCCAGGAAAGTGCCGTCGCCCTGCCACTGCCCCTTCACCTCAGCCGACCAACCTGAGCGCAAACCCTGGAAGCTCGTAGCGCTGCCCTGGAACGACGTCTGCCCGTTCACGATTACTTTTGTCGAGCCGTTGAGCATGAAGGTGTTCGCATCGGTATTGATAGTACCGATGGTGCCGTGCAGATCAACCGTCTGGCCAGTGCCAACGGGCGGGTTCGTCGGCTGCGGACCCCCTGGGATATTCGTTGGCGAGGGATTCCCGGTCTGCGTGCCGGAGCCGTCGGTGGGGCTCGATGTCGCCGCGCTATTGGGGCCGGCCGCGGTAGCCGTACCGGCACCCGTGCCAGTATTTGCTATGCCGCCATTCCTCGGCCCCGCGCTGGGATGCCAGGCGCTCGATGCTCCCAAGTACGCGCCCACGCCACCGAGAATGACGATGCCCAATACGGCAATGCCTATTTTGCTTCGCAGCAATACCGCCGATGACTGCATAGCTCTGACTCCCAATCTCCCATGTTTCAGCGGCTATCATACATGGGCCGCATGGTAGCACTGATGCGCATATCAAACAAGGGACGACGCCAAAAGTATAGGGACGGCGCCCTTCACATGGCCTCGCCTGCTATACGTAACATCCTTGACCTGCCCGGTTCCGCGTGATAGCATCTCGGCTATGAAAACACACTATCAGCGTCGCCGCCGCCGTCATGGGGTCGCGCGACTGCTCCTCCTCAACAGGCCACACAAGAACGGCTGCCCTGCCGCGTAAGCCCGGCGCATTTGCTTACGCGGCGAGACGAGGACCATGCGCCACGCTCCGCTTGTCCGCATTCCATGCTGAGCTTTTCGAGCGTATCGCAGGCATGGCGCGGCACGGTTGCCATTGCGTCTGATGATTCCTCTCCTTGCCCCTTCTGCTTGCAGGCTCGCATCGTAGCGATCTGCTCCATTGCCGGGAAGCACGCCCCCCACACGACGCGCTACGTCGCACGCCATCCCGTTCACCGCATCAGCATGCCCGCGAAGTCTGCCTTCGCCTGGGCTGCTTCCCGGAAATGTGAGTATCGCAGCTATGAACCTTCCGTCTATCGTTGAGTTACCCGCCGTCGAGATCGCGCCATACACGACGCAACGCCGCTGGGCACTCGCGTTTGGCGTGTATACCGCCGCGACCAACCTCATCTTTACTCAGGGCGTCTGGGTCGTCTATCTCGCGCTCAGCGGCTACTCGCCGTTTGCCATCGGTCTCTTCGAGACCTGCTTTCACCTCGCCAAGTTCATCGCCGAGGTCCCGACGGGTATTTTCGCCGATCTGGTTGGGCGGCGCATCAGCCTGATCATCTCCGCGCTGCTGGTTGTGGTGGCCGAGATGCTCTTTCTCGCGCCAACGCCCGCACTGATCGCGCTGAGCTTTACCCTGCAGGGCCTCGCCTTCGCCTTTCGTGGCGGCGCGGACAGCGCGCTGCTCTGGACTCTGGTAGAACGTTCAGGCAGCGCGGAAAAAGCCATGCGTTACAGTCGCCTCTTCAGCCGTATGTTTGTGATTGTCCTGCTGATGCAGACAGCAGGCGTCGCAACCGGAGGGTTCCTGCTGGATGCCGGGCGAGCGCTCCCGTTCGTCTGTTCGGCGCTGACGTCGGCGGTAGCGATTCTGCCGCTGCTGGCGCTGCCGGAACACCGTGCTCATGCGGAACAACGTCCTCATCCCCTGGCGCACCTGCGCGAGGGGCTGCGCGCGGTCGGGCGCGACCCAGGGCTGCTGGGGCTGCTTCTGCTTTCGGGACTGACGGCGGGTGTCATGACAACCATTGGCTACTATACCCAGCTCTACTATCACAGCATCGGCTTCTCGCTGGCGACCATCGGCCTGCTGCTTGCGATTCCAGTTGTGCCGGATGCGCTTTTCGCCGCCGCCACGCCACGCATCATACGGTGGCTGCCGCGCCGCTGGGTGCTGGCGATCTTCGTCGGAGCGGAGATGGTAGGATTGCTTGCGCTGGCATCGCGCGTACCCGGCCTGGCGCTCGTCGGTTACCTCGGGCTGCTGCATGTAGGCGACTCGGTACTCTATCCCGCCATCAGCACCTACCTGAACGAACGCAGTCCCGAGGCACAACGCGCGACCGTACTCTCCCTGGAGACGGGTCTCTTCAGCGCCATTATGATTGTGCTGTTTCCGCTGTTCGGCCTTGGCCTGACGCACATCGACTTCAGCGTCGCCTACTGGTGGACGTTCGTGGCACTACTCGTGGGTAGCGTCGGCATCGTTGCATTGGTGTGGGGACTGAAGCGGCGGAGATGAGCAGAGCGTGCCCCTCCTCCACCGGCATGAGGGGATGGGGTAGAAGAAGGTCTTTTTGACCAGGCTCAGGCGATGGCGTGGCTGCCGCGTTCACCACGGCACAGGTGAAGGATAGGATCGAGCAAGCCGGGGAAGCGAGCCTCCACATCCTCGTGGCGGAGCGAGACCAGCATGCGCCGCCCCTGTGGCTCCATCCGAATCAACCCCGCCTCGCGCAGCACACGAAAGTGATGTGACTGTGTCGATTTCGGCAACCCCTCGCCCAGCACGATATGTTGGCAACTGACTCCCTGTTGAGCGGTTGCCAGTTGTCCCACGATCCGCAGACGGACTGGATCGCCGAGCGCATACAGGATATTCGCCAGGGACAAATCTTCACGTGCGGGATGGAGTGGTGTTCTCATACTTGACATTCTATCATGCGCTTTGCTACGCTTCCATTGTTCGATAATATTGAACTATTGAACACAGGAGTCCACATGTCAGGCACGTCTTTCACGCCGGAACCAAAACACCGGCAGGACATCGCGTTCGACGCGTACATTGAAACCATCGAACCGAACGGAGAGATCGAGCAGATCGACGAACCCGAACAGGTCGTGGCCACCGATAGCGCTGGAACTGGAACCGGAAACCTCACGGAGACGACCGAGGCTTCAGAGACGACCGCAGCCGCGCGCCCAATTCGCGCTCGCCACGTCCTCTTGCTGGGTGGGTTGATGGCGTTCGCGCCACTCTCCTCCGATTTATACCTCCCCTCACTTCCTATGCTCAGCCGTGATCTAGGCATCAACGTTTCGCAGGCGCAGATGACGCTGAGCGCGTGCATTCTTGGACTGGCGCTCGGCCAATTGATCGTGGGGCCGTTGAGCGACGCACTGGGCAGACGGAGACCCCTGCTTGTGGGCATCGCCGTCTATGTGCTCGCGTCGCTGCTCTGTGTCGTAACACCGTCGATCTCGTATCTGATCGTGCTCCGCTGTGCGCAGGGCGTGGCCGGAGCAGCGGGCATCGTGATTGCGCTCGCCGCCGCGCGCGACCTCTACGCCGGAGTCCCGCTCGCCCGCTTCCTGTCGCTGCTGATGCTCGTCAATGGGCTTGCCCCTATCGTGGCGCCGGTTCTGGGCGGCCAGTTACTCGCGCTGGTCTCCTGGCGAGGCCTCTTTGCCGCCCTGGCGTTCATCGGCGCTGGGCTGTTCCTCGCCGCGGCCTACGGGCTGCCCGAGACGCTGCCACCGGAACGACGCCAGCCAGGCAGCATCTCCGCGACGCTCGGCGCCATCCGCGAGCTGATAGGAGATCGCCAGTTCGCCAGCTACGCCACCGTCAGCGGATTTGTTTTCGCCGCGGCCATTGTCTACATCTCCGTCTCGCCGTTCGTCCTGCAAAACGTCTATGGCCTCTCGCCGCAGTTCTTCGGGTTGATCTTTGGCATCAACGCTGTAGGGCTGGTCGTGACGAGTCAGGTTGGCGGCAGAATCGTCGGGCGGGTAGCGCCACAGCGTCTGCTCGCCTGGGGTATGGTGGCCATCGCTCTGGCGGGAATAGGGTTGCTCATCGTCGTGCTCAGTGGCATTGGCGTTGTGGGGATATTGTTGGCGCTCTTTGTGCTCGTCGCCAGCCTGGGACTGATTACGCCGAACGCTTCGACGCTCGCGCTCGACAACGTTCGCGCGGCAGGCAGCGCCTCGGCGTTGCTAGGCGTGATGCAGTTCGCGCCCGGCGCAATCGTCGCCCCATTGATTGGCATCGGCGGCAGCGCGACCGCTATCCCAATGGCCACCGCTATCGCCGTATTTAGCCTGGCGGCCGTGGCGATATTTCTCGTCTTTGGCAGTCGCAAACCAGCGCCATCGGCGTATTCCGGGGAAGCGTGAAGCGCTGCCCGTCGTGCGTTATTGCTCCGGTAGCTTGTCCGCCAGAACCTCTACTTGCTCGATGCTGGGCGCCTGGGCGAGAAGCTCGGGCGCCTTCGCCATCAGCGCGGCGGCCACTTTGCCCGCCAGATGTGCCTGTCGTCCCGCGTCATTGGCAAACGCGTCGAAGATTCCAAACGTGGACGCCCCCATGCGGAGCGCAAACCACACGGTCGTCAACGGTTCCTCCTGCACCAATGCCAGACCATCCCGAAGGAATTGCTCAACCTCTGCCTCTTTGCCCGGCTTTGCCTCAAGCCGCAGAAGCAACGCCACCGTCACCATACTGCCTCTCCTTTGCGCATGCCGTGGTTCCTCATCTACGATGGTAACGAGCCTACACCGGATGATAGCGCGGGTGATGGACATCCGCCAGACGACCTGGGGCGCGGCACGCATCTGGTATACTGCGGTGCGTGTGACGCGGCACCGCGCCAGCAACGCATGACTCATCACACGTGCCAGCGTTTGTTCTGACATGCGTCAGGATACGTCAGGATACATAGCGTCTGGAAGCGCCTGCAACGTTCGAGGGTGGGCGACCGTAGAATTAGCACCATGAGCACGACAGATCATCCCGTGCGTACCAGCACGTCACTGCAAATGACCGTAGCCGAAGCCATTCTCATTCCGCGTGGCTCGGCATTTATTACGCCAGCCGCGCTGGAAGCGCTTGGCTGCCGCGATGACGATGTGATCGTGATCGAGGGGCAGCGAGCCACGGTCGCGCGTATCCATGCCTGGCCCAACGACCCGCATCCGAACGATACCAGCCTGCCGGGAACGACGATTCCGAGCGACGCCATCATTCAGATGGAGGGCCTCGTGCGCCAGAACGCGGGAGCCGCACTGGGCGACCTCGTCACTATCCATGCCACGACCGCGCAACCAGCCATCAGTGTCGCACTGGTGCCGGTAAACGGTCCGGCGGCGCTGGCGGAAGAAGAATTACGCCACGTCGCCCGCACGCTGCGTGGACTGGTTACGGTGGCGGGTGATCTTGTCCGGGTGCCGGGCATGGGATTGGCCGCGCGCGAGTTTCAGGTCTTCTCAACCAATCCCGCCAGCGCCGTCGTCCTGGAGCCGGGGACCAGCCTGCGCATTCAGGCGCCGGGAGCGGGCGCGCTGCCTCGCGCCAGCCAGGTTACGTACGAAGATATCGGCGGACTGGGCGAAGAGTTGCAGCATGTGCGCGAGTTGATCGAGCTACCCCTACGCCATCCAGAGCTTTTCGACCGTCTGGGCATCGAGCCACCCAAGGGTGTTCTGCTCTACGGGCCGCCCGGCACGGGCAAAACGCTGATTGCGCGCGCGGTCGCCTCGGAAAGCGGCGCGCACTTCTTCAGCGTCAGCGGGCCGGAGATCATCGACAAGTTCTATGGCGAGAGCGAGGCACAGCTACGGCGTGTCTTTGCCGACGCGCAGAAGAGCGCGCCCAGCGTCATCTTCCTCGATGAGATCGACGCCATCGCCCCCAAGCGCTCAGAGGTCTGGGGCGAGGTCGAGAAGCGTGTCGTTGGCCAGTTGCTCACGCTGATGGATGGAATGCGCTCACGCGGCCAGGTGATCGTCGTCGGGGCCACGAACCGCGCCGATGCGCTCGATTCGGCGCTGCGGCGCCCAGGGCGCTTCGACCGCGAGGTAAATCTCCACGCACCCGACACCATAGGCCGCCTGGAGATTCTCCGCATCCACAGCCGCGATATGCCTCTGGCCGAGGATGTTGATCTGGAAGAGTTGGCGCGCATCACGCCGGGATTCGTCGGCGCGGATCTGGCCGCGCTCTGCCGCGAATCGGCGATGTCGGCGCTGCGCCGCACGTTCCCCCAGGCCGTGCTCACCCGTGGGAGCATCCCCACGAATGAGCTCCTCGCGCTAACCGTCACGATGGACGACATGCGCGACGCCCTC
Organism: Ktedonobacterales bacterium; assembly: GCA_036378295.1. GTDB lineage: Bacteria > Chloroflexota > Ktedonobacteria > Ktedonobacterales > JADMIN01 > DAHUXT01. The sequence continues at coordinate 11,294 of DASUWS010000350.1, forward strand.
AAACACATCGACCCCTCTGCGGCGCGTGAGGTTGCCGTCGAAGTGACACAGACGCCGTGGGAGAGCGTCGGCGGCCTCGACGGCATCAAGCGCACGCTGATCGAGACGATCGAGTGGCCGCTGCGCTATCCAGATGTCTTTGCCTCGATGGATCTGGAGCCAGTGCGTGGTGTGCTGCTCAGTGGGTCGCCAGGAACCGGCAAGACATTGCTAGCGCGCGCTTTGGCAACGGCTTGCCAGGCGAATTTCATCGCCGTCAAAGGGCCAGAGCTCCTCTCGAAGTGGGTAGGTGAATCGGAGCGCGGTGTGCGCGAGACATTCCAGCGGGCACGGCAGGTGGCCCCATGCGTGCTCTTCCTCGATGAGATGGATGCGCTCGCACCTCGTCGCGGCACCGCATTCGACGCGGTCAGCGACAAGATCATCGGCCAACTGCTGACGGAGCTCGATGGCATCGAGGGACGGCGCGGCGTGATTGTCGTCGGAGCCACCAACCGTCCTGAGTTGATCGATCCGGCAGTGCTGCGCTCGGGCCGCTTCGACCTGCTGCTGGATTTGCCTATGCCCGACCGTCAGGCACGCCGCGTCATCTACGAGATCTACACCAAGCGCCGCCCACTGGCCAGCAATGTCTCGCTGGACACGCTGGCGAAGCGCTCAGATGGGCTGAGCGGCGCCGATATCGAGTTCGTTTGCCGTCGCGCTGCCAATCTCGCCGTCTCAGAGTGGGTACGCTCCAATGGCGCGGAGACGCTGTCCGCGGCACAGTCGGGCAACGCGCGCATCAAGTCGCCAGTAATCGAGATGCGCCACTTCGAGCTGGCCATTCTGGCGGCCCGCAACGAAAGCGGCGGCAAGTGGGGCTAGGCTAGGGCCTGTCCGCAAACTCAAGCCTGGATGCTGGGTACACACGTGCGTTCCCCACCTAACGCCGAGCGTCTCCGCCCGTTTGCACGGGCCACTTATAACTCGGCGGATGCCATCGCCGGCATACTACTCATTGCTGATATGCTGCAGATGGAGGCAGCCGCGCCATAAACGTGAATCGTGGCCCCGTATGGGCTAGGGACTAAGCTGCCTGCCGGCCATGCGAGGAGGATGACCCATGACGCTTCCCCGACCCCCGCACGGCTTCGAAGCTGTCGACCAAGAAACGGATGCACAAGGGCTTGTGGACTGCCTCGACGTGCAAGCGGGTGATCCGTTCCACCAGGCAGTCACCCAGCACGTGTTTTCCCTGCTCCCAATCCGTTCGGGGGCGCGGATCCTCGATATCGGGTGCGGCACAGGCTCCGATGCGAGCCTGCTCGCCCGGCTCGTTGCGCCCGACGGACAGGTCGTCGGGATCGACCCGAGCGACGTGATGGTTGCCCAGGCGCAGCTCCGCGTGCAGGACTCGGCCCTCCCAGTGGTCTTCGAGCATGGGGATGGAAGTCAGCTCCGGTTCACTTCTGCCAGCTTCGATGGCTGCTATGCCATCCGCACCTTCCAGCATGTCGCCGATCCACATGCGGTGCTCACTGAGATGATCCGGGTGTTGCGTCCAGGGGGCCGCTTAGCCATCGCCGATCCAGACCATCAAACCACTGTCGTGGACGTGGTCGAGCGCGAACTGGTGCGCCGCTTCCTCAACTGGCGCAGCGACACGATCCGCAACGGCTGGATCGCCCATCACCTGCCCGCGCTAGCCAAGGAACTGGGCCTTGCGGACGTGCGCGTGGCGGCGATGGTGCACATCTGCTCCGACTATGCGGCGCTGGAGCGGGTCTATCACTACGAGGGCGGCGTGCGGCGTGCCCAGGCGGAGAAGATCTTCTCTGCGGATGAGGCTGACCGCCTCGTGGCTGCCTTGCGTGCGGCGGGCGAAGCAGGCCAGTTCCTCAGTGCTACCACCTTCTTCGTAACGAGCGGCACCAAACTCTAACCCGGCCCGAGTGTCGCCCAAGCGCATCGAGCGCGCGCACGACCGTGCCCGGAGGCGGTGGTATGACCACGCCAGCAGGCAGCATGGCGATGCCCATCTCCGCCTGCACCGCCCGCTTGAGCACATCGTAGTTGCTGATATGCATGCCCACGTCGCCTGTATCCCTTGCTGGCTCAGGAACCGCTCGACCGTTTCCCGATAGGCGCAGTAGTGTTCCGATAGCAGTGACATCTCCCTCGGCTGGAAGCCCGGAGCTTCCAAGGGTCCAGCGGGCGCACCCCACGCCATGATGCCCCAGGGCGCGAGCAAGGCTCATGGACAGCAGAGCATCCTGCCATGGGGAATGGCACGGGGTCATGCATCCCGCGACGAAAGCCGGGGGCTTTCTGGCCAGTCTTCTGTAAAGCTGCCCTCACGCACAACGGTCTGGAACGTGGACAGATAGCGAAGCCCCATCGGGATACCTGTATTCGAGAAAATGAAAGAAACATTCAGAACCATCGTATTGATGCTACCGTACATTGCCGCTATACTCTCCTGGACATCGATGGAGTGAACTGCGCTGAGACATACCTGATCTGGAGATACACTACGGCACGGAGGAATGAGTCGATGCAAGGCACAGAGGTATACGCTGATCTGGTCACGGAGCTGAACGAAAAGATGCGCCGCCGCGTCGGCAAGCTGTCTCCTGAGGCGCTCGCCTGGCAGCCCGACGCCGAGGGGAATAGCGTCGGCGTCACAGTCTGGCACGTCGCGCGCTGGCTCGATGTGATCGCGCGGACCTTCCAGCAGAAGCCGCAGAGCGAAGAACTCTGGCTGACGCAAGGCTGGGCTGCGCGCACTGGCTACAATCCGCAGGGCATCGGCCATCTGGGGCTTGGAGCGCTGACGGGCTACACGCAGGAGGAGGTCAGGGCCATCCCCCAACTCAACGCCGAAGAATTGCTGACCTATCTCGACCAGAGCAGCGAGGCATTACGCGCATACCTGCTCTCGCTGCCCTCGTTCGATGCGCTGTTGGAGCCATTGTCCGGATGGAGCCAGCCAGAGCCTACCAAACACCAACTGCTCAAAGTTGTGCTGATTGGATGTCTGGGCCACGTCGGCGAGGTCGAGGCGCTAACCGCGATGATGCGGCGCACAGGGAAAGCCGCCGAGGCGAAGTGATTGCTTCGGTGGCTACTCGTCTCACTGGCAGACCCCGGCGATTTGCGCCCGTGAGCATGTCACATCGTCTCAGGCGAGCGGCTCGCCACCCGTGACGCCAAGAATCTCGCCATTGACGTAACTTGCCTCAGGCGAAGCGAGAAAGACATAGGCCGGGGCAAGCTCGGCTGGCTGCGCGGGCCGCTTCATCGGAGAATGCGCGCCGAATTCGATCGGGTTGTTCGACGCCTCGCCCGACATCACGATGAGGGGTGTCCAGACAGGCCCCGGCGCGACGGCATTCACCCGGATGCCCTGCTCTATCGTTTCGAGCGCAAGCCCCTTGGTGAAGGTGACGACGGCGCCTTTGGTCGAGGCATAGTCAAGAATCGCAGGCTTCGGCTGGTATGCCTCGATGGATGCTGTATTGATGATGCAGGCGCCAGGCTGCATCCGCGAAAGCGCGGCCTTGCAGAGCCAGAACATCGCGAGGATATTGGTGCGGAAGACGCGCTCGATCTGTTCGGAAGGGATATCGGTCAGCCCTTTGTGATTGAGCTGGTAGCCAGCGTTGTTGACGAGAATATCCAGATGGCCGAATTCCTGAAACGCCCGCTCCACGAGCCGCTGGCAGTGTTGCTCGTCGCCGATGTCGCCACCAACCGCGACGGCTTTGCGTCCGGCCCGCTCGACGTGACGCGCTGTCTCCTGCGCATCGGACTCCTCATTCCAGTACGAGATGAGGATGTCAGCGCCCTCACGCGCGAAGGCCAGCGCGACAGCTCGCCCGATGCCGCTATCGGCACCTGTGATCAGCGCCGCTTTGCCCTGGAGCTTGCCCGTTCCCTTGTACGAGTCCTCACCATAGTCGGGCCGGGGATTCATTTGCGATTCAATGCCTGGGGGCTGCTGATGTTGCGCTGGATACGGTGGCTTGGGTTCGCGGTCGAGAGGATTCTGTGAGAGTTGTTGCTGATTCGGCGCCTGATCCTGGCCCGGCTGCCGCTGGCTCATGTCGCGCACTCCTTTGTATGGCTGCTGTATGGCTGTATCGCGGGTATTACACGTAGAGCACCCGCAGTAGCCTGGCAGAGAATTGTTGGGGCAAGGAGTCGTCTCAAACCGCTCTCCCTGCCCCGCCCTGTGGGCTGCCCCACTCCAGCGCACCTCTCTGCAAGGCATGTGCCCATCCCGATCCCGCCGTCCAGCATCACTCTGGCTATCGTTGCGGATGCGGAATGCTCCAGTTGATCGCCAGCGGCGTGTCCTATCAGTGAGATCTCAGGCGGATCAGGGCATCCCGGATACCTGACCCGCTCCAATCTCCTGCCAGAAGGCGTCAACGGCGGCAGTGGTCTCGTTCAGGCGCTCGAATTGTGGCAGCCCCATGGTTGGTATGATGCGCTTCGCGTTCCAGTTCGCATGTCGATTGAGCATGTCAGGCAAGGTATCGAAGCGAACGAAGCCATCCCGGTCGTACAGTACCATGACTGGCATCGTGAGCCGCTCGTAGACCGACTCGCGGATATCCGGCGTGAAGAGCTGGCCGCTGACAAAGGCGAACGGCGCGAAGCGTGCGCCGGGTTGGTGCGCCGTCGCATAGCCATAGGCAACCAGCCCTGGGTCAGGCTCACCCACGAAGCTCATCCGCAGGAAATAACGGATGCTGGGGCGGCTCACCAGGAGATCGTAGAATGCCTGGCTCCAGAGCGGGAAACGGAAGAGGCTGTTGAGTCGGTCGCTCATCTGGCTGGTGCTGGCCCGCTCGGTGCGATTCATCCGCGCCTGCGACGCCAGACCGGTCGGTGAGATCAATGTCAGCGAGCGCACAAGCTCTGGCTGCTGCAACGCAGCGCGAGCGGCAAATTCGCTCCCCAGCGAGAGTGCCATCACGTCCGCGGCTCCCCAGCGCTCCACCACCCCGCGCAAGAGATCCAGAACGGCGGCAGTGTAGAGCGCAGGCGAGTACGCGCGATCAGTGCGCTCGGAGAATCCGAAGCCGGGCAGGTCGGGCGCGAACACGGGTCTCCATGTGCGGTAGTATTCGAAGAGCGGACGCATTTCATACGCGGAGGCTGCGGCGTTGATACTGTGGACCAGGACAAGAGGCCGCCCAGGAACTGCCTCGTCTACGTAGTAGCTCACCTCGCCAGCCTGGGCGCTTTGCAGACGGCGACGCTCGGCCTCGACGGCGGGAGACAGCGGAACAGCGTGGTCAATTGCGACAGCGCTGTAGACGATACCAGCGGCGAGCGGAGCCGTGATCACACCCGCTCCAATGGCCGCCGCCCGAATCCAGGGAAAACTCGTTTGTGATTGAGACATCAGGATCCGCCTTCTCTGGAACACGCATGCCTCACCAGATAAGCGACACACCGCGCACCATCTGGATAGGGGATGTTCCGGAGGTTATGGGAGCAATTCCCCGGAACACCCATCGCATGCGCCGACCACACCATCACGCATGCCTTTCCGTATCCGCAACTTATTTGCCATCGATGGTGAAGGCCGCGAGCATTATGTCATCGTGCTGTTGACAGTGGCGGTATGATTTCCATGAAGCATCCCAGCGACGAAGCGTTTGTGGACGGATATCATCGTTCTGTTCCACAGCCCACAAAACCGCACGAGCAGCCCACACCTGTTCGCGGTCCGCGGTTCTTGGTTTCGCATGCGCAATGCGCTGCAACTCGTCTCACCATAGAGTGATATTGCTATCTAGCGGAGGTATCGCGATGCCCACAGCCCGCAACGCAAACGAGCAGGGAGCACGTGCGCGCCGGGCATCGCATGGTCAGGTCATTCTCGCAAGCGTCTCTGGCATGCTTCTGCTCGCTTATCTGGGGAATGCAGCCTGGAATCTGCTCCACCTTCACTTCTACGATGGAGCGCACCTGCTCACCGCCATGACGCTGCCGTTCCCGCTTGTGGCGCACCCTCTATCCATCTGGGTCGAGCTGGCGTCTGGGGCACTCTTCCTCTTGCTCCTGGTGCTTACCGTCTCGTCACTGAGCGCCGCCCGACGCCGCCTGCGACATAGGAACACCACGCTCTTCGCTGAAGCCGATCAGGCTGATATCTTCATCGCCGATACATCGCGCACCGCGCACCGCCTGTCGCCTATCCCACCATCCGGGTCTCCTGGGCCGGGCGGCTCCG